>DAIDMR010000237.1 GCA_027448865.1 Vampirovibrio sp.
ACGCCCGCAGATGATCATCGCATGGCCTTGCGCTCGCCAAAACCGGGGGAGGTTTCCGGTAAGCCTTTATAACCCGGACTGGATCTTACAAAGGCCTCCAGTGTCCCTGCCTTTAACTCCTTCTCCAGCCGGTTTTCCCGATCCACCAGCGGATGGGTACCTTCGGCCAGCTGGGCCAGCGCCGGATTTTTGGCTTTCAGGGCCATCCACACGGTGGCCTCAAACCGCCAGCTTTCCACTTCTTCGCTCAGGGAATTCTCGGCGTCATCGTGCAAGGCTTCGTGGGCGATCAGGGCGGCCAAGGCCTCCGGCGGCGCCTGACGGTGTTTTTCATTCACAAAAATCACCTGATCCCCCTGATTGCTCATCCAGCTCAGGGCGTCATAATTCTTCAGGCTTTTGTTGAGTAAACGCATGTCCTTGAACACCACCCGCACCGGCTTGCTGACAATCCGTCGCAGCGAGGATTCCGCTGGCCCTTCGGTCATCAGCTGAAAGGCCTTCATAATGCTTTCTTCCCGGGTGCAGTGCAGCAGGGTGGTCATGGTGTAGCGGGTCTGGGAAAAGGCGGGAGCCAGAAAATCGGCGGTGGCCAGACTCAAGAAGATGAGAAGTGAGCAGGCCACCTGTAGACGGAACAAGGGTGACACGGAAAAGACAGGCGCGGTTGGCATGGCAGTCAAAGCCCCCGATTCGGTGAACGCTACTTTAAAGTTTGCGCAAAATATTGCGGTTCTCTATGGAATCGGCGATTTCAGAAAATCTTGAATTCTATTTCAAAAAGATCGGGCAAGTGACGGAACCCCGATGCTTAACCTTTTTCGTTCAGGGTTTAGACCCTCAGAAAAGGTATAACCAGCGCAGTAACAACCATCCCCGCAGTCGGGACTGGAAAAACTGAAAAAATCGTGGTTGATGGCCGGTGTAATACCGTTCCACCAGCCGAATGGCCGTCGCCACATCCGACTGTCTGGTTGCTTCCGCCTGTTGCAATACCGCCAAGGCTTTGGCGTACCAGCGCACCAGCCCAACGGCTACCTCTGCCATCGCTAACAACGATTGCATGGAGCCTCCCGAGGCCAGCAGTCGATTGCGGGTGAGGAGGTTGTAGACAAAGGCTTTCAGCAGGCGCTCACCCTCAGCAGACCAGCGCACCCGGCTCAGCTGTCGCATGGGTACGGGTTCGCCAAACAGGCGGGGGTCGTGGTACAGCCCCCTACTGAGCAGTTGAAACAGACTGAAACTTTGATAGGGCTTGCGCAAAAAGTACACCACCAGCGCCTGTTGCCGCCACGCCCAACCCCACGGCAGCCGTACTGAAGAAGATTGAAATGCTTTCGGGCGCTCGTTGCTCAAACTGGCGTGAACGAGCGATAGCGCATCCTCCGCCGAGCAGTCATCCGACTGGAACCAGTCCTTCCCTCCGGCCCGCAGTGTTTGCAAGGTTTTCCAGTCTATCGGTCGAAACAGGGTATTCCACACCGGCTCGGGGAAAACTTGCACATCGGCCAGCCATTCTTCCGAGCTTGTTTCGGAAATACTTTCCGAAACGGCATGCGGCAAGGCGGGGATGACTGCCTGACCGGTTGGTCGGGGCTGAATGGGCTGATAGGCCAGCAAAAGTTTTTCGGAAACAGACTTGCATGCCGCCGAGGTATCGTGGATGGCTGTGCCATCCGGGGCCTTAACCGTGGCAAAGGGGAAGCGCTGGCATTCATGGGGCTTGAGCGCCAGCCCTTCATGCACTTCCACCAGACAGCGCCGATCCGCGCCCAGGAATACGCACACGTTCTCATCGGTGAGAGGAATGCGGTACATGGTTTCGAACTGGCGCTGTAATTGGCGTCCAGTCTCCTGCAAGCGCCGCTGAACCCAGTTTTTTTCCAGCAAGGCTTCCGCTTTTTCCGCCTCAATGGGAATATTCCAGCTACTGCAGCACTCCCCGCACAACTGACACTGAAAATAAACGGCCTGATTTGAGTCCTGATTCATATTCCCTTATGATACTAAAAGGTTAGTCTCCCTTCCCGAGTTATGTAACCCCAAGGCTGGAAATGAGCGATGTACCCGCTGTTGTTTGAACTATTTGGCATTAAAATCTACGCTTACGGCGTTTTGGTGGCGCTGGCCTTTCTGGTAGGTTTCGCCTTCATCGCCCAGCGGGCCAGGCAGGCCGGGGATCGGGTGGATGATTACACCGAAGCCCTGATCTGGTTTATCATCGCGGGCATTGGCGGGGCCAGACTCTTCTATTTCATCTGGTTTCCAGCCCAGTTTTTCAGCGATCCACTGGGCTCCCTCCTCAGCAAGGGAGGACTGGTCTGGTATGGGGGGGTGATTGGGGCGTTTTTGGCCATGGCCGTTTACACCCGTCTCAAAAAAATTCCGCTCCAGCATTTTGCCGATATTGTGGCGCCTGCGGCTGCGCTGGGTCTGGCCATTGGACGCATTGGCTGCCTGCTGGCAGGCTGCTGCTATGGGGCCCCCTGTGACTTGCCCTGGGCCATCCATTACCCCTTGCAACACGAAACCCACGGTCTGGCCGTCCACCCGGCCCCGCTGTATGAAACGGTGCTGATGGTGCTGGTGACTTTCATTTTGGTCAGGCTGGATCAGAAAAAGCCCTTTGAGGGGTTTACCACCTGGTGGTTCTTTATACTGGCGGGTTTGGTGCGCTTTGCGCTTGAGTTTGTGCGGGGCGATCAGCTGGTCTGGAGTCAGGCGCTGCACATCAGCGCTTCACAGTGGGTCAGTCTGGGTGGGATGGCTCTGGGGGCTTTCATGTTAACGATTCTGTCCCGCCAAAAGACGTCCGCTGGCAAACAGCCCCCTGCTTTGGTTTAGGACTCTAAGTCTGAGGCCAATGGGATCACTTTGCATTTTCTTAGCCGGGGAGGGCTGGAGGGGGGACAGGACGAGCGGCAAGCGCTGTCCCCCTTCCAGTGGGGGTAACAGGGGGCAACGCCCACTGGAAAAGAATTTAATTTAGTAAGCTATGTGGAGAGATACAAGAGGACCGTAACACTGGCGGCAATGGCCTCTTGCGTGCCCACCGGCGGGAATTTCTCCGCGGTTTTGGCCTTCACGCTGACGCAATTAAGCGAAATGCCTAGCAATTGGGCCAGTTTTTGCCGGATGGCTATTTTATACGGCCCCAGCTTGGGCTTTTCCAGAAAAACAGTGACATCCACGTTACCCGCCGTGTAGCCAGTATCCGTTACCAACGGCAGAATTTTAGCCAAAAAGGCGCTGCTGTCCATGCCCTTATACTGATCATCGGACGGGGGGAAGTGATCGCCGATATCCCCCAGCGCACAAGCGCCCAGCAAGGCATCGATCAGGGCATGCAGCACCACATCCCCGTCGGAGTGCGCCTCGCACCCCACAGGCGATTCAATCTGAATCCCACCGATCATCAGTTTTTGACCCGTTACCAGCCGATGCAAATCGTACCCCTGCCCAATTTTATAGGGAAGTCTCACGCCGGTCTCGGTCATAATCAAGCCCGCAAGGGCAAGTGCCCCAGTACAAACTTCTCAATGGCCTCGGCCACCCCATCCTCGTGGATGGTGCGGGTCACGAAGTTAGCCTTTGCTTTCACATAATCCGGGGCGTTGCCCATGGCCACCCCGACCCCGGCATGCTCAATCATGGACAGATCATTGCCCTGATCGCCGATGGCCATAATTTCCTGCGGCTCAATGCCCCATTCTTCGGCCAGCGTTTTCAAGGCGTTCCATTTGGAAGCGGACACGTCAATAATTTCACAGAAATTGGTACGAGAGCGACAAAAGGACAAGCGCCCTGCAAAGTGCGAACTGAGGTGGGCCAGCAAAATATCCAGCCGCTCATCGTCAATGACCATAATCTTGGTGGGGTCCTGGGTCATGCTGCCCAGGAGATCCTCGGTAAAAATGGGCTCTACACCAGCGGCCTTTTGATAATAACCGGCATGGTGATTGGTGGGATGGGTCCACAGCCGATCGTCCATATACAGGTTGATGTGGTACCCATCGGTCACCAGCGTTCGCATGACCTCTTGGGCCAGAGGCAGGGCAATGGGCGTATGAGAGCGCAAGGCATGGCCATCGGTGATATCTCGCACCATGGCCCCCTGGTAAGTCACCAAAGGCTCCACCACCCCGATTTGCCGGGCAAAGGGCAAAGCCGAACTGAACATCCGTCCAGTGGCAATGACTACCCGCACCGAAGTCTCGGTGATCAGGTGCTTTAAAAGCTTCAACACGGATTCGCTGATTTTGAGCTGGTCGTTGACAACGGTGCCGTCCAGATCCAGCGCTACCAATTTGATCATGGCTTTATCATACTATCCCAAGCCCGGAAGGCCAACCGATTTTAACCGTTATATCTGTCGTAATCAGCCACAGACTCTTCAGCGTCCTCATCCTGCCAGCGCTTGGCAATTTTGAACAGCTCATCCATGGCCGTTAACAGTTCCTTGCCCCGGTCGGTCAGTCCATAGGTTACCTGGGGTGGGATGCTGGGCACATGTTCCCGATACAAAATACGGGCATCTTCCAGCAGGCGAAGCCGCTCCGTAAGAACTTTGGCGGATAGGCCCGGAATATTGCGTTTGAGGGTGCCAAAGCGCTGCGGGCCCTGAGAGCAAAGTACCCACAGAATGTAGCAGGTCCACTGGCCCATGATCAGGCGCAATAAGGAGTCCATAGGGCAACCCGACGGACTGGGGGGCAGGATGGGTTTTAACGGTCGCTGGGGCATGGGGGCATCATGTACCATAAACTGAGCGGTGCAGAAAAGCGTGCTGAAAGTAAAACCAGTTACTTTGAAGTGCCTACTTTTCTAAAGGAACTTGTGGGTTTATACTGCAATGCAGTTACTTATAGTAACCAGATTACTCTAAGTAATGAGATTTGAAAAGAGATCGACCAAAACCCAGTGATCAATCAGTCAGACTTGAAAGGACATCCACCTCATGAGTACGACGACTGTTTCTGAACAACTCAAAACATTGGCCAAGGATCTGAGCAAGGACTATCCACGCAGTCCCCGGGAAACGCTGGGCGGCTATGTCATTGCTGGCCGAACCCTGGACAAGTGCCGGGCCGTGCTGAACGGCACCAATGGCGAATACCACTTCAATTGCCCGCTGGATAGACTGTTTTTCGACTTTGCGGGCATTGACGCCGATGAGTTTAAAGCCTTTGTGGCCACCGGCGCTTCGGACGCCGCCGTGGGCGAGTGGGTGAAGCAACACGCCAAGCAAAAGGATCGCCTGGACGTGGTGAAGTGGAACAACCAGCATCGCTACAGCACCATTAAGGAGTTGCCCGACACCCTGCAACTGTTTATGGAAGATTACATTGCCGAAGTGGTGCCTCCGGGCAAAGTGGTTTACCACTGGTTTGATGTGTACGACATTGAAGAAAAACGGATTTGAAAAACGGCTTTAAGGAATCCGGCAAGCGCTCTTACGATCAACTCCCTGCTATCAATGAGACGTTGGCGGGTTTGCCCAACCCAAGGCTTTGGCTATTATGACACTGCTTTGGGGCAAGCCCGCCAACCCTCCCTCAATCCGAAAGTGCCCGAAGGCGATAGAGACCGGAAACGATGTAAGAACAGTTTGAACCACGTCAATTAGAAATGCTGCTCATTAATTGAAGGGAACAACCACCATGGCTCAAATGCTGACCAACCATCTGGACCCACCAGCCTTACCTTTGAACGTTACCCCCTTGAAAAACTTTGCCGCGGAAAAATTACAACCAGAGTGGCAAGACTGGAAGTGGCAGTTCCGCAACCGGGTGACCACGCTAGACGCCCTCAAGCAGTACATTCCAGTGACCGCTGAGGAAGAAAAAGCCTTTCAGGCAGCAGGCAAGAATTTGCCCTTTGCCATCACCCCTTACTATCTGGATTTAATCAACCCGCTCAACCCCCACGACGCCATTCGCAAGACCGTGATTCCCCGGATGGCGGAATTCACCACCACCGCCGCCGAAATGGTGGATCCCTGCGGGGAGGACGGTAGCATGGTGGCCCCGGGTCTGGTGCATCGTTATCCGGATCGGGTTCTGTTTTTGGTCAACGAGACCTGCTCTGTGTACTGTCGCTACTGTACCCGCAGTCGACTGGTGGGCAGTGGTAAGCACGAGGTGGATTTTTCCGCCGCCTACGAGTATTTGCGAAACCATCCCGAAGTGCGGGACGTGCTGATTTCCGGT
>DAIDMR010000238.1 GCA_027448865.1 Vampirovibrio sp.
GGGTTTTGACCATGGTGGACGGGGCCCTGCTGATTGTGGACGCCGTGGAAGGCCCCATGCCCCAGACCCGCTTTGTATTGCGCAAGGCCCTGGAACTGGGCTTGACCATCGTATTGGTCATCAATAAGGTGGATCGGGCCGCCTCCGACCCGGATCGGGCCATTGATAAAGTGGTAGATCTGTTTATTGAGCTGGGCGCCGATGAGCATCAACTGGATTTCCCGGTGGTCTACGCCAGCGGCCTGGCCGGAACGTCCGCCCTGACCATGGATGAACCGTTAGAAGTGGGCAAGCACGACCTGAAGCCCCTGATGGAAACCATCATCAACCGCATCCAGCCCCCGCCCGGCGACAAGGACGCCAGCCTGCAATTACAGGTCTCCACGCTGGATTACAACGATTATCTGGGCCGTATCGTCATTGGCCGTATCAAACGGGGTCTAATCAAAACCGGGCAAACCGTCAGCCTGTTCCAGCGGGATGGTAAACTAAGCCAGCATCGGGTTTCCAAGCTGTTCGGCTTCCAGGGGTTGAAGCGCATCGAGATTGATCAGGCTGAAGCCGGGGATATCGTCGCCGTGGCGGGTATCCCGGAAGTGCAAATCGGGGAAACCCTGACCGATCCCGGCAACCCGGAAGCCTTGCCTCTGATCAGCATTGAAGAGCCGACCCTGAAGATGACCTTTGCGGTGAATAACAGTCCCCTGGCCGGACGGGAAGGCAAATTTGTCACCTCTCGCCAGCTGAAAGACCGCCTGTGGAAAGAAGTGAAAAGCAATATCAGCCTGCGGGTGGAAGAAGGATCGACCACCGATAGCTTTGTGGTCAGTGGTCGGGGCGAATTGCACCTGAGCATCCTGATTGAGACCATGCGTCGGGAAGGTTACGAGTTTCAGGTGTCCAAGCCGGAAGTTCTGACCAAGACCATTGACGGCCAATTACAAGAGCCGTTTGAAGATCTGATCTTTGACGTGCCCGATGAGATGACCGGCAGCTGCATCGAGAAACTCTGCCAGCGCAAAGGCGAATTACGCCACATGGAGACCTCCAATGGCCGTACGGTCGTCGAGTTCAAAATCCCCTCGCGTGGTCTACTGGGCTTCCGCAGCGAATTCATCCGCATGACCAAGGGCCAGGGCATGATGACCCACGCTTTCAGTGAGTTCCGTCCCTGGGTGGGAGAAATCGGCAGCACCCGCAATGGCGTACTGGTCGCCAGTGAACCGGGCGAGACCACCGCCTACGCACTAAAAGGCGTGGAAGATCGGGGAGTGTTCTTCGTCAAACCCCGCCAAACCGTTTACAAAGGGATGATCGTGGGCGAGAACAACCGTCCGCAGGATCTGGTGCTGAACGTTTGCCGAACCAAAAAGCTGACCAACATGCGCTCCGCCGGAGCCGATGTGCTGGAAGTCCTGCAAACGCCAGTGGAAGTCACTTTGGAGTTTGGTCTGGATTACATCGAAAACGATGAACTGATGGAAGTAACGCCCCAAAACATTCGTTTGCGCAAAGAAAATCTGGACTTCAAGCGTTCCACATAATAAAGCCGTTTCAAGACTAAAACCCCGCTTTCAGACCGAGAGCGGGGTTTTTAAGCGTTTTAGACTGCCAACCATTCAGGGATGGGCAGCCCGCCACAATTGCAAAAACTCGCCCGTGGCCCGTCCTCCCACCAGCGAAACCAGTTGGGGCTGCACCAGTTCCGTATTCCCGCCCGACTCCAGCGCTTCCAACACGTGCAGAACCTGATGGTTGATAATCTGCTGACGGGCTTTAATCTGCTTTTTATAGCGATGTTCCAGATAAACGTGCGTGCCAATGCTCAGCAACGTCACCCCGCTACCCACCACCCCCATGATGGAGGCACCTTTGCTTTCCCGGTGCCCTCCGCCGCCATGCGCTTCATCCCCCAGACTTTCAGCCCGATTCAAAGTCGCCAGTCCCGTCACACTCTGGGCCAATCCTAAACCACTCACGCCCGCAATGCTGGCCAGAAACAAATTATTGGACACACCCATTTTCTTGACCAGGTGCTTTAACTCCGCGTCCCGGCGATAGGCCATGGACAACAGCAGATTGCCCCACAGGCTGTCGGTCACTTCCGCATCCGGATCTTCATCGTTGTGCAACAATTGACCCACCCCGGCGCTGGAGCCCTCATGATGGGCCAAAACACGCTCATCCGGACTCAGGGTCACAACGCCCCCCGATTCTTCCGGGAACAATCTCTCCTCGGCAAAGCCTGGAGACAGCGGTAGCGTTAAAAATCCGCTCATCAAGACCAAAGCCACTGTCCACCGACCCCATCCCACAATTGAATGCATCATGCGTGATTATCCCTTCAGATCACTTTCCAGATCTCGCTTATTCCGTACGATGATCATAATGCAATAATGCTGAATTACAAAACAGAATTTTAAAGCCGCCCCACTAGGGGCTCAAAACAGGTTTCCGTCTCGCTGTTAGCGACTGACCGCTTTGCGCAACTGGCGGGATTTCACAAAGTCGTACATCAACGGAACCACATACAGGGTCAGGAAGGTGGCCAGCAACATGCCACCCACAATAACCGCGCCCAAGGGTTTCCGCCCGTCCACACCAGCGCCCAACCCGACCGCAATGGGAATGGCCCCAAAAATCGTGGCCACAGAGGTCATGACGATGGGCCGGAAGCGAATACGTGAGGCTTCAATCACCGCTTCCCGAGGGGATTTCTGCGGCTCCCGCTCCCGAATCTGGTTGGCGAATTCCACGATCAAAATGCCGTTTTTGGTCACCAGACCCACCAGTAACACCAGACCAATCTGGCTGTAAACATTGAGGTTGTACTTGACGGGTACCCAGTTGGCAAACATGGGCAGGGTTTTCAGGAGCATGGGCCCGTAAGACAACACAAACAGGGTCAAAACCGCGCCCGCTACGGCCAACGGCACAGTCAGCATCACGATCAAGGGATCGCTAAAACTTTCAAACTGGGCCGCCAGCACTAAAAAGACTACCAGCACCGCCAGGCCAAAGGCAAAGAACGTAGCCGAGTTGGCGTCGAAAAACTCCTTTGCTTCGCCCTTCCAGGCAATGCGCATCCCGGGAGTGATTTCCTCTTGCGTAATGCGGCGCAGTTTCTCCAGCTCCCCGCCCAGACTAACGCCCGGAATGGGAATCAGTGACGCGCTGATGGTGGCGGCCCGCATCCGGTTGTAGTGGTTCAACTCCTTGGGGGCCACGGCCTCGGCGTACTCCAGCACGTTGGACAAAGGCACCAGCATGCCATCCCGACCCGCCACATAAATATTGGCCAGCTGATCCGGGGTGGCCCGCAGCTCCGGCAGGGCCTGCACCATCACATCGTACCGCTTGCCGTTGTACTGAAAAGTGGATAAATCCAGACCGCCCAGCATGATTTGCATGGTACGGGCGGTATCCCGGACAGAGACGCCCAGCAGCGAGGCTTTCTCCCGATTGATACGCACTTCCAGTTGCGGTTTGTTCAGCTTCAAGTCGGTGTCCACGTTGACCATGAAGGGTACTTCCTTGGCCAAGCGACCGATAATCCTGTTAATCACTCCATCCAATTCTTTAATATCGCCATTGGTCTGCACGGCCATCTCAATGGGTTTCCCGAAGGACTGCACCGGGCTGGACGGCGGGCTAATGGGAAACACAAAGGCCTCAGGAATGCTGAGCAACTGGGGCATGACCATATTCACGATGGTATCCTGCTTCAGCTTTCGCTCTTCCTGGGACTGAAGATCCACGAACATAATCCCGCTGTTGACCTGACCCGGCCCGGTAGCGGCCAAGGCAATCACCGAGAACAGATTTTCCACCCCGGGGGTCTTCATGTAAACCTGTTCCGCCTTGCGTACCGCCTTATCCGTATAGTCCATGGTGGAGCCTTCCGGGGAACTGACAAAGGTCAGAATGGAACCCCGATCCTCGGTGGGCAGGAACTCGCGGGGAATGAGGTTATACAGCGCCCCACACACCACCACCAGAATGGTCACGGCGGAAAAAACCAGCCACTTCCAGGTCATCACAGCCCGCAAGGTCGCCTCAAACAGGTTAGCGCAGCCTTCCACGAAGGCATAAAAAGCATCCAAAAGCCCTTGAACGGGATTCCAGCCACGCTTCCCCTGAGCGTGATCCGCTTTCAACATACGGGCACACAACATGGGGGTCAGAGACAGGGAAACAAAGCCGGAAATCATAACCGAACCGGCTACCACCACGGCAAATTCTTTCAAAATGCGCCCCAATACCCCACCCAAAAAGATAATGGGCAGGAACACAGCCACCAGCACCGCCGTGGTGGCGATAATGGCGAAGCCAATTTCCTCAGTGCCTTTGACCGCAGCCTCCATGGGCTTTTCGCCGTCTTCAATCCGGCGGTAAATGTTCTCCAGCACCACAATGGTGTCATCGACGACCAGACCAATGGTCAAAGTCAGGCCCAACAGGGTGATGGTGTTGATGGTGTACCCCAGAAAGTACATGATGGTAAAAGTGGCCACCAGTGAAATGGGAATGGAAATAGAGGGGATAAAGGTGGCCTTAAGATTTCGGAGGAAGAAGAAGATAACCAGAACCACCAGCCCGAAGGCCACAAACAGGGATTCCACCACTTCATCAATGGAGCGCTGAATGAAGATGGAGCTGTCAAACGCCGACTCCATACTCAGGCCGGGCGGCAAGGTCTTGCGAATTTCCTGCACCTTAGCCTTGACCGCGCGGGCCACATCCAGGGTATTGGCCTTGGACTGCTTGACAATCCCCAGACCCACCGCCGGTTGCCCGTTAAAACGCACCAGAGAACGCTCATCCTTGGCCCCGATGGCCGCATGCCCAATATCCGAGAGATAAACCGGCAGCCCGTTCACCCGCTTGATAATCAGCCGGTTAAACTGATCCGGGGTTTTCAGCTCGCCCTGGGTACGCACTGTAAATTCCCGGTTGGTGCTTTCAATGCGCCCAGAGGGAATATCCACGTTATCGGCCCGCAGCGCTTTTTCCACATCCAGTGCCGACACCTGCCGGGCGGACATTTTGTGGGGATCCAGCCACAGGCGCATGGCATATTCCCGCTCTCCGCCGATAATGACCGAGCCCACACCGTCAACCGTCTGCAATTGGTCGGTGATGAAGCGATCGGCGTAATCGGTAATCTGAAGCGGGGAGTAATTTTTACCGTACAAACTGAACCACATAATGGCGCTGGCGTCGGTATCCTGCTTGGAGATAATGGGCTCCTCGATATCATCGGGCAACTGCCCACGAGCCCGGGACACCCGATCCCGCACATCCTGAGCGGCCACGTTGACGTCCCGATCCAGCTCAAACTCCACAATGATGTTGCTAATGCCTTCTCGACTGACGGAGTTCAGGCTGCGAATGCCTTCAATACCAATCAGTTCATCTTCCAGCCGCTCAGTGATGGTACTTTCCATAATCTCGGCGCTGGCCCCCGGGTACACCGTAGCCACGGAGATAATCGGCGGGTCGATGTCCGGATACTCCCGCACGGAGAGAAAGGACAGACTGACCAGGCCGAAGAGAATCATCAGAACGGAAACCACGGTGGCCAGTACCGGACGCCGAATGGAAATATTGGAAATCCACATGGCTAGTTCCCTTTCGTACCGGCGCCACTGGGAGGAGCGGGATCAGGATTCACCGGCAGATTGTCGCTGACCTTTTGCAAGCCGCTGACAATGACCCGATCGCCGGGACGCAGCCCGCTGACTACTTGCACCTTGCCTGCTTCCCGATATCCAACGGACACTTCCTGCAAATGGGCCACATCAACCGGCTCCGATGGCTTCGCAGATTTTTCTTCAGCTTTGGCAGGCGCTTTTTCCTTGCCCGCCTCAGTGCGAGGCTGATAAATCTCGTGTCTGACCACATAAACAAAGGTCTTTTCGCCTTGGGGGACGATGGCCTCCTCCGGAATGACCACCGCGTCGGAAATCACGCCCAAAGCCAGTGAGACATCCCCCAGCAGGCCATCCTTCAGGCCCGGGGCCGAAGGTAGCAAGGCCTTTACCTTCACCGTATGGGCGTCCGCGTCAATGACCGGGTCTACAAAATTGACCTGTCCTTTCACGATCTTGCCACCCAGCCCCTCGAATTTGACCGAGACTGGCAACCCCAGCTTAAGTTGACTGAGATAGCGTTCCGGCACGGTAAAGGCAATCCGAAACACTGAATTGTCCACCAGTGTCATTAACTTCTCGGTAGGGGCCACATAATCACCCAGATCCACGTATCTGGTGCCCACAATTCCCGAAAAAGGGGCCCGTACCACGGTTTCCCCAGCCAAAGCCAGATTGTACTGGTAACTCGACCGGGACTGGGCGAGGGAAGAGGCCGCCTGAGACGCCCGGGCCTTGGCCGCGTTCAATTGTTGCAAGGCAGCCTGATACTCGGAAGCGGCTGATTGAAAAGCGGTACGCTTCTGGTCCAACTCTAGCTGGGAGACGAAATCTTCCTGGTACAACTGCTCATAACGGGCTAATTCGGATTTGCTCAATTGCCACTTAACCCGGGTGCTTTCGGCCAGCGCCTGAAACTGACTGATACCAGCCTGTTGCTGTTCCACGTTACCCTGAGAGGCCGTAATTCCAGCGGCGGCCTGCTGCACCTGAGCCAGTTGCTTGTCCGCCTTAAAGCGCATCAGCACCTGACCCAACCTGACCATGTCGCCCTCTTTCACCAGAATGTGGCTGACAACCGCCGGCGTTTCCGTGTTCAGATCAATGCGATTATTGGCCTCCAGGGTACCGGTAGCCGCATAGTTAACCGTCCAGGGCTGCTGTGCCGCACGAGTGGTTTCCACTACCGGGGGAGGCATTTGCCAGCCGCCACCGCCCCCGGCACAACCGGCCAGAGAAACAGAAACGGACAAAACCAAACTAGCGACTAACAGCGAGTGCTGGAAACCCTTACGGGGACTTAATGTTTTGAGTAAATGCATCAGC
>DAIDMR010000239.1 GCA_027448865.1 Vampirovibrio sp.
GTTTCCTTGGTAGTTTAGTGACAGGAAAACTCCCGTTCCCATTCCGAACACGGCCGAAAAGACTGCTCACCGCGACAATACTCGGACCGTAAGGTCCCGGAAAGATAGCGCTCTGCCAAGGGTTTATTTAAGAAAAAGCGTTAGTAGCAATACTGGCGCTTTTTGCTTTCGCGATGACAGATTTTTTTACCCAATCCCCAACCACCCCCTCCCCGACCGGAACCTCACTCAGCTTTTTGAGTCTTTGGTTAGCGCAGGTTTTGTATGAGCAGATCACTCAGCGCAGTAATGTTTTTTTTAAGAGCAGGTAATAGGGTGGTCACTGTCGTCAAATCATTTTTTGTGACCAGCTCTTCCAGATAGCAGACTGTTTGAAAGGGGCCTTCTGTGGTAAAAGCGCCAATTAACCCTTTTAATTGGTGCAGATGAAACAATAGTGCAGACCTGTCATTTGCAAATAAGGACTGATCTATTTGTGACAATAATTCTCGAACTGTTTTACTAAAGAGTGGCCCAGTCTTTTTTAGCAGCGATAGATCTCCTTGTGACTGCCTTAGAACCTTCGTGAAATCTAACCACTCCGTTTCGGTTTCCGCTTCCATCGGAGCGGGGTTATTTTCGTCCATGGCTATTTGCTGGGTGGATTCGCATTTTGAAATGAGGTTTTGAACCTTTGCTAATAATGTTTCAATATGATAGGGCTTGGACAGATGTCCATTCATGCCTGCCTGAATCAGGACGTCTAGTTCAGTCTTTTCTTCATCTGCGGTAACGCCAATGATGGGTAATACTTCTTTAGAGTAGGTTTGTCGGATAATTTTTGTAGCCGCAACCCCATCCAGCTCCGGCATATGAACATCCATTAAAATCCCCGCATACCCGGTCTGTTTTATCTTCTCCAGACATTCTTTTCCGTTGCAAGCCCACTCTACCGCATAGCCGTTTTGGGTCAGGATATATTCAGCGAGTCTGTAATTGAGCTCATTGTCTTCGACTACCAGAATATTCTTTTTCATTGGGGATTCTTTGTCTTTTAGACACGGACAGGGCGTATAACTTATTTATTATACCCACCCCTTAGGCAATTAAATACGGTATTACTGTTTTTCGCTTTAGTGGTATTAAAAAACAGTTTCAGGCGTATTTCCTTGATTGTTAGGATTAGTCCAAAAGGCTGAGTTTAATGATTATTTTGAACCATTCTTTCAGTTTGTGGCTATTCATCCCATTAAAGTATAAGATATAACATACCCCTGTTTTTGCGAATGTTTTGGCTTCAATAGTATCGGTTCATATTTCAAGCTTGAGTTTATCAGGCCAGTTTCACGTCATTCAGTATCATGAGTATTCTGCAATGAGGTTTTGTTTGATGGTTGATCAATCTGTCGTCACATCGAGTCTGCAAGCCATGATTGTTGATGATGACGAAATTACCCGCATGGGCTTAAAACATGCGCTGGAGAAGATGCAGATATTCTCCGGAGTATACGAGGAAGCAAGTGCGAATGCATTGCTGGCGCAATTGGCAACAAAACCAGTCGATCTGGTGCTGCTTGACATCTCGATGCCTGGAATGGGCGGCATTGAGGCGACGCGTCTCATCAAGCAGCACCACCCTGAGGTCAAGGTCCTGATATTTACCTACCACGATACCGAAGAGAAGGTGAGCGCTGCTTTAAGCGCTGGGGCTGATGCCTATTGTGTTAAAAATATCAGTGTGGAACGGCTGCGGTTGGCCATTGATTGTGTGCTTCAAGGGGCACTTTGGCTCGACCCCCTGATCGCCCGGAAAGCCTTGGGCGCTTTTGGCCAATCGGATGCCCATCCGGTGCAGGTCGCTGCTGCGCCAACCCTGTCTCATCGGGCTTCTAAACGTCTTGATTTGACGGAGCGGGAGTTCGATGTACTGCGCTTGATTACTCAGGGAAAAAGTAATAAAGAGATTGGTGTGTTGCTTGAAATCTCTCCGTACACCGTGAAAACCCACATTCGCAACCTGACTCAAAAACTGGGGGTTGAAGATCGGACCCAGGCTGCCGTAAAGGCCCTGACCGAGAGTTTGTTGTGAATCTGCCCGCCGGGGCGGTTAATCTTTCAGCGCACTGTGTATAATTTGGGCGATGCTTTGGTTGAAGCCCGGTAGCCCGGCAATTTCCTCCAGTGATGCGGACTGGAGTTTGTTTATACTGCCAAAATGCTTCATCAATCTTTCTTTTCGTTTTGGGCCCAGTCCCTTTATGTTATCCAGAATGGATTGGGTGGCTCGTTTGCCGCGTAAGTCCCGGTGGTAGGTGATGGCAAACCGGTGGGCTTCATCCCGGATTTGCTGCAGCACAAATAAAGCACCAGAGGTGCGGGATAGCAAGACAGGTCGGGACTCTCCCGGCAGATAAATTTCCTCGAACTTTTTGGCCAGGGAGATGATGGGCTGATCATGCACGCCCAGTGCGCCCAAGGCCTCTAAAGCGGAGGATAACTGTCCCTTGCCGCCATCGATGATGACCAGATTCGGCGGCTCCCAACCTTCCTGTTGTTCAACGGCCCTCCGGAACCGGCGGGTGATCACCTCGTGCATGCTGGCGAAGTCATTGGGTTCCCCTTCGGCAATCTGGATCTTGAATCGGCGGTAGGCTTTGCGATCGGGGACGCCATTGGTAAAAACTACCATGGAGGCCACGGTTTGCGACCCCTGGAAGTGGGAAATGTCATAACATTCCATGCGGGCCGGAAACTCCGGCAGTCCCAGTGTGGTTTGCAGTTCTAACAGCGCCCTGGACGGGTCGTTCCGATGACTCTTTTCCTCCTGCCCTTGCGCTTGTTCCAGGGTTTCAGTGGCGTTTTTGATGGCCAGCTCGATTAATTCCCGTTTCAGGCCCTTTTGGGGCTGGGTAATGCTGATTTTTTTGCCGCGTTTTGCCGTTAACCATTCCTGAAACAAACCTTCATCCTCAATGGGCGCGTGCAGGATAATCTCATCGGGCAGATCCTCGGATTCTTCGTCCTGATAATACTGAGTCAGGAAGGCATTATAGGCCTCCTCGGGGCTGCTTTGATGGGTGAGGGCGATATCGTGCGGGCGGCTGCCAATGAGCTTGCCCCGGCGGATGTTGAGTACCACAATGGCGCATCGGCGGGCGTTGCTGGCCATTGCCACAATGTCCTGGCTGACTTTGGTGTCCGGGTAGTAGATTTTTTGTTGAGCCACGACGTCCTGCACCGCCAGATACCGATCCCTCAATTTGGCGGCCAGCTCAAAGTTGAGCGCCTCGCTGGCTCGTTCCATCTCCAGCGCCAGCCGTTCTATCAGGTCGTCCGCCTTCCCCTTCAGAAACAATTCCACCTGTTTCACCACTTCCGCATACTCCTCGGGGCTGACCAACGCCTGGCATGGCCCGGAACACGTACCGATGGAGTAATTCATGCAGGGCCGGTTTTTAAACAGGGGTTTGCGCCGCTGCCTGAGCGGAAAGTGCTTGCGAATCACCTGCAAGGTTTTGTACATGTTGCTGCTGTGGACGTACGGGCCGAAGAATTTCCCCCGCCCCGTGGGTTCCCGGGTGATAAACAGACGGGGATAGGTTTCTGCGCTGAGCCCTATCCAGGGAAACTTCTTGTCGTCCCGCAGCAGAATGTTGTACTTGGGCCGATGCTGCTTGATGAGGTTAGACTCCAGAATGAGCGCCTCAATCTCCGTATCGGTCAAAATATAGTCGAAGCGGGTCACCTGTTGCATCAGCACAGCGACCTTGGGAGCCAGACCCGCGGGGTTCTGGAAATAGCTTTTGACCCGATTCTTCAGGTTCTTGGCCTTGCCCACGTAAAGCAGTGTGCCATCCGCCCCAAACATGCGATACACACCGGGTTGATCTGGTAACCGAAGCAAAGCAGTCTTAAAGTCGAAGGGAGGCGATGTAGACTGTGACATGGAGGGCCTACGCGGTGAATAAAGGTGAATTCCGGCCGTAAAAATCCATCAACGGGATTTTGCACGATGCCAACCCCTTTATTATCGCTCGTTTGTCAACCCTTCGCCATAGGGCAGACCAATGAGCCCAGCCATTTGGCCCCGGTGCGTTTCATTTCTGTGGAGGGTTTTTTTGCCATGCCACGCACGACTTGAACCCGATTCGGGGTGGTGCGACGGGTTGCCCAGTCCTCTCTATTTTTAAGCCCACATCGTTTCTTGAAGCGTTTATTTAAGCCAGCCAGCCAATTTAACCAACCCTGATAGAAGCCGTGAAGCATTTTCCGGCAGGACAATCTTACTGTGCAAGCGAGCTCCTCCCCGCTTGTAAGTCAAAGGCGCTGCCAGCGGTTTCACTTACTCCAGAATACCGCCTTTTACCAGTTTGGCGAAGATATCAGGGTTTTGAAGCGCCGCCTGGGCCTGCTCCATGGACATCTGGCTGATGTCGTTAACCAATTTGCCTACACCGGATTGTCCACTGCCAGATTGCTGACTTAACCCGGCCAAACGACCGAAGTCAATCTCAACGGTATCCGCTTCCGGGCCAGTTTGAGCCCTAAGGTTATTTTCTTTTTTAATCCGTTCTGCTTCGGCGCCTTTGTCTCTAAAGAGGCCTGCGTTGGCAAAACGGGTGAGTTTCGCTTGAAAATTATTAATATCCATTCTCAATATCTCCTTGGGGATGCTCTCTCTGTATAGCTCTCAATCAAATGATTTCTCTCTGTATGTGCATAAAACCCATGAATCTGGTTTTGATGTCAGCATGACCTTTATTTGTTTATATATATTTACAAAAATATTGCTTGCCCGGTATACTGCCATTCTTTAGCTGTACTTTGTCTGAAAGACAGCAATATCACGGATGATCATAATGGCTGAGCCTGCAATGCGCAATTTGAAGGGCCAAATCTTTACGTTTGCTTTGAAGGGCACGGGCCCCCGAGGGGAAACCGGCCCCTCGGGGGCATGCGCAAGGCTTTTTGTGGCATCTCAGGTAAAAACCGGATTCCTTAACAGGGAATAAGGCTATGATAAGGATGGGGGCAGGAATATCCCGAGGACCGATCGCGGGTGCCTGCTGCCGTCCAACCGGCGGGAACTCTCCGCTGACGTGAATTACATATCGGATGATGGCTAACATTCAGACAGGGAGAATGCCGGAGTGTCGGCTAACTGTTTGCGAAAAGGGTTACTGTGGACTTATGGCCGACTTTTACCGGCCATATTATCGTTGGCCGCTCTGTTCGGGCTTTGGTTTTGGGGGCAACGGCAGGAACTGTCCGTTTATGACCTTTGGTGTGGTTGGTCAGCCCCTCTTGCCACCAATAGCCCGGTGACCCTGGTGTTGATTGACGATGAATCCATTGCGCGCCTGTCCAGACGCTTTGGGCCCGTGCCCTGGCCCCGGCAGACCTACTTAAAGATCTTTCAGAGGGTGCAGGCCCAATCGCCTGCGGTGATGGTT
>DAIDMR010000240.1 GCA_027448865.1 Vampirovibrio sp.
TTCAGGGTGCCGTCAGCTCGCATGGCATGAAGGGCCTGATTGACCCTGTTTTTCAGGCTGTTGGACTGATTGGGGTCGCTGCTTTTGCGAAAAGCCAGCCCGTAAAGCTCCCTGGACAGCGTTTCCGGTAAGCGCCGAACATCGCAATGCTCTGAGAGAAAGCCAGAGAGCAAGGCGTCATCACTACTCAGAGCCTCTCCCTGTTTGGCTTTAAAGGCGCTCAAGGCCTCGCTCAGGCTGGGGAAGGTTCGGTATCGGGCCTGGGGAAGGCGGGCTCGAATGACAGCCTCACTGGTGGTGCCTGCCACCAGCAGAACCGTTTTGCCGCGCAGATCCCTCAGGTGCTTTGCCGGGCTGGCCTTTGGGACGATCACAATCTGGTGGGCCACGAAGTAGGGTTCACTGAAGTCCATCAGTCTGGCCCGTTCGGGTGTGATGCTGAGTGTAGCGGCCACCACGTCAAGGCTGGCGGTATTCAGGGCCATGAGCCGGGTTGAGGCAAAGATCTGATGGAACCGCACGGCTTTGGGACTTCCCAGAAGTCGTCGGGTAATTTCTGTCAGCAGGTCAATATCAAACCCCTGTGGCCTGCCCTCAGCGCTCAGGTAAGCGAAAGGATGGCTGTTGTAGTTGACCCCAGCCAACAGTTGCCCCCTCTGCTGAATTTGGGAGAAGGTGGGGGAATTTTGTGGGTGGGTGCAGGCCGTCAAGCCAGAGAGGCCCAGACACGCAAGCAGAAGGAAGGCCGTCGGGATGGCCGTGCGAATGACAGGGGCGGCTGCCAGACTGGATGCCCGGTTGTGTTTTTTCATGGTGCTTGCCCAACCCTGACACGCTGGATCACAAGAATTCGCCTCCTCCTCCGGCTTTCCGGTCAGTCCATTTTCCGGGTGACCGTCTCAGGAACAGCATATCGTACCTGTCCCGATTCTGAACAGTCTTTTGGGAGGGCGGCCATTGGCATTCAGACGGATAGACGCTCTGGGCGGTCTGTATGACCTGCCGCCCGCATTTGCTCAGTTGCAGGCCAGTCGTGCTTTTATTTTGGAATGGAGACTATTCTAAAGCGGGCTCAACTTTTGAAGGGCTTGGCCGATACTGGATCAGTGCGGCCCGCCTTGGGCGGTAACGGATGATCGGCGTCTCAATTCAGCGTCTCATTGACCAATCTGGAGTTTCTCAGCTTGTGAGTTTTATAGGCCCTAACTTCAGACCACCCGGACAGTCCTATCAGTCTCGGGGCCCGGCCCAGGGAGATGGACTCCAGTCCGCTGGTGGGCCTGCCAATCCGGAGGGCGCCAGTGCTGGCAATCCCACCCCGTCCACAGGGGCGGGTTTGCCTGCGGGTACGTTACCTTTGGCGGCCCTGATGGCCGGGAATCTGCCTTTGCCTGCTGAGGATTTTGCCCGGTTGCTGCGGAACTTGTTCCAGTTGCCCAGGGAAATGATTCAGCTGTTGGCCCTGTTGTCAGAGCAGGAACCGGCAGTGGGGCAGGCCCTGCTGGAAGCGTTGGTACAGGAAGAATCCAAAGTGCCGTTGGAGGCCTTACAGGATTTTTTACAAGGGCGAATGGATACGGCCCAGCAGAAATTGTTGAAGTTGTTGCAGGGGAATCCGTCGGCCATGGCGGGTTTGAGGGATGTGGGGACGCTGATGCAGGGTTTGGGCGATCTGGCGGAGAAAATCAAACAGGGACCACAAGGCGCCCTGGAGGCCACGGTGACCTTGTACCTGCCCTTTTACCCCTTCCACCCGCCGCAGGCCTTTACCTTGCGCTTTGAAACACCGGAAGAAGGGGCCGAGGGGCTTGCTGAATCGGCGGAGCCCCAACTGGTACTGTATGTGGAGACCCTGACCCTGGGCTCCTTTCGGGCGGTGATTTTGCCGGATACGGATAAACCTGCCGGTCATTGGCAGGCCGTGATGTCGCATGAGGCGGCAGCGGCGCCTTACCTGCAAGCCATTGAAACGGGTCTGCAACAGGCGGCCACCGTGGCCATCCCCATTCGCCTGCTGTTCACCCCCAACGCCAGTGAACGCGCCGGCCAAGGGGCAAAGGGGGGCCCGGTGACTACGGATGCGGCGTCTCCCGAACGCCCGGCAGCCGACCCTGCGTCCGCTATTGTAGGGCCTGTTGGCAGGCAGTCGGTGGGCCTGCACCCGGCGGGAGGCGTTTCGGTGCTGGCCATTCAGGTGGCCTATCTGCTGATTCGGGTTATTCTGGAGCTGGACAATCGCAATGCCCTGCTGAATGGGGGATAAGTTAATCCTCTATCCCGAGAGGCTCGGCCATGGCGTCTTCATCATCCGGGTAATACTCAAATTCCAGACCGGCCATTTGTACAATGTGTCCTTCTTCAGCGCCTTGTCGGGCCAGTTCCTTGTAGACGCCCATGGCCCTGATGATGTTCATCAGGCGCTGGGAGGCTTCCCGGTTTTTCATGTCGGTCACACTGAACAGGCGATCGATCTTGCCGCTGACCACCGTGAATACCTTGCCTCTGCGATGAATCTCAAAGTGGCTGTCATCGTTGTCAAAGGCTCGTAAATCGGCCACCAGAGGAACCACTTCCTCATCGGGCGGCAGTTCTTCCAGCAGGCGGAAGACGTGGTGCAACAGGGGATCAATACCCTGATGGGTCACCGAGGAAATGGCAAAGACCAGTCCCTGGGTTTTCTGGGCCAGTTCCGCCCGGTAATGCTCCAGCACCTCTTCGGGCACGGCGTCAATCTTGGACAACACAATGACCTGCGGTTTTTGGGCCAGTTTTTGGCTGTACTTGGCCAGCTCGGTGTTGATTAAATCGAAGTTGGGAATAATG
>DAIDMR010000241.1 GCA_027448865.1 Vampirovibrio sp.
GCGTTCCCAGTTTCGCAAGGCCCTGGAAATGATTGGCCTGAACGCCCGGGAAGTGGCCATGGTGGGCGATCGTCCCCTGACCGATATTTGGGTGGGGCAGCGTATGGGCGCTTTCACCATTCTGGTAGACCCGTTGATCAAGCATCAGGAACGCCGCTTGTATAAAGTGCTGCGGGGATTGGAGCGACTGTTTGTTCAAGGTGGATAGCAGGACGACACGTCCGCTGACGGTGATGGGGCTGATGTCGGGCACTTCCGTGGATGGGGTGGATGCCTGTCTGGCCCGTTTCGCCCTGGAGTCCACCCAATTGCGTTATGAGATTCTGGCCACCCACAGTCAGCCTATGCCCGCTGATCTGCGGGCACGCTTGCTGCGCTGCATGGCGGACAAGCAGATTCATCTGGAAGATTTTTGCCGGTTAAATATAGAGGTAGGCACCCTGTTTGCGGAAACCGCCTGGGGTCTGATGCAGGCGCACGATATCCCAGCTTCTCAGATTGACGCCATTGGCTCGCATGGGCAAACCCTGTACCATTGGCCGCCCAGCCAGTCCGGTCAGTTGGGGGGCACCCTGCAAATCGGGGAACCGTCCTTGATTGCCGAAAAAACGGGCGTCCTTACCATTGCCGATTTTCGTCCCCGGGATATGGCCGCAGGGGGGCATGGGGCTCCTTTGGTCTGTTTTGCCGATCAATGGCTGTTTCAGCATGAAACCACGGGTCGCTGTATCCAGAATATCGGGGGCATCGCCAATGTCACCGTGGTGCCTTCCCTGGCTGAGGCGCAGCAGAAGCATTTACCGGTGATGGCCTTTGATACCGGCCCCGGCAATATGCTGATGGATGCGGCCATGGATCACTTTTTTAGCAAAGCCTACGATGCCGACGGGGCGGTGGCCGCCAGCGGTCAAGTGCATGCGGGGCTGTTGGCCCATTTACTCAGTCATCCCTATTTGGCGCAACAACCTCCCAAAACCACGGGGCGTGAGTTATTTGGGGCGCCCTATTTTCAGCAATTATTGTCTCAGTTTCCCGAGATTGCTCCGGCGGATTGGGTGGCTACCCTCAATCGGTTTACAGCGGCCAGCATAGCGGATGCCTATGAACGCTTTGTGTTTCCCCGCTATGCGGTATCCGAAGTGGTGGTGGGCGGTGGCGGTTCGTTTAATCCGGTGCTGCTGGAAAATTTAAGGCTTCTGTTTGCGGAGAAACAGCAAGCGATCACGGTAAAAATGCATGCCCACTTTGGGATTCCCGATCAGTACAAAGAGGCCCTGGCCTTTGCCTTGCTGGCCTGGGCCAATTTAGAGGGGCTTCCCAACAACATTCCCACCTGTACCGGGGCTCAGCATCCCGTCATTATGGGCAAGCGGGTTTCATAGAGACTCTTGGAAATTAATGGTTCCGGGTGAGGTAAGCCTTGCTGTGGCGGGCTTTCTGGATGTCCATCCACACCCCCACCACACTGGCCATGGGGAACGATAAAAAGATGCCAGAGAAGCCCATCATTTTGGTGCACATTAAAAAGGTCAAAATAAACAGAATGGGATGCAGATCAAACTTGCGGCTGACCAGCCTGGGCCACAACCAGTAGGCTTTCAGCAGGTAAAAGCAGCCCGCCACCAAAAGGACGGGCAGGATATCAATGGGGTTGCCGCCCATTTCCACCACGGCAATGATGGGTAATAAGCCCAGCCAGGGGCCAATGACCGGGAGAATGGACACACCACCCAGTATAACGCCCAGCAACAAGGCGTATTTCACACCCAGAATGAGCAGGGCCGCGTACATCAGGCTGCCGGATAAAAAGCTCATCAGCACTTGCCCTTTAACCACGGTGTAGAACTGTCGGTGTAGCCGGGTCAGGAACTGTCTGGCGGCGGCCTCGTGCCGGTTGGGCATCAGGTTGATCAGTCCCTGTTGCAGGGTTTTGCCATCCAGCAGTAGATAAAAGGTTAGCACCAGGGTGGTTAAAATATAAATGATGCTACTGAGGGCTGTGGTGCCAATATCCAGTACATAGCGACCCAGTTTGGCCGCGTAGTTTTTAAAAATACCGGTGAATTTTTGGGTGACTAACCTGCGGGTGCCCGATAAAATGCGCGCTTTGGAGCTTTGGGCCGTCGCTTGTTTTAAAGGGGTTCCCCAGCCTGTCTGGCTGGCGTGCTGCGTGGGCCCCCTTCGCACGACGGTGGGTCGCACTGTGCTATTCTCGAGGGTGAGTGTTTCCGGATTGGCCTTGTTCAAGTGTTGGGGTATGTCTTTGGCGAAACCCTTGATCTGGAGGGAGAGGGGCGTGGCAATTTGCAACACGGTCAGGCCAAAGAGGGATAATCCCACCAGGTACACCAGGGCGATGGCCAGCACTTTGGCCATGCCTGAGGGGATTTTTTTCTGCTTGCTGAAAAGGCGTTTGAGCGCTGCTTCCAGCCACTGAACGGGACTGAGCAATAAATAGGTCAGGATCAGGGAGGCGGCCAACATGGCGATAATCGCGGGCAGTCGCTCGGTGAGTGAGATGCCCACGTAAGCCAGAAAAATCAGACACAGTATAAACAGGTTCAACCGGGTCAGCGGAGAAAATAAAACAGCCTGCCCGGTGACAGGGGACGACGCTTCAGGCGTTGCTGGCTTGGACATGCGCGTCGCCTCCCGATGTTGTTGGGTCTGCGTTTTGCGACGCCCTGGCGTCGTTTTCCAGTAACAGGCGAATGATCACATTCAGGGCGCTGGCCAGAGGTAAGGCCAGTAAAACCCCCAGCAGTCCGGCGACCTGGGCGCAAATCATCAATGCCAGCAGAATGACCATGGGATGCAGGCCCATAACATCCCCCACCACTTTGGGGGCCAGAATGTTATCTTTCACCGTTTGGTAAGCGTAAGAGCAGGCCCATACATACAGGGCGGTGACCGGATCCATGTTCAGCAGAATGACGGTCAGGCCAATGATAATGCCAATCCAGGTGCCCACCACGGGCAGCAGTTCGGCAAGCGCGAAAATGGAACCCAGCAAGAACGCGTAGGGCACATGGAAAATGGAGTAAATCAGGAACATGTAAACGCCGGTTAAAATACCCAGTAGCACTTGCCCTTTGACGAAGGCAAACATGACCTGATGGAAGGTTTCCAGCAAATAGCCCATGGTGGGGCGACTATGAAGGGGCAGAATCCGCAAAAATTCCTGCTTGATACGTTTGGCGTCAATCAGGAAGTAAAACGTCAGGATGAGTCCGGCTATAAAATAGATGAGGCCATTGACGGTGCCGGTGGCCACGGCAATCAGGTTGGGGATGGCCGAAATCAGAAAATTTTCCAGCTGGGACAAGGCGTTTTGAATCACACTTTGCTGGATGACCGTTTTTTCCTCCACGGAAACGGGTTTGCCCTCATCGGAGTGGTGTTTTACCATGCCTTGTCGCTCTGCCTGCTGAATGTCTGTTTTAAAGACGTTGCGCAAGGTCCCTTGCCCGACATTACGATCAACCCAGTCAATGGCCGAATCCGAGGCTTCCATGGCCTGAACGCCCAGTCGCTGGCCCAGATCCCCCAGCTGAACCGCCAGGATGGGTAAAAAGCGAATCCCCCCCAGGGTGAGCCCGATGAGAACCACCGCGTAGACAATTAAAACCGCCAGAATCCGGGGATTGGCTTCGGGGGAACGTTGGGCAATAAAGCGGTAGAGTGGCTGTTGATGGCCCCATCGGGAGCAGGTCAGAATGACTTTCTCCAGTAAATTGACCGGCCCAATCAGAATGTAGGTCACAATCAACACGCTGCCCATTAACGCCGTGATGGCGTAGAAATACTGAATTAACAGGGTCAAACCGCCCAGCATCAGGATGGTGCTGGCGATGCTCAGCATCAGGCGGAGGGTTTTCTCTGGCAGCAGAGATTGACTGGCCTCTTTCCCGTTCATCATCACCTTATTATAAGCGTTTCCCCGGAAAACTGGGCGATGGGGAATGGCGCTGACTTTCAGGATATCCCGATGCAGTGACACGCACGGAACCATCACTCTGGAGACTCATGCGTTTGGGGGAATTTATGCTTCTCTGGACCGTCTGATGTAAGGCGTTGTCTGGAATTTCGATACAATGAGAAGAACGTATATGCCGGTAAAGGCACACCTTGAAACAGGCGGTGCGGCACAGGCGATACAGCGATATAGAGCGATATCGATAGATGGATGGACCCGTGTTACGCAAGCCCGTGATGGGGTAGGAACCCCTGGCTGTTTGGCCCGGTTTGGCGGGCTTGGCCACCGAAAGCAATAACCCCCCTGATGGGAAAGAGGAGCGAGACTCTAGGCATGATTCTGGAAGAATTACTGGTACAGGTTTTTGAGCGGGGAGCCAGTGACCTTCACCTGTCTGCCGGTTTGCCGCCGGTGTTGCGGATTGATGGCAATCTGGTGCGCATGGAGTTTTCGCCGCTCTCCAAAGAGGATTGCCAGCGACTGATTTTTAGCATGTTGACCAACGAACAGCGCCGGGTGCTGGAGCAAAACTGGGATTTGGACTGCTCCTACGGGGTATCCGGGCTGGGGCGTTTCCGGGTGAACGTGTACAAGGATCGGGGCTCTTACGCGGCGGCTTTAAGAACCATCCGCGCGGATGTGCCCACCTTTGAGCAACTCAATTTACCGCAGGTGGTCAAGGAAATCGCCGAGCGACCCAAAGGGCTGGTGCTGGTGACGGGGCCCACCGGTTCTGGTAAATCCACCACGCTGGCGGCCATGATCGATCATATCAACAGCACCAAGCCCCACCACATTTTAACCGTGGAAGACCCCATCGAATTTTTACACACTTCCAAGCGTTGCGTGATTCACCAGCGGGAGTTGGGTCAGGATACCCGCAGCTTTGATAACGCTTTACGGGCCGCCTTGCGGGAAGATCCGGACGTGATTCTGGTGGGTGAGATGCGGGATCTGGAAACCATTCGTTTGGCCCTGACCGCCGCTGAAACGGGCCACCTGGTCATGGGAACCCTGCACACCTCCAGCGCCATGCAAACCGTTGACCGGATTGTGGATGTCTTCCCCCCCGAGCAGCAGCAACAGATTCGGGTGCAGCTTTCCAACAGTCTGGTGGCCGTTTTATCGCAGGCCTTGCTACCCAAACTGAACGAGCTGAAAGAAAAATCCGGTCGGGTTATGGCTCTTGAAATTATGGTCATCACTCCGGCCATTGCCAACCTGATTCGGGAAGGGAAAACCGCCCAGATTTACTCCTCCATTCAAACCGGTGCCCAGTACCAGATGCAGACCATGGAGACCTCTTTGAAGGATCTGTATCAAAAGGGACTGGTGACCTTTGAGGATGCCCTGTCCAAAACCACCCGCCCCGAGGATTTCAAGCGGCTGGTGAGTGGTGGTGGGGCTACCCGCTAGCAACCGGAAAGCGGAATGGCTGGCAGATGGCTGATGGCGACTGGCAGTCAGGCCACAGATTCTGTTGGGATTCCCCGGTTCGTTTACAATAAATAATGCGGTCAGCGGGTGTGCGGGCCGTCTATAGAAGGTGTGGTCGTATGTATTTGATGTTATCGGAGTATCTGGATCATTTATCCACGGAGCGGGGCTATGCGACCAACACGCTGGAAGCCTACGAGCGGGATATTCTGGAGTTCCTGAGCTATCATGACAGTCAGCGGGTCAAGCTGTATCACATCTCACGGCGGGAGGTGAACCGCTACCTTGGAGAGCTGCGGGCCCGGAACAACGCCACGGCCTCTATCCTCAGAAAAATCAGCAGTATCAAGGGCTTTTACGAATGGTTGCAGATGAAAGGGGTGCTGCGGGATAACCCGCTGACTTTGCTGGAGCTGCCCAGGCGGCGCAAGTTGTTGCCCAAGGTCTTGAGTGTTTCAGAGGTCAGCCGGTTGCTGGCCTGCGATCAGTTGACCTTGCAGGACAAGTTGATTGTGGAGTTACTGTATGCCTGTGGGCTGCGGGTTTCCGAGTTAACGGCCTTGCAGGTCAAGTCCATTGATTTGGGAGGGGGATACATTCGGGTGGTGGGCAAGGGCGACAAGGAGCGTCTGATTCCGCTGGGGGATGTTTCGCTGGGGATTGTGCGGCAATACCTGGAGGAAACCGGCCTGCAGGGAGAAGATCCCTTACTGGTGAGTTTTGAGGGCAAAGGCTCCCTGCTGAAAACCCCGCTTAACCGCCGGGAAGTCTGGCAACGGGTGCGGGATCTGAAGTATTTGATTGGGCGAGAAGTGTCCCCGCATACTTTTCGGCATAGTTTTGCCACCCACCTGCTGGAGAACGGGGCGGATCTGCGGGTGGTGCAGGAGTTGCTGGGCCATAGCGACATTTCCACCACGCAAATTTATACCCAGGTTAGTAAGCGCCATGTTAAATTGGCCCATCGCAATGTGTTTGATGGCACTGTTGATGTGGGCGGCAGCGAGAATTAACTGGCTCGAGAATTGGCATCGGGGTAAAGCAGAATCCGTCCCATCGCTTTATGGGGCCTGGGTGATAGCGGGCTGAATTCAATGGGTCTTAATATATCTTAAATATACGTTCCGTAGTTTAAAAAGATTGTTTTTATATATTTGTAAGTCAGGAATTACAAATTTGACTCACTCTCCCTCCCTCCCAAACACACACTCCTCCCTCCTCTACTGGTTTCTTGCGTTTAAATGCCTCTTCGATTTCAGAAGAGGCTTTTTTTTGCCTGTTGACGGGGCCTGTAGCCAAACTGTAAACAAATGGTAATAAACTGTTCCAGACTGAATAATGATTGTTTTTATGCAATCACAAGGCTGGAATAGACAAAACAGGCTGGGTTTGAAAATTAAATAGGCTGGGTTCAGAATTAAAATTTAATCAAACTCTTCTTTCATTTGCGCTTTTGCCATTTTTCGTAAGGCTGTATTGCCCCCGAAAAATGGCTTTTTTATTGGGAGTGTTCACCCTTCCGGGTTGTGGGGCATGTCGCCACACCGATCTGAAAACTTTTCGGATGGTCGCTGAGGGATCTTGCCGCTGGTCAGCGCGAGGGAATAGGGCACGCTTTGGGCTGGAGGCGTTTTATGATATTGAATAAAAACTGTGATTGCCTCACTCCCAGGCACCCCAACTGGTTTACCCCATGTCTGTTCATCAACCATACCCGCCCCAGTTTAGCCAGTTCAGGATGGCATCTGCGCCCCGCCAGAGCGCTCTTGTTGTAGCGCCTTATCGACCCATGAACCCTCCAGTCCATGGCCATGCCGGCCGTCCTGCGGGCTTGTACGCCCGTAACCAGAACGGGAATCTCCCCTTCTATGGCTACTACAGCGGCTATCTCTATTATTTATCACCCTATCAGCACCCCTTGGTCATACAACAGGCCAGTACGGCGGCCAGCAACTGGTTCTTGGACGCCGTTGGCAAAATGCCCTGGCATCAGATTATTCCCACCTGGACAGAGTTCATCCGCATGGGGGTGCGATCCGCACAGGATCAGCTCCCGGCGAATCTTGCAAGATGGCGGGTCCGGCACCCTGGAGAGGCGTCGTTACGGAACGCCGCCGGTCAGGTGATGCACGAGGTAGGGCGCTGGGCCTAGAGAGCGGATTCTGGGAGTCGTGGCGGAGGGCCTCTTTATTCCGGGGGGCAAATTCAGTACACTGATGCTATCTTCCCAAGCAGGAGAATCAGGCAGGGCCATGACCACCGATCAATTTGAGATTCGTCCGCAACCCCGCATAGAGACTTATATCCCCCTGTATCGCAAGTACCGCCCACAATTGTTTGCAGATTTGGTGGGACAGGAGGCCATTTCCCAGACTTTGGGCAACGCCATTAACCTGAATAAAGTGGCCCATGCCTACCTGTTTTGCGGCCCTCGGGGCACCGGAAAGACTTCCACCGCCCGTATTTTCGCCAAATCCCTGAACTGTGAGCAGGGGCCCACGGTTTCGCCCTGCTTGCAATGCGCCTCCTGCACGGGGATTGCCCAAGGCAATGCCCTGGACGTCATTGAATTTGACGCGGCCAGTAACAACGGGGTGAACGACGCCCGGGAACTGATTGAAAATTGCCAGTACAGCTCCATGACCGGGCGCTTCAAGGTCTACATCATCGATGAAGTCCACATGCTGACCTCTCAGGCCTTTAACGCCCTGCTGAAAACCCTGGAAGAGCCCCCGGCCAATGTTATTTTTATTTTCGCCACCACGGAAGCTCACAAGGTGCTGCCCACCATCATCAGCCGATGCCAGCGCTTTGATTTCAACCGCATTACCACCGAGAACATCGTGTCTCGCCTTCGCTTTATCGCCCAGCAGGAAACCATTGCCATTGATGAAGAGGCCCTGTTGATGATTGGGCGTCATGCGCGGGGCGGCTTGCGGGACGCCGTGGGCTTGCTGGATCAGGTGTCTGTACTCAGCCGGGCCCAGGCGGATAAGGTCATTGGGCGTAAGGATGTGGCCCTGTTTATCGGGAATCTGGAAGAGGATTTGTTGCTGCGTCTGGGTGGGGCCATTGCCGAGCGTCGGGCCGCGGATTTGTTGCACGAGCTGAGCGAATTGCTGAACCGGGGCATTGAACCCATTCAGCTTCTGAAAGATTTGACCGTGCATTTCCGAAACTTACTACTGGTGCAGGCCTCTGGGGGCAATGCTGACCCGGAGCTACTGTCCCTGCCGCCGGATTATTTTAATCAGCTTTCTCAGCAGGCGGCTTTATTCCCGGCGGTGGAGGAAATTCCCCAGATTATTGGGCGGCTTTCTTCCGTGGAGCGCAACGTGCGTCAAAGTTCTCAGCCCCAGTTGTGGCTGGAGGTGGGCCTGATCGAGTTGGCCTATCGTTATGAGATTCAGTTGGTGCATGACCTGGCCGAGCGGGTGTCCCGACTGGAAAGCCAGTTGGCGGGCGGTTTGCCTGCGTCCGTCGTTGGGCCTGCCGCCGGGCCTTCTGCCAGCCTTCCTTCTAAGGCCGCTGTGCCGGTTTCGGCTTCGCCTGCACCGGTGTCTCCTGCCGCCCCCCCGAAACCCACAGACAACCCACAGCCAGCCCGAGAGCCTGCTCCGGCTGCGACCTTTGCATCGCCTCCGCCGGTACCTCCCGCCTCGGTACCTGTATCTTCGGAGCCGTTGCCTACCCCGCCTGCCCCCGCTATCCCGGTGACCCCAGTGACTCAGGCGCCCGTCGCTGCGCCGATCAGTGGCTCACTGGAGGCCCTGTACGCTCAGGCCTGCGCCTTTATTCCCAGCCTGATGTTCCGTTCCCTGATCCAGCAGCAAACGTTTCCCCTCAGCCAGGATGGTGACATGCTGGTGGTGGGCTGCCTGAGCGAAGCCCATTTGAACACGGTCAAAAAGCCGGAGAAGATTGCCCACTTGCAACGGGCCGTGGATAAAGCCTTTGGGCGGGCCATGCGTCTGGAATTGGTGCTGGAAAAAAAGAAGCCTGCCGGTGCCTCTTTGTCTGTTTCCGGCCCTGTTTCTGCGTCGGTTGCACCAGTGGCGAGCATGGCCCCGGAGCCGGTGGTGGTCGCTTCCCCGACTGCCCTTACCCCTGGCATGGTTTCCTCAGCGGTTTCCTCGGTATCTTCAACGGCGGCCATGGCCGAGCCTACAGCAATGACGGAACCAAACGCCATGGCGACCACCGCCTTAGCGGAGAAGCCGGTCATCCCCTTTGCTCCGGCCATGCCCAAGGTGGAAGAAAAACCGCTGATTCCCCTGAATTTCAACGCGCCTCCCCAATCCCAG
>DAIDMR010000242.1 GCA_027448865.1 Vampirovibrio sp.
GGTGGTGGGCTGAGCGTCGGCGGCCAGCCGCTGCTGGATGGTCTCTATGACCGAGGAGGTTGAACGGTTTTCCACCATGGGCACAAACTTGACCTGCGTGCCAATTTTACGCAAGGTGGCCATCTCCGGCAAGTTGGCCTCGTTGTATTGGGCCCCCTTGGCGTGAAAGTCCGGCACGATTTTTTCCAGCAAAGGCTCCGGGGTGTCCTCGTCAAACAGCACCACGTAATCCACACAGCCCAATCCGGCCACCAGTTCCGCCCGATCCGCCTCGGTCACGATGGGTCGTTGGGGGCCTTTTAGACGGCGGACTGAGGCATCCGAGTTCACCAGCACCACCAGCGTTTCACCCAGGGCCTTACAACCCTGCAGATAGCGTAAATGGCCCACGTGCAGGATATCAAAACAGCCGTTGGTGGTGACAATAGAAGACTGGCCCCGCAAGGGGGCCAGTGCTTCCATCAAGGCTTGTAGTGAAACTACTTGCCCCATCACTATGGGTGTCCAACGGCGCTTTTGCCAGCGTCAGCCGATTTTTCGGCAGGCTGACCGGCAGCCGGAGCTGCACCGCCCTGGGCACCGGTTTCAGTGGAGGCGCCCATTTCAGGCTCTTTGGGCTGGTAGGCTTTTTCCACGTCGATTTTGGCGGCAGCCCGTTGTTGCTGGGCCCACTGTTGCAGGAAGGCCTGTTTTTTCTGCTGGGACATTTGCTCCCGAATGGCGGCTTTGGCCTCATCAAAAGTTTGCTGATGGGCCGCCTTGCGATCCAGCACCTTGATGATGTGATAGCCGAACTGGCTGGTCACCACACCCGGATAGAGCTGCCCTTTCTCCGTTTTTTCAGCGGCGGCCCAGAAGGAGGGATCCACGGTGCCTTCCGGCATAAAGCCCAGGTCACCGCCTTTCACGGCGGACATGGTGTCTTCGGAATTCTTCTTGGCCACTTCCTCAAACTTGGCCGGGTTGGCTTTGACTTCCGCATACAATTGGTCGGCTTTGGCTTTTAACGCCTGTTTCTTGGCTTCCAGCCCCTTTTGCAGCTCGGCGTCAGAGATTTTTTCGTTGGCCTTGCGCAACTCCTGCTTCAACTGGGGTTCAATGGCCTTCACCAAAATATGCTCAGCCCGGATGCTTTCCGGCATCTTGAACTGCTCCACGTTTTTATCGTAGAAGTTTTTCACTTCGGCATCGGTCACCTGAACCTGCTGACCGCCCTTGGCTTCCATAAACTTGTTCAGCAGCAGGTTTTCACGCAACATGGCGTCAAAATCGGATTCCTGCATCTTGTTCTGGCTGAGGAAGGCTTTGAACTGCTCTTTCAGGGCCGGATCGTTAAAGATCTTGTCCTGTTTGTACTGTTTCACTTCTTCATCGGAAACCTTGATACCGGCTTTATTGGCTTCCGTATTGATCAGGGTCTGTAAAATCAGCTTGTTCAGGGTCATTTGCTTCAGGTAATCATCCAGCATGCCCTTTTGCTCTTCAGGTACGTTTTCCAGGTGGAAGGATTTCTGGAACTCGCTATAGGTCTTGTCATACTCGGCTTTGGAAATGACCGCGCCATTGACTGTGGCCACTTTTTGCCCGCCAGCCAAACCGCCATTGGCGCAGCCGGATACCATCACGGTGACGGCCAGCATACCAGCCAACAGGGATACTTTCATTTTATCCATGGAATACTCCTTAAGAACTCGGGGTTGACTCTCTCACTATAATACGGGCTTCAAACGGCTCTCACAGTTGATGAAATCCGGGCTAGGGGCGACAGTTATAAAGTCAAAACAATCATTGCCTCAAAAACACATTGCCCAATGCTGTGGAGGAACCTCCTCCAGATTTCCACTCGCGTAAAAACTCCCCCCTATTATATACAAAAATCCCCTATAATGAAGTGTATGGAAGATGCAGAAGCTGGACAGAGAGTTGAGAAGAGCGTTGAGGAGCGTGACGACAGGCAAGTCGATCACTTTGGGCTGGCTCGCTTTGAGGAAGGCGCCGCCGCTTTTTTCAGCTACCTGGATGTGACCCGCGGTTTATCGCCCCACACCCTGCGGGCCTACCAGTCGGATATCACCACCCTGCTGGACTGGCTGAATCGATTCGCCCTGGAGAAGCATGCGCTGACGGCAAATCCCAACACCTTTTGGCGAGAGATCCCCACCGCTTACATCGCCCATCTGGGCACCGAACAACTCTCCAAAACGTCTGTGGCCCGGAAAGGTTCCTCCCTGAAGACCTTTTTTAAATTTCTGATGAAAGAGCGCTATTTTGAAGAGAACAGCCTCCCGGTGGTCTTCCACAGACCCCGCCTGTCCCGCAGGCTGCCCTATTTTATTTCTCCGGCGGAAATCGGTCAGTTAAGGACAGCCGCGCTCCTGGAGCCGGAATCCGCTCTGAAATGGCGAAATCTGGCCATTCTGGAGTTACTCTTCTCCTCCGGGATCCGGGTGGGCGAACTGTCCGCCCTGAATCTGGGCGATGTCAACTGGGAAGAGCTGGAGCTGCGCATTCAGGGGAAAGGCGGCAGACAGCGGCTGGCCTTTTTCAGTCAGGGGGCCCTGCAGGCGCTACTACAATACAAAGCCTTCTGGCCAGACCTGTGCCCAGACCCCATGACCGCAGACAGCCCCCTGTTCCTGAATAAAAATGGCACCCGCCTGGATGTACGCAGCATTCGGCGCATTTTACTGGCGCTGGGCAAACAGGCCCAGGTGGAAAAGCCCCTGCACCCACACGTGTTTCGGCACAGCTTCGCCACCCATTTACTCAACAACGGAGTCGATCTCCGTGTTGTGCAGGAGTTACTGGGTCATGTCAGTATCCGCAGCACCCAGATTTACACGCACGTTAGTACGGAACGCCTGAAACGGGCCTACATGAAAGCCCACCCCAGAGCGGCTCAAAATACCCGCGCGCAACACCCTGATGAAGCAGGGCGTCAGGGTCTAACCATCCCCAATCGTATTCATTTAAATACCGGAGTCACAGGGCCTCATGGATAAAGGATTTTCCCCCCGGGCGTTTCTGCCCGAATTAACCCTGTTTGCCATTATGGCCCTGTTGTTGTTCATCAACCTGGGGGTGTTCGATATCGATCCCTTCAGCGAGTTTTTTCACCTGGAATCGGCCAAGGAAACCCTGAGCCTGCAACGCTTCTGGATTCCGAGTCTGAACGGGCACGATTATCTGGTACGCGCCCCCCTGTGGACCTGGCTCACCATGATCAGTTTCAAGCTGGGCGGCATTGGCTTGTCCGTGGCCCGGTTGCCCGCCGCTCTGCTCTCTCTGACCGCGCTGGGCTTCACCTACCTGATGACCATGGAGCTGACCAAAAGCCGGTTTTCGGCCTTGTTCAGCACCGGTTTACTGGCGGTTAGCTGGGGATTCTTTTATCTGGGTTCGCTGGCCACTGCCGACATCTTGACCCTGAATCTGGATCTGGTTTTTTTGTGGACTTTTTTAAAGTGGAAAGATCAGGCCTCTCGACGGAATAACCCGGTTGAGGAGATGAACCGCAGTATGCTGCTGATGGGCACTGTGCTGGGGTTACTGGTACTGAACAGCGGAAGCCTCAATGTCCTGCTGATGATGGCCGTCGCTTCCCTGTACCTGATTCTGGGCCAAAACACCCTGCTGTTTAACCGCATGAATTTCCGGTCGCTGCTGTTACCGGCGGTGCTGATTCCACTGCCCTGGTTGTTGTGGGTGACCCTCCAACCTGGACAGAGCGGGTTTATGGTGAACTACCTGCTGGTTTATCCCCTGCAGAAAGCGCTGGGTCTGGGCCTCTGGGCCAGCCTGAAAGGGGATTGGCTCTTTTACATCAAACGCCTGCCGTTTGAGCTGTTGCCTTTCTGGTTTCTGGTTCCGGCGGCTTTCTTCGACCCGGAGGCCAATACAGTCAATACCCGGCATCAATCCGCCCCTCCTACCGTCTGGCTGCTAAGCTGGTTTTTGATGGGCTTTACGCTCTGTTCGCTCTCCGCCTTTCAGGAACCCACCCTGATTTTGCCGTTTATTCCACCGTTGGCCATCATTGCGGGCAGTTACCTGGCCCAGGTGGTTGAAGCCTCTCATAATAAAACCCATGCCTATTATGAGAAAGTCCTGATCACCTACATCATGCTCCTTCTGGTAGCGGCGGTTCTCCTGACCATCGTGATTTTTCAGGTGGTGCCCAGCAACTACGTGGCCGGATTCTGGAAGTTGCCAGGCCTGGCGGTGCTGGAAGCCCTGACCCTGAAAGACAAGGTATTCCCCCTGCCGGAAGCCTTCCCCCTGTGGAAGTTCTGGCTGATTCCGGGGCCATTTATCCTGCTGGTGGGCGCCTTTTCCCTGTTCTTTCTGCAAGTCTCCAGAAAACTGAGCCTGACCCCGCTGGCCCTGACCAGCTCCCTGCTGATTTTTATGCTGTTTCTAAAGGCGGTCTATTTGCCGATTATGCACCGTCCGGTCAATCAGTATCTGGCTCAACAACTGAACCACAATCTCAAGGCCGGAGATCGGGTGTTGCTTTTCTCGCTGCACCCCGCCGTCAAACGCATTCTGTTTTATATTGATCCACAACACCGACCGGCGGTTCACGTGGTACACTCCGGCCAGCAGGTGGCCCAGGCCCTGGAAAATGGTAACGGCATCATCTACGGGGTCATTCGGGAAAAAAGCTACTTCAACGACCTGGACTATCAGTACAGAAACCTGTTTCGGGTGAACCAGTACAGTTGGCAATGGGATCTGGGGAATCTGGGTGAAATGGGAAAACTGCTAACCGGCCGCCTGCCGGAATTTGACAAAATGCGTTCGGAAATTCTGACCTTACAAAGCCTACCCGCCGACACACTTCGGGTGATTCAACGGGAAGAGCAGATCCGGCCTGAAACAAAACGGCGAAATCGAAACTAGCATGCTCCCGCCTGTTTTACGAAATGATCCCCTGTGTTACAGAAAGCAGCCTTGCCTCAATCATAATTTTACCCGAGGCTACTTTCAGTCTGATGAATTAAAGTTTGCACTTCAGGGTTCAGGACGTACTATTAACGGATAACAATTCGCCACCGGACGGCAGTATTCATCAGTTTATCGAGTGGTTTTCGTCGATCTGAAACAGTGGGAGGGTCTGCATTATGCTGTCAGGGGTTCAAGTGCCCATCAATACCACCGGCAATGCCACCGGGTATACCCGGCACGTTAAAAGCGCCACAGGTTCCCCCACACCGTACAAAACAACAGGCCAACCGGAGAGATTGCAACGCTCTGGCAGCCCGCTCACCGCCAAATCCGGCACCTCTCGGCTCTCTCCGGGAGGCAGTAAAAACCTGTTCCAGCGCATATTCAGCACCCCCTGGATCAAACGGCCCGGAGCCTCCCCCGGCAGCAAGCGCAACCAGATTATCGCTGGCGCTCAGCACGATCGCAAAGAGCCCCGCAACCCCATCTCTTTCGAGGCGCTGGATAGCATGCTCAAAGAGCTGGACAGTGACGTGGACCCCCGCATTGGCTCCATCCTGAAACATGGATACGCCAGCGGCCTGAGACATCTGCTGAAAGTGGGAAACCAGATTGTGGCCGAGATGAATCAACTGACCGCGCAAGGACAGCAAGCGCCGGAGTTGGTCATCTATTACGATCATCCCGCCCAAGGCCTCCTGAAAGATCCGTTTAGTGCGCGGCGTTACTCCTATGAGATGGAGCCCGAAACAGAAATCCTGTGCAAAGTGTTAACCCCCCGGCGCCTGCCCGCAAAATTCAGCGCCATGAACCACTGGTCAAACATCGCCCGGGGCAAGCAGGGCCTGAGCGAACTGGAGTACCTTGAATTTAATGAGGGCGACCTGAAGCGCATGAAAGAGACCGTGCGCCAACACCACGCCGTGCCGCCCAGTGAACGCTTCAACCTGGACAATAAAGAAGAGCTGGCCGATTATGCCTTTCAACTGTTTAACATGCTCTACAACCTGCATCTGGCCAAAGAGGAAATGGCCCAGCAGTTCCAGAGAAATCCTGCCCATTACAAGGTCGGCATTGCCACTCGGCATTCAGGGGGGGAACCGAAAATCCACGATCTCAGTCACCTGTTTCCGGGGTGTCACCTAAAGGGCCCCAGCGATCAGCCACAACCCGATAACGCTGAAGCGCCACTGCCCCTGGAAGCGCAACGCGCATTACTGGAGCGACTATTCCGGGGCGATACGAGGCAGTAAGGCATTTTCAGGCGCAACGCTGGCTGGGAATGGCGCGTTTTTTAAACCCGGTCAGTGGATTCCATTTTAACGCTTGGATTATTTTGTTTTTAATTTATAATGCCGTTTTGAAGGTGAGGTTAACATTACAAATCGGTAGGGGAGGACGCTTGTGAACATACAAGGGGCATTTTGGCATTCAAAACCGGTATCCGGGACACAACAGCCCACTCGGGCAAAGGCAAACGAAGCCACCGTCCGCCAGTACCCGACACCGCCATCAGGCAGGGATGGATTCCAGCGTCAGGCAAAGGGCCTGACTTCAGGGCTTCCGCCCAAACCGTTTATGGGGCAATCCTTATGGCCCCGTCAACCTGAATTTCCCAAACGCCAGGTCATTACCGGAAAAAGCCTAAACGCCAGCATGGAGAATGCCAACCCACAGCCCACAACGCCTGCGCCTCCCGTCAACCCCATTGCCTTTGAGCGCGCCAACGCCCTGCTAAAAGCTCTGAGTACCGACCCCTCTCCCTTCGCCCGGGCCATTCTGAAAAACGGGCATCAGGAAGGACTGAAGCAACTGCTGCTAATCAGCAACCGACTGGTCAGCGATGTGAACGGCCTGCGCAAACAGGGTCGCCAGAACATTCGCTTTGTATTTTATGTCCATGACCCATCCCTGAAGGCCATTCGCGATCCTGAATTTGATCAGCAAAACCCGGAACTGTCCGATGATCTGTCGCATCGCTACTACTTCAGCAAACCACAGATTCTGACCGATCAGGATCGACTGCACCCACCCCTGAGGTATGCTCGCAAAGCACCATCAGCGCCCGGCATTTTAGCGGACAATGAGGCCAAAAGGCTCAGTCATCTGGACTTCACCGCCGAGGAATTACAGACGCTGAGCGCCACCGCCCGCAGCGCAGGCTTCCAGAACAGCGAGGCCCATTTCAACGAGTACCTCAAGCAACTCTTTAACCAGGTGGAAACCCTGTACGCCCAGTGGCTGACCCTATCGCAACAGGATCAGGGCATCCAGCCCTTACGACTGGGTCTGTATTCCGATAACTTGCCGGCCATGCGCTACATTATTCGGGGCAAGCGAAAAGAACCGCCCATACGGGATTTCAAAGGCTGGCACCGACTGGACGATCCCCGTCGACACTGGCAAATCCATGAAGTCACCCAGCTCTTCCCGGCCTGTGATGTCAGGGGCTATCAAAAGGCTCCGCCACAGGCCCGCCTGAATCTGGAAAGTAAAATTCCATTCTGGTACGAGCGAAAGCAGCCCAAGTAATAAAGGTCAGGGCTTGGGCTTACAGTTCTTTTTCAGGTATTCCCAAAGTTCGCCCGTTTGCGCATGGTTGGCCAACTTGACGGCATTGTAAAAGAACTTGGCCTGCCCATAGTCATCCGCCGCGCAGTAGGCCGCGCTCAGGTTGTACTTGGCCTGAACGATATTGGCGGGATCCATGAAACCAGCCTTCAGGGAGAGGGCCTTACGGGCGTTGATAAACACTTCTTCCCACTGGTGTTTGAGCAAATAGGCCGACGACAGGCCCACATAGGCGTCCGCCAGTTCGGGATTCTTGCGAATGGCCTGCTGGTACTCCTGAATCGCCTCTCGCAACTGGTTGGCGTGGCCATAGTAGCTGGCCCGGTTGTAGTGAGGCAGGGCCTCCTGATGCTTGCCCGAAACCACCACGATGGAGGCAGGCAGATAGGGGCGATAACCGACCGGATAAAAACCGGCTTCCATGGTCGAT
>DAIDMR010000243.1 GCA_027448865.1 Vampirovibrio sp.
CTTTATTTTAAAAAGTAAAACCAGGTCAAAAAAGTGCGTCGGAAATTCCAAAAAGGCGACCTATCTTGCACCCTATTTTATTTTATATGTAGTTTTGTAATGGGGCCATCCCCCCAACACAGGATAAAAACCAGAAAAAGCCACACCCCTCATGCCGTTGAGCTAGTCCTGAACTATGGCTGCTCGCTGGTAAACCCGCTGCCCCCGGATATAGGTCTCGGAAATCCAGTGTTGGTGCCCTTGATACACCAACCGGGACAGAAGTGCCTCTGAATCCCCCGGGGATTGAACCGGTGATTTGTAAAGAGAAACCGGCGTGGCAGGCAAGTCCAGCACCACAAAATCAGCCTCTTTCCCGGACTCGAAATTACCCAGACGGTGGCCCTGATGCAAAGCCTCCGCCCCGCCCAGTGTGGCCAGATAAAACAGGGTGGCCAACGGCACCAGTGTATCGGACTGCATGTACTGGGCGTCCTTCATGACCGTAAGCAAGAAAAGCTCTGGCCCGGCCCCCACATCGGAGCCCAGCCCCAGACGCAACTGTCGCCGCAATACGTCCATCAGCCGGAAACGACCGCTTTTGAGAAAGAAGTTGGAGCTGGGACAATGCGCCAATGAGGCATCCAATCCCTTCAGCCGAACCAGTTCATCATCGCACAGGTGTATCCCGTGGGCCAGTATGGTGCGCGATCCCAGCAGGCCGAAGCGCTCATAAACCTGCGTATAATCGGTGGCCCAGGGGAATTGCGCTTTCACCACCGCAATCTCGCCCAGTTGTTCCGACAAATGGGTGTGCAAATACACCGTCGGATGCTGACGTCGTAATTCTCCCAAGCCGCTCATCAATTCCTCGGAGCTGGTCAGGGCGAAGCGGGGCACCCAGGCGTATTGTATCCGTCCGCCATTGGCACCGTGCCATTGCCTGCACAGGCTTTCCGTCTCCCTCAACAACTGGTCAGCCGGGCGCAGCAATGAATCCGGAGCCTGCCTGTCCATCAGGGTTTGCCCCATAATTACCCGGTTCCCCAATCGGGCAGCCGTTTCAAAGGCAATCTGGCTGGCCCCGGGGTGCGACGTCAGAAATACGTTGGCCAGTGTGGTGCCGTTGGCTAGTAACTCCGTTAAAAACCACTCACTCACCGTCCGGGCGTAGTCCGCGTCCGCAAAGCGGGCTTCTTCAGCAAAAATATGGGTGTCCAGCCATTCCAGCAGACTGGGTGCCTGACAACCGGCCACCGCCATCTGGGGTAAGTGTACGTGGGTATCCACAAAGCCGGGCACGATTAACTGGTGAGGCTCACATTGCGTTATCGCCACCCCGTGCAGGGTATCTTTCAATTCTGCCCAGGGGCCACAGGCCACGACCAGCCCTTCAGAATCAACCACTAGAAGTCCATCCGCAAAATAAGCCAGTTCATTTTGGCTTAAAGCGTGCAAAATGGCCCCACGATAGGCCCGAGGCACACGCTGACTGGTAATTGGAGTGTGTGATGTCACAAGTAATGAAGCCTCTTAAAAAGAGTTTTTACTCAGGATGTCGGCCAGCCAAAGCACGACTTTGATAACGCAAAACTTTTATCGCAAAACTTTCGGGGTTGTATCACAAAAGGAACAATTACTTCAACAACCACACCCGACTTTGGCTGATCGGCTCCGTGTACACCAGCCGCATGCGGCTTTGGTACTTCTCAAGGGCAGGCGTCAATAGTCGCTGACTCTCCACAAACGCGGTGTCCTCAAACACGTACACATGGGGAAACTGTCGACCGTAACGCGTTTTTTTCTCTTCGATATAAGCAAACAACTGGGCTTGATTGGCCGTAAACGGGTAGGCCGTGGATTTGCGTCCGCTGTAAAAATAAGTGACGGGCGGTTTACGGCTGATAATCAGGCTATTGGCGGGCGTGTGAGCCCCGATCCACAGGAGCGTCTGGTAATATGCCCGGTTCCCAGTACGCAGGGACGGCCCCTGATTGGCCACCTTCAGCCGATACCCGGCACTGACCCAGTGCAAGGTTTGTATTAAAGAAGCCGTCAGGGCCAACACGATTAAAACAGCCACAAGCACCGGTTGCCACTGCCAGACAGCAGGCCGCTTTGGACTCAGCACCGCCAAGCCCTGCTTCAGCCCCCACGACAGACAAAGCAGGATGATCGGGTACAACGGCAACAGAAAACGCTGGCTAATGTAAGGGTAGACCAGCAGCACCCCCATGGATAGACCCAGAT
>DAIDMR010000244.1 GCA_027448865.1 Vampirovibrio sp.
GTCAGGGTATTACGGGCACTTTTCATGGTGTTCTCTCCTCTTCCTGATCATCACCGAGAATTGACTGTCACATTGTCTTTACGCAACAGCCTGCCTCAGGTTTCCGCCGTCAAACATCATCGGGTGTATCACTTCGGGCAAGATTACATGGTCATCCCCGGCCCCCGCTTTCCGCAAATCCTGAAGCGATTTGCCGAGGCCATTCACCCTGAATTACACTGGGAACATGAGTAAGCCCTCCGCCCCTTTATTACGCGCCACATCCATTCAGGTACGTCTACAAAACCAGACCATCCTGAAGGACGTTTCTTTCCAGATGCAGGCCGGTGATTTTATGGCGGTCATCGGGCCCAATGGGGCCGGAAAATCGACCCTGGTCAAAGCCCTACTGGGACTGATTCCAATCGCTGGCGGGCAGTTTATGCTGCAAGAACAACCGCTGTCCACCTTTTCACCCAAAGCAAAAGCCCGGCACCTGGCTTACGTGCCCCAGTCTATCGCCGCCACCGCATTCAGCGACGCCCAACGGGTTTGGAATTTTGTCATGATGGGCCGCTACCCCTATTTAGTCCCGCTGGCCGCCCCGCAGGCGCAGGATCGACAGAGGGTAGAGCAGGCCTTGCGCCAGACAGGCACCAGCCCACTGGCGGAGCGAACGCTCGGCAGCCTCAGTGGGGGTGAGCGTCAAAAAGTGATGATTGCGGCGGCCTTGGCCCAGCAACCCGAGATTTTGGTACTGGATGAGCCGGACACGTTTCTGGACCCCAAAAACCAGCAGGAAATTCTGGCCCTGCTGAGCCACTTGAACCAACAACACGGCCTATCCATTCTGTGCGTCACCCATGATCTGAACAGCGCCACCCATTACGCCAACCGCATTCTGGGCTTGAAGCTGGGAGCGGTTTTATTGAACGGATCTACTGAGGAAAGCCTGAACCCCGAACCGTTGGAGGCTTTGTTTGATCTGCCCTTTCTCAAGCTGGCCACATCCGACAGTGCCACTGGCCTCAAGCACTGGCTGGTGCCCCAGCGAAATTCAGCCAGTTTGCACTCTCCAGAGGCTGGAGGAACAACCCCGTGAACCAGAGCCTTCCCCCCCAGAGCCAACCTCTCTCCCGGCAAAGGCCTGAAAGCACCCTGATCGCCTTGGCCGCCACAGCCTGCCTCATTCTGTTTTTAGCGCCCTGCTTTGGCATGCAGTGGATTGCCCCCTGGCATTTAAACGACGCTCACTCTTTGGACGCTGATGTTTTTTGGCAGGTGCGCCTGCCCAGAGTTTGGGCCGCCTTTATCACCGGGGCAGGGCTGGCCTTGTGCGGTATGGTCTTTCAGGCCCTGTTTCGCAGTCCCTTGGCTTCCCCCTTTACCTTTGGGGTGGCCAGCGGTGCGTCCTTCGGGAGTGTGCTGGCCATTGTGCTGGCCGGTGTATTTCCCTTTTACGGGGCCCCGGGGTTACTAGCCCTGCTGGGAGCCGCCTTAACCACCCTGCTGGTTTATCAACTGGCCAGCCTAGGTGGCCGATTCTCGGTTAGCACGCTGCTGTTGGCCGGTGTGGCCATCAACTATTTTTTTGGCGGAGCGGTCACTTTTATTCAGTACCTGAGCGATTTTACCAACGTGTTCCGTATCCTGCACTCCCTGATGGGTGGCCTGGAAGGCGTAGACCTGAACGCGCTGGCGCAACTGGCGCTCTTTATCACCCCCGGCGTGATACTCATCGCCTGCCTGCCCGCCGAGCTGAACCTGTTGTCCATGGGCGATGACATTGCGGCCAGCCGGGGCGTGGATTTGAACAAGACCCGCAAACTGCTGTTCTGGGGAACCTCCCTGACCGTGGGCGGCATTGTATCCATTTGTGGCCCCATTGGCTTTGTGGGATTGATGGCCCCCCATATCACCCGCCTGCTGGTGGGTAGCGATCACCGCTTTTTGTTGCTGGGGTCGGCGTTGCTGGGCGGAAGTTTGTTAACAGTCTGCGACACGGTGGCTCGCAGCGTCATCGCCCCCGCGGAGATCCCGGTGGGCGTGATTACGGCCATGCTGGGGTGTCCCTTCTTTTTGTGGCTTCTGCTACAAAAACGCTAGTCGGGATTAAAACACTGGTTTTGGGCCACCAGCCCGCCCCTGATCAACAAATTGCCTGAAGGGAAAAGTCCTCAGGCAATTTGAACACTGAATAAAACCGGCTATTGGCTGGAATCATTCACCGATTTGGTGGGAGAGTGCATTTCTACCCGGGTTTGGGTAGATTGTACCGAGGGCGACTGCGGCGGTTGTTGCGGTTGCGGAGGGGCTGCCAGATTGAAGACCGGCAGCAGGTTCCTGAAGGCCCGAGGAAACCCACCCTGCCCACGAGGGGCTTCTGCCCGCGGTATCACCCGATTCATCTGCGGCGCATTGGGCACAACCTGAGGAATCCCCTGATCCGGCGGCGTACCCGGTTCATCCTGCCCATCGCCGTCTGCCACTGGAACATCATCTCCCTGCGGTGGTTGGGCATCCATGCCAAAGCGGACGGCATTCTGGTTTTGCGCTCTGCGCTGGCGCATCATCTGCTGAATGTCATTTAAAATAGCGGGAATGGCCTCTCCATTGTTCTCCACCGGATTCACCCCCGGCTGCGGTGCTGGCAGCGGGATGCCCGGTTGTGCCTGACGGGGCTGGCGAGCGACTGAGCGGGGGGACAAAGCGGCAAAAACAGGTGTAATCATCTGAACAGAATCCTTTTTTGAAGAGATTACCGAAAACTGGAAACAGCTGAACCCATTCCAGCTGATATGAGATTGAATGATAGTATGAACGCCCTGAAGCCCCAAAATTGTCATGCGGACAAACACCATTCAATCAGCAGACCTTCATTTCTTTTCGTGACGAAGCAAATCCTGTCCCAGGCAAATCCTGAAACGCCCTGGGTTTGAATTCAGTCAGGTGGAAAAGAACAGGGGTCAGAATCAACCGGCCAAAGCCCTGTCCCGACTTCTTTTATCCCCTCTATTGAAAATTATTCTCATTTGTCATATTTTGAGAATTATTCTCAAGCCTTCACATCCCATGTCACCCCGAGGTATCCGCCATTTCTCTTGCGGCTTCACAAGTGAACCCTTTACCAGCCTGGTCTCCAATCCGCCCGGGCCAGTTGACCACTGCGCCGGACGCCAATGGTACCCGTTATGTCTGGAATCAGATGTCTGACGGCCAAGCCCCCGCCGCGGAGTCAGTGGGTCTGACCAATACCGCCCCCCCCAAACGCAGTGCCTGGGATATCCTGGCCAAAACCAGCCTGACCGGGATGACCATCGTTAATGGGGTGCTGTTTTTCTCTCCCCAAATTGCCCAAAAGCTGGCCCAAAAATCCGTTCAGAACAAACTGAAAACCGTCATTGGCGATCGACTGGGGGAACAGTGGGGCGCTAATGTGGAGCAATGGGCCCAAAAACACGCAAATCAAAAATCCCTGATGGAAACCTTGAACAAGGCCGCCAGCCTTGCGACGTTGCTTCAGCTCAATACCGGCTATCAGGTGGGCATTAACACCCAACAACCCTCCAAAAGCCTGTCCTCTTTAACCGGCACCACGACCCAGGCCCTCACCTGCATCAACGTAAAAAAGCCCTACTTTCAGACCATCAGCTTTCTCAGTTCGTTTTTCTGGTTTTCCGGGGAAACCAACGACATTAAAAACACCAACAACCCCGGCCAACGCCGAGAGTTCGATCAACATCGCCTGTTTCGAGCCTTTAAGGGCGAACAACAAGCGGGTGAAAAAGGCTTTTTCCGGGAACTGTGGAATACCCTGAAATTTATGGGAAAGGACTTTCGCTACACCTTATCCACCGGCCCCTGGAAAAACCTGCAGGAATCCATTAAAAACAAGGAAGATTTTAAAAAACCACAGCCTTACCAAACCGCCATTGGGGCCCAACTCAATCTGGTGGCCTTTATTGCCTCTACTCTGGCTTACCTTCTTCAAAAGAGGGAAATTGAAAACAATCCTCACGTAAAATTAGAGCTGAACAACTTTAACAAGTGGCCTGCCGAGTTTAAAAAAATCCCGGAACGCTTTACTCGGCTATCTCAATTTGTCCTGGTCTTCTCCATTATTTCCTATATGCCGGTGCTGATGCGAGCCCTGCAAAGCAAAGGGGAAGTGGATGGAGCGCTGACCTTCCTGGGGGTGCCGTTGATCACGGCGGGTCAGGTACTCAAAGGGGCTCTGGATCTCAAGCACTGGCAAGGCTTAACGGCGATGGGAGGCCCCATTGTGAATGAGGGCAAACGCATTAACAGCAAGAAATACCGGGCGCAGGTCAATTATCTGACCGCCTTGCAGCAAGAAGCCCTGCGGAACCCCAACCTGCGGGCCGCCGATATCCTTCAGCAGCTTGAGTCCAACCCTCTGCAACTTAAAGCCATGGCCGAAACCATGGGACAATTCAGGGTGGATTACATCTTAAACCTGTTACGGGCAGGCGCTGCCAAGCAGCAAACCGAAAATATTACCCTGGCCAGCTATTTACAACCCTTACTCACCCTGGGAGCCTGATGATGGCAATTTCAAAATCTACCCCTGTTTTTCTAAATCATTCTCATAGACATCATTCATAAGGAATTCATCCGTGCTTGCTTTTCCATCCACCAATCTGGCCGCGAATCAACCAAACTCGCCACTGCAACGGATCCATTCATCCAGCAGTCTCAGTTTAAACTCCGTACAAAAAAATATTTTACTGGAGGCTTACGAAAAGCTGGATGAGCAATTTGTAGCCCTGGCCAGTGAGGCCAGAACACATCCGGTTATCCAAGGTAAAATTCAGCCTGACTGGATTGGAAAACTGCAGCAGCAAGCCAGAAGTCAACCGTGGCAACAAACCCTGGGGGATTTCGTGTTGCAGGCGCATGAGCAGGATGTGCGATACATGCGGGATCAATATCAAAAGCGCGTTTCCTTGCTGGAAAAAGCCAATACCGGCTCCACACCGCAAGTTGCTGACAACAATTACCAGACCCTGAACACATCCTTTGCCGATTTGGAAGCCCGCACCAGCGGCATGAACGCACAGTCCACCGCCGTCTTTGTGGGCAGCGGCCCCCAGCCCAACACGGTGCTGGCTTACGCCAAATTTGCCAACCGGGTGACCGGTATTGACATCGACCCGCTCGCCATCGCCGCAACCCGAAATATCGCGGAGCAGTCCAAAGGGAAAATCGCCTTTCAGCAAATATCCGGCGAGAGCTTTGACTATGGCCCCTACTCCCATGTTGGCATCGCCGTCATGGTGCCCAACAAAGACCAGGTTTTAAAACAAATTGCCAAAACCGCCAAACCGGGTTGCACGGTCATTGTTCGCAGTGTGGATGGCCTTAAAAACGCCATGTATGAAGGGCTGAATCCCGCCAGCCTGAACGGGTTCGAGAAAGTGGCCACTATCCACGGAAACGATAAAAACATCACCCATGCGGTCATTCTGCGAAAAAAAACCCTGAATTTAGTGGGCTGAATTTCAAGCAGGTCAAGTCATCCATCCTGAACCGGGTATCAGGCTGTTTCAGACCACTCAATCGGAGGCGCGGATTTTGTTCCTCAGTCTGCTAAACACGTTACAATAGGGGTATGTTAGAGATCGTCAAATCGTTTTTAAAGGGGGCGGAGCCCAGCCAAAGCGGTGCCGTACAGGGGCAGTATTACGAACGCACAGGCGGGTGTAACCAGTGTGGCAAATGCTGTTCCCATATCTATCTGGTGTACGGACAGCAAACCATTAACAGCGTGGCCATGTTTGAGGATATCAAGGCTAAAAATCCGGAGTATCAATACTTCAAGCCCCTTCTGGCGGAAAGTGATGAAGAAGGGCTATTGTTTCAGTGTGTGCATTTACAGTCAGACAAGTCCTGCGGCATTTACAACGATCGCCCCAATTTTTGCCGCCAATACCCATCGGAACATGCCATGCTGATGGGCGGCAAACTGGCCGAAGGCTGCGGGTACCAGTTTCGCCTGCTCAAGACCTTTCAGGATGTGTTGAGGCAACTGGCCCCATCTGGGGCAGAAAACGTGAAAAGCCCCGATACTGAAGAAAAATCCGTTCACCCTACGGGTCTCCCTACACCATGAACGCCACCCCGACCCGTTCAGTGATCTACCAACCCCAGAGCGTTTTAACGTTGCTCAGCCGAGCCTGGAATTTGCTGCGTTTAAACCTGAAAACAGTGTTGTGGGTTCTTCTTCCCCTGACCTTACTGAACACGGCCCTGCACTTTCTGATCAGTCTTTTATCAAGCAGCGCTTTTCTGACCCAGACCACGCTACCGGAGTTACAAACCCGTCTCTTGTTGCTATTGGGCAGTTTTTTACTGGTCATTCCCACCACAGCGGTCTATATGATCAGTTTTTCGGTGCTTTGCCGGTTTTTCTATCTGGCCTTGCTTCAGGAGCAACCACCGTCCATAAAGCAATGCCTGCTGCACCTGAAACAGAACTGGCTACAACTGACCGGCCTGATCCTGTTGCTGGGCTTCCTGTTCCTGGGCATGATTGTGGTGAATGTCATTGTTTTTTACGTGGGTTTTCTTTTTGTGGCGTTAACGGTTGGGGCGTTGGTGGGCTCCAGCCTGGCCGTTGGCAATCTGGGCATCAAAGTCATGATCGGGGTCTCCATCCTGATGATTGGGGCTTTATCCCTGGGCTTACTGACCTGCCTGATCAGTCTGCAATGGTTTTTATTCAACTTTCCCATTGCCGCTATTGCCACGGCTCCCAGCGAAAAACCGGACCTCTGGAAAAAAGTCACCGGCTCCCTTTCGCTGATCTTCAGAAATTTTCCACGCCTGGTCGGCTTCAGTGTCTGTGGGCTGCTGCTCAGTGTTTCCATCCTGTCTGTGCTGCTCAGTCCGGTGGTACTGTGGATGGGCATTGAGCAAACCCGGCTGGGACTCCATCAAACCATTCCCCTTTATCTGCAAACCGCCTGGAACGTGTGGAACAGTCTTGCCAATTGCCTGATGATGCCCTATTACATCAGCGCCCTGATTTTGATGTGGTACGACTGTCAGGTACGCAGCGAGGGACTGGACATACAACTATGGATTGAGCAGCTCCGCCCCCAAACCAAAACCACCCAGGCGAATTGACCTGCCGAGGCCTTCAGCGAGGCGTTGTGAATCAAACAGGGAATCAAAGTCAAACCAGAGTTTCCAATACCGCACACCTTTAAAACAGGAACACGCACCATGACCACCGACGATCTCAGTAATAAAGTCATCAGTATTTTCCAAAAATACCGCCGGGGCGAACACTTTCACTTTGAGGTGGAAGAAGGCGGGGAAATGGTCATCAGCCCGGATGGCTTCAACTATGTCAGCATCAAACACGACAGCAACGGGCTGAACGATGAGACGTCCCTGCTGGAAGTGGGAGACGCCAAGCATTACGTCATTAAAATGATGGAGGTGCATCACGACAGCCACACCGTCCGCCTGAACAACTACTTTGTCCCCGGCAACCGGCTGGAAGAGTTTATGCTCAGCCTGGCTCAGCGGCCCGGCAAGTTGCTTGAAATCAAGCAGTTTATTCCGGATACCACAGCTTGATCCAGACGATCAGACAAACGCCCGGGCAGAAAAACAGGCGGGGCAACTGTCTCCGAACATCTCCCAGCTTTTTTGCGAATACACCGAAATGGGCTAGCGATAAGCCACAGGCGTCACCACCGACTGCTGGATGGGTGCCGGAAGACTCAAGGGGGCGGTCAGGGTTTGAAATCCGGTAAAAGCGGAGCTTGGCGGATGACTCGACCAGGACTGGGGTGAGGCGGAAAATCCGAAGGACGTTGCAGAGGGCGTCAGGGGCGGCGTGGTGGGGGCACTGGGCATGCCGGTTGCGCCGGTCATGCCAGCGGCTGCCGCAGGAGGCTGTTGCGGGGCCTGCTTTTTAAACCGATGCGCCGTGAGCAGCCGATTGAAGAGGCCCAAGCCGATACCGGTTACAAAAATACCGCTAAGCAAGGGAAAAGCCACCGTCATGGCCTTGGAGACCAAGGGCCGCTTCATTTCAGCCAATACTTTTTGTTGCACCTCGGAATTCCAGACTTGCCCTTCCTTCCAATTTTTTTGGACGGCATTCTGGGCAATCTGCTGGGTGCTAAGCAGTTGGTTGTTCTCATCCAGCGCACCCTTGAACAGACTGGGGAAGGTCTTGAACATCAGCTTTTGTACAAATTCCTGACCGTACAAAATATAAGCGAATACCACGGGGAGACGGATGGCTGTTTCCAGCCGTTCATAGCCATCCCGGGCGGAGTCCAGGTAAGGAATGGCGCAGGTGAGCATAATCGCTCCCAGCAAACCTTTGCGGTTCCCCAGACCAAAGGCCACCTTGCCGCCCTCCTGGTGGGCAAAGTCAAAATCAAGGTGTTTGACCATTTTTTGGGACAGGGCTTTGGACCAGCCGAAGCGGTGTCCAAAACGCGCCAATAAAACAGAACTGGCGACAATTCCTCCGAAGGCTGCCGTGGCCTGTACAATCCGACGTCTGGCCTTGCGCACCTGCGGGCTATCCTCAATGGACTGTGACCCGGTAGACTGTGACTCGGCAGCTGGGTTCGCAGGGGCCGGGCCTAAATTAATCACATCGCTGAAGGTATTTTTCTTGAAGACCTTGGCGGTCATCAAATTCTTGCCATAATTGACCAGAGACTCCCCCCACAGGCCGATTCCACCAATGGTGGTCAGAATAAGCCCTGCCTTGGCCGCCATGGCCCGCTGCACGGCGTTTGAATTCCCTTCATTCTTCAGTTGCTCAAAGGTTTGGGTGAGCAGCTGTTTACGAAACCCCTCACTTTTGCCTGCGGCCTTGAAAAATAAATTGGCCAGGCCCGGCCCCAAAAGCGTGGGCAAGGCATACGTCATGGCCGATTCCCCAAACTCCAGCAGGCTGACTTCAGCCCCTTCCGCCTTGCTTCGGGAAATCAGGATTTTAGGCATCCAGGCGGTGCCGGTGTCCTGCAAAAACTTCATGGCGGTGCCCCCGCCCTGGCCTTCCTGGAAAGCCAGCGTTTTGGCCAATTTGCTTTGTTTTAGCACCTGGGCCGCATTTGAAGCGATGGAATGAACGGGGGAAACCTTGGTCACGCCGAATTACTCTGGTTGGTCAGTGGTATTAAAACGACTCATGCAATTTTGTGTCCGCTATCCTGACAGGCCTGACCGGCTTGTATACATTTTGTAAAAAACACAAGGCCAGCCGGCGTCGAGACCCTTTACAATCGAGGCAAGCGTTCAGCGCTTTTATTTCAATACGTCTTTCAATACGTCTAGGGCGGTCTGCAAGCCCAGCAACCGGGCTACAGGGATGAACACACAGCCAGCGCAAGCTGGACAGTTGCAAGCATTATATCTGCCATGCCCAGGGCTGGCTAGGATTTATATTTGAAAAAGGGGTCGCAGCCGCAGCGAGGGGAAAACGGCCTTGCTGCCCGGAAAATTCCTGACTCCACACGGGCCTGCTTGCAGAACGCCGGGTGTTAGACAGGGTGGGCTGAACAGATGCCTGCAAAGCGCCTCCGACTGGCACAGGACTGGTACCTGGTAACGGCATCGGCTGCTGGGCCTTGTCAAATCGGTACTTGGTCCAGAACTGGTTCAGCAGGGTGACTCCCACCCCGGTGCCCAAAATCCCCACCACCATGGGAACCCCGAATAGTACGTTTTTCCCCAGTATAGCCTTTTTCAGCTCGGCATCGGCGGCAATTCTGGCGGCGGCCTCATCGGCCTTGCTCAGCAAGCCTTCCACTTTATCCACAACCACAACGTGATTCCCCTGCGCGGCATTCGCCTTACTGAACGCCCGCTCCACAACATCCTGCAAGCGCATAACCTGCTTTTTTCCGCCGGGCCCCACCGGGGCCACCATGGCGTCATACAATTCCCGGCGAAACTTCTTGATAACAGCCAACATACCCCGCTCCAAGGCCTGCTGCCCAAAAGCGAGATAGCCCATAATCACGCCCAGCCGGGACACCGCCTCCACCCGCTCCAGCTTGTCCCGGGCCGCATCAGCGTAAGCCGGGATGGACGCGGCCATATACCAGCGCAACTGCCTCCCCGAAATGGAAAAACCACCCTTCTTGGGGTCATAATCCAAGTGATCCACCAGCGCGCCCACCGGATTTTCCGGTACCCAGCGGCTCAGTATGCCAAACCGTGGATTACTGAGGAGTCTTTGCTTCAAGGCAGCCAGCGGTTTTTGAGGCAACCGGTGTCCAAATTTGGCCAAGGCCACGGAACCCAGCAAGGTCCCGCCCATCAGGCCCAGCGTGGCCAAGGTGCGATGCAGGGATTTT
>DAIDMR010000245.1 GCA_027448865.1 Vampirovibrio sp.
CCTGATGCCCTAAATCCTGAAACGCCCGCAATTTGCGCAGCACCACGGTGTGGCCCAGATGCAGATCGGGACGGGTAGGGTCCAGCCCCAGTTTGACTTTTAAAGGCGTGGAAGTCTCAGCGGCCTTTTGCAGCTTGCGGGCCAATTCCATGACCCCGCCCGGCAGCAATTCACCGCCCCGGCAAAGGGTTTGGGCCTGTTCTAGAAAAATCTGGTTGATTTCAATCGGGGAAGAAGTCGTTGTCATAAGATGATGGTACCACGTTTCAAAAGAGGGGCTAGAAAGAGGGGCATGCACAGGGAAAGCGGAGCAGAATGGAATGGCCCCAAGCAAGAGGGCACCCCATAGACAGGGCAATACGATATCAAAAAAAGCGCGGACTTGTCCGCTAGTTTTTCAAGTAAGCGCCTTCGCACCAGAAGGGCTGCGCCGGATCAGCCAGATCCACCCGCACCACCGCCCAGCGCAGCAAGCGGGTGGGGGCTTCCAGGTGTTGCATCAAGCGCTCTTCCAGAACTGCCAAGGGCTCCTGCGCTTGCAGCAAGTGGGCCCAGCCTTCCAGACGAATCTGAAAGCTTTCCACGCTTGCCAATTCCTGAGTGCTGGAGGTTTTGAGCAAGGCCATAGCGGTACTTTCCGTTATTCCACAGTAACGCTTTTGGCTAGGTTGCGGGGCTGATCCACGTCCTTGCCCAGATACTCGGCCATATAGTAGGCCAATAATTGCAAGGGAATGGTGGTCAGCATAGGCGAAAAATGCTCTACCGACTCTGGAATCTCCAGAATGTCCTCAAAGGTATCCCGCAATTCGTTGGGAACGGGCGTGTTGGTAATGCCAATCAGGCGGGCTTCACGGGCCTTGGCCTCCTGGCAGTTGGAAATCATCTTCTCAAACACCGGGCCTTTGGTCAGCACGGAGACCACCGGCACATTGCTGTCCAGCATGGCGATGGGGCCGTGCTTCAGTTCACTGCCGGAATAGCCTTCGGCGTGAATATAGCTGATTTCCTTCAGCTTCAGGGCCCCTTCCAGCGCCACCGGGAAGTTCACCCCCCGGGCGATAAACAGGACATCACGGGCCTGACCGTACTTGCGGGCCAGCACTTGCAGCGGCTCGGTATTGTGCAGCACGCTTTCAATGCGGGCGGGCATTTTCAGCAGTTCGGCTTTAAGAGACTCTAATTGCTCTGGAGCCAGGGTCTGCCGCTTTTCCGCCAAGGACAAGCCCAACAGGTACAAGGCCGTGATTTGGGCGGTAAAGCTCTTGGTGGCGGCCACACTGACTTCCACCCCGGCCCGTACCGGCATCACAAAGTCAGCTTCCCGGGCCATGCTGGAATCTTCCCGGTTGGTCAGGGTCAACACCTTGGCCCCTTTTTGATGGGACAAGCGCAAAGCAGCAAGGGTATCGGCGGTTTCGCCCGACTGGGACATGGTAATGACCAGATCCCGATCGCTGATAAACGGGTTGCGGTAGCGGAACTCCCCAGCGGCTTCAACCTCCACCGGCAACTGCACCAGTTCCTCAATAAAGTATTTACCCACCAACCCGGCATTATAAGAGGTACCGCAGCCGATGATCACAATGCGGTTGATAGCGCTCAAATGCGCATCAAAGCGGCCTTCCTGTTCGGGAGTGTCCCCCAGAATCCAGATGGGCTGGTGAATACTTTGCAACCGCCCGGTCAGGGAGTTTCGCACCACATCGGGCTGCTCGTATATTTCCTTGAGCATGAAGTGCTTGTAGCCCTTCTTATCAATGGTCAAGGGGTCGGTGCTGATGGTTTCAATGACCGGCTCCACCTGCTCACCCTGAAGGTTCATAATGCGCAAGCCCGCTGGGGAAATCTCCACGATCTCACCGTCTTTCAGATAAATCAGCCGGTTGGTATGGTTGACGATAGCCACGGCATCGCTGGCCACGATGTACTCATCGTTGCCGTTTTGGTCTTTGCCCACGCCCACCACCAGGGGGGCCTGATGCCGGGCCGCATACAGGTGGTTGGGAAATTTTTTGGAAATTACGGTTAGCGCATAAGCCCCTTGCAGTTTTTGCAGGGCTTTTAAAATCACCTTGGAAAAGTCGGTTTCGGTTTCCGCCAAATGTTCCAGCAGCTGCACCACGCTTTCAGTGTCCGTTTCGGAGACGAATTGATGGCCCTTGGCCTGCAGCTCCTGACGCAGTTCGTAAAAGTTCTCAATGATGCCGTTATGTACCAGGGCGATTTCCTGTCGTGAGCCGGTGTGAGGGTGGGCGTTCACATTGGTAGCCGCCCCGTGGGTGGCCCAGCGAATGTGACCAATGCCAATGTTGCGGTGACCGTTCACCGATTCCGCAGGCAAGGTGGGCAGGCGCAATTCGTTGGGTAAAATGCCTTCCAGATTGAGCAACTTGCCGGAGGCCTTGTAAACGTGCAGCAGGCTCTCATCGTCCAGATAGGCCACCCCCGCGGAATCGTAGCCTCGATATTCCAACGTGCGTAAACTGTCTACAATCAAGGGAACCGGAGATTTTTGGCCCAAATAGCCGACGATGCCACACATTGCGCTGAGTCCTCAGGGTTGTTCTGGAAGCTGAAACGTAGAATCAAAACAAGCAATTCACGCAGCGGTTCCCCTGAATGCCAGAGACACCCACCACGCGCATTCTGCTTGATTGAACTTGATCATTGCCGAAAACCCTCCCTTGCGCAAGAGGCAGCGGATAAAATCAGCGGCCACACTTTCTCAAGCTCAACCGATGCGCCCCTTGTGGAGTCAGACGGCTACAGCACCGTAAATGCGGCCCGCACCGCCTGCTCATTTTCAGTCACCAGATACAACGAGTCTCCCTCTTCCAGAAAAACGGCCTCCAGCTCCACAATGGCCCGCCCGTTGCGGGTCACGCAAACCACCCGGGTATTCTCCGGCAAGGGCACATTGTCCAGCAGCAAGCCCTTGGCAAAGGACACTTTGGAGATCTTGACCTCCACCAGAAACAAGCCATGCCGCTTTAAAATGGTGACATTGTTGAGGTCCCGAGGCGTCAGGCCGTTGTTGTTTTTTAGAATGGTTGTCATGCCCTCTTTTCCTTTCCCGTTTTCAAGTCCCTAACTTATAGCGGTTCATCACAACTGGCTGTCCCGCATTGGGTTGTCCATGGAATAGCCCACTGAATGGGTCGAAGTCCCCTCTTGTCAGAATACCCACTTTTTTTACCCACCGCTTTCACCGGTTCAATTTGTGACCAGTGTTGCCGGTTCCTATTTTTTAGTGTCGCGGCGCTCTCAGGCAAGCGGTCGCTCCATCCATCTGAATCTAGCAAAAGCAAAAACGCTTGAAAAGAGATGTGTCTGAAACACGAAGGTCAAATGCTATAAAAGCCGGAGTCAACGGGCATTACGCTTGGCACAATTTACACAATGGCCTTGTTTTCATTCACCGTAACAGGCAGCGCATCTGGCCACAGACAAACCGTTGCCCTTAAAAAGGGCCCAAAGCATTTGCGAAGCCCTTGCCACTTTTGTAGGATACAATCAGTATCCCCCCATCCTTGGCCCACAAATTACTTTACGCCACAAATCGCCTGAGCGCCTGCCTTCATGACTGCAACCGAGACTCAAAAACCATACCGCCCCTATAGCGCCTACCTAAAAGAAAAACTGGGCTACAAAACCTACAAGCTGACCCTGGATGCTGGCTTTACCTGCCCCAACCGGGATGGCACCAAGGCCTACGGGGGCTGCACCTTCTGCGATCAAACCGGCTCCTCCTCCCGGGCCCAGGATCGACGGGACAGCATTACCGAACAACTGCTGAAAAATATGGAGAAGCAGCGCAAACGCTTCAAGGCCGATAAATTTATCGCCTACTTCCAGAGTTTCACCAATACGTATGACTCGGTGTGTCGCCTGAAAGCCTTATACGATGAAGCCTGTGAAGCGCATGAAGATATTATCGGGCTAGCCATTTCCACCCGCCCCGATTGCGTGGATGAAGAAAAAATCGCCCTGATTGCCAGCTATAAGGAACGCATGCAATACGTTTCCGTGGAGTACGGCCTGCAAACCATCCACAACCGTACCCTGGACTTGCTGAACCGGGCGGAAACCTTTGAGGACTTCTTAACCGCGTTTGAGTTGACCCGAAAATACGAGCTGGATCACTGCATCCACGTGATTCTGGATCTCCCCGGCGAAAGCTGGGAAGAACAGATGCAAACCGCCGATAAGCTGGCGGAGCTGCGCGTCAACGGCGTCAAAATCCACTTGCTGTGCGCCATGGAAAAAACCCCGCTGGCTGCCCAATACCTGCGGGGCGAATGGAATCCGCTGGATCAGGAGGCTTATGTCTCCCTGATTTGCGACTTTATCGAGCGGCTCCATCCGGAATGCGTCATTCACCGGGTGGCCGGAAACGGACATCATCAGCACGTGGTGGCCCCGTTGTGGCTACAGCGCAAACTGGAGCTGATGAATGAAATCGAGGCCGAATTTGCCCGACGCGGCACCCGACAAGGCTCCAAATGCAAGGTGTTGCACTAATATCAAGGCGGACTCTTACCCCGTTCTGCCGTTCTTCAATCCTTTTGTAAAGAAAGATTACAAAAAGGCAATTTTAGGATTGAAAAGTATATACAAGTGGAATAACATTTAAATATACCAATCCCCCACCGCACCCAAAAATTCACCACCGCCTTGCAAGAAACCCCGTAGAATCCGACACCGCCTATAAAAAAATAGGTGAATAAAAAGAATCAGAGACAATGATTCAGTTCTCAGGTTGTTGATCCGGTAACGATTGGACTCCCGGTTTGACGCACTATCGTGAGCGTCGCGTACCTTCTGCTGCCAATGGCTGAGCATCCAGCCGGTGGCCATGGTTAACTTGCGCTGCTCCATCCAGTATTTCAACCTAACTCTCGCACTCCTCTCAAAACTACATGCTAGAAGGGAAAGCCTTGCCGTTTGACAAGGCTCTTTTTTTTACCGCCCAACCGGCTACCCGAGCCGGATTATTACCATCCGATAGTCTCCCCGAGCCCACCCCATCTAAAACCGCAAGCTGAAGTCCCGTTTTGAGCCATCCCACACGAAAACACAGGAGGGTTACCCCATGGCAAACCCAGTGAATGCTTTCGTTCCTCTGCACAGCGATTTGGAAGATGACGACTTGGGCCTGCCCCTGAGCGAAAATGACGCCCTAGAAAGTGACGCCCTAGAAAATTACGTCGTAAAAAACTACGCCTTCAAGACAAGCGACAGGCCATACACAATACAGGAACCCGGCGAAGACACCACGGCCTGGTACCTTCGCCATATGACCCAGCAATCCAGCCTTTTGAGCAAGGCCGAAGAGATGGAGCTGGCCAAGCGCGTCTCCCAAGGGGACAGACAAGCCCGACAAAAGCTGGCTCAGGCCAACTTGCGCCTGGTCATCAGCATTGCCAAACGCTACGGGGGCCGTGGCGTCAGCTTCATGGATCTGGTACAGGAAGGAAACCTGGGACTGATGAAGGCCATTGAAAAGTTCAACTACCGCTTGGGCTACCGCTTCTCCACCTACGCCACCTGGTGGATCAAACAATCCGTATTCAAGGCCTTTTCCGAGCAGGATCGTCCCATCCGTCTTCCGGGTCACGTGATGGACAGCGTCATCAAACTGCGCCAGGCCAGGCAATTGCTCAGAGAAAAACTAGATCGCCCAGCCACGGATGCGGAACTGGCCTCCCATCTGGGTGTTTCCCTGCGAAAAATCCAGCAGCTCACCCGGGCTTCAGGCCGAATGATGAGCCTGGAATCCGAGTTGACCCTGAAGGACGGCAACACCCAACCGCTGGGTGAAACCATCGAGGACGATCGCTGGCCTGACCCGGAACAAAAATTGTACCGAGATAAATCTTTACAATTATTGAGAATGGCCTTGCACAGTCACCTGGATGACCGAGAACGTGATATCTTATTTAAACGTTTTGGCATCGAAACCAGTCAGAAAATCACCCTCCTCAAGACGCCGGAACGCTTGACCCTTGAGGAGATAGGACGCCATTATGGGGTAACCCGGGAGTGTATTCGTCAAACGGAATTGCGAGCGATTCGCAAACTTCGTTCGTCGTCATTTTTACAACAATTAATCGATTAGACAGTTCGGTTTCCCGTGATATTATTGATATAATTCATTGGTTGGGCTATGCTCTGCTATAGTCCAGCCCTTCTATTTTTGTTTCTGTTGGAGGTATCTCACCCTATGTCCCCCCGTAAAATCAATCCCTCCCTTGGGGATGAGGAAATGCAGACACCTGAAAAACTTGAGTTTGAAAAGTTACTGCAGCAATATGATTATGCCTTTAAGCGCGGTGAGATCGTTCGGGGGACGATCATCGCCTTGGAGTCCAGCGGCGCCCTGGTTGATATTGGTGCAAAAACCGCTGCGTTCCTGCCGAATAAAGAAGTCGCCTCACCTTACGCGACTGCCCAATCCCTGGTGAAGCCAGGCGAGAGCTTTGATTTTTACATCCTCTTTGAGGAAGACGAAGACGGTCAGCTAACCCTGTCCTTGCGTCGGGTGCAAACCGCCCAAAACTGGAACACCCTGGAAGAGTTGATGAACAACGACACCGTGGTGCAGTGCAAAGTCACCGCCGTGGTCAAGGGTGGCCTGCTGGTCGATGTGATGGGCCTGCGTGGCTTCATTCCTTCCAGCCACCTGCGGGTTCGTCAGCAACTGGAAGAATTGGTGGGCAACGAGCTGCCCGCGAAAATTATCAACCTGGATCGTCAGCGCAACAACATCATCCTGTCTCACCGCAAGATGATGGCCGAGCAAATGGCCGAGCAGCGCAAAGACCTGTTCTCCAAGCTGCACGAAGGCGCTTTGGTTCAGGGCGAAGTGGTTCGTCTCACCGACTTCGGCGCGTTCGTCGATTTGGGTGGCGTGGATGGCTTGCTGCCCCTGTCTCAAATGTCTTGGCGCTGGGTGGAGCATCCCTCCGACATCCTCAGCATCGGCGACAAGATTCAGGTGGAAGTCATTGGCATCGATCACGACAAGCAACGGGTCAGCCTCTCCATCAAAGGTCAGCATGCCGATCCCTGGAACGAAGTTACCAAGGAACTGGGTATGGGCGACGAAGTGGAAGGCACCATTACCCGCATGAAGCACTTCGGCGCTTTTGTGGAAGTGTATCCCGGTGTGGAAGCCCTGTTGCCCAGCAAAGACATTGCCGAATATGAGCATCGCAACAACGTGAAGCTGGATGTGGGCCAAACCATCAAAACATACATCATCAAGTTCAGCCCGGACGAGCGCCGCATCAGCTTGAGCTTCCACGCTCCGGCCACTGCCAACGCCGAGTAAGCGCTGACATCGACTCAAAACTTAAAAGCCCTGTGTGAAAGCAGGGCTTTTTTAGTGATGATTTTTTAAAAAGGCAAATCAAAAAGCAGAATCCCAGCCGGGCGTGCTATTTGTCATTCCCGTACAGGCGAAAGTCCAGCTATAACACACAAACTAGCCATAAAAAACGCCCTTTTGGCGGTCTCGTCCTGGATTCCCGCCTGCGCGGGAATGACAGACGGATTGTAAAAACAAAGCAGCATATTAAGGTATCAGAACCCAATCGTATGTCCTGGCGGATGTCTTGGGATGATTTTCATAAAACTTAAGGCAAGGCTGCCTTCTCAACACGTTTGAAACTGTTTGAGCACAGCGAGTTAAGAATGGATGCTGGGCAACTTTGCCAAAGGCAGTTCCACAGTTTGTTTGAGCTGAGCGCAGTTTTACAAACGTGTTGTGAAGGGCGCCTTCCCAAACTTAAAACAGAATAGCCGCTTCCAGAGACGCATGATTGGCGGCCCAAACCTGCTCCAGCGATTCCGCCGGGGGCAATTCCGGGTCAAAGGGCTCATCCAGACCCGGGGGGAGTTCTAAAGTCACCACCGGAATTTGCCGAATCACACCCGCATAAGTGCCAAAGGAGCCCGGCGTGGGGTAGCCGATGCTTTCCACCACCGCATAGCCTGACTGCTCCGCCATGGCCTCGGCAAACGCTCGAGCCGGACCGTCAAAGTTCAGCACTTTATAGGGGGAATGCACGGTCAGGATTTTTTGAGGCTGGTAACGTTCAATCAGTTCAATCATCAGGCGGGTTTCCGGCTCACTGGCCGCTGCCGGTCCGGAGTAATAGGGCGTATCCCGGTTGTCTTCCGTCCAGTCCGGGGTGGGGTAGTTACGGTTTAAATCCACGCCATTGGCGTTCGCCCGAGTCCCAGCGGCCAGCCCATCCGGGTTGAGTACCGGAATAATCAGGGTGGGCCGGGCCCTAAAATCGATGGGATCCCCCGCAAACTGCCCGGCCTGCAAGTGTTCCACGAAATGAGTCACCAACTCGCCACTAATGGTTTCATCCCCGTGGAAAACGCCCACCATCAGGGTATTCAGACGCTCCGGCTGTTGAGGGCCGAAAAAAACGCCCTCAATGGGCCGGTCTTGCACCGAATGGGCCAGAATCTGGCGATGGGAAGGAAGCAGAACACTCATACTATTATTTTAAGGGAGAAACGTCGTTTAGAGACGCTGCCCTAAAGACGTTCCTGATGATGAAAGCCATACTGGCGGTCGGCCTCCAGATTCACCCGCATCAATTCCGCTTCCAGCTCGGTGCAATAGGCCTGAATTTGCTCGTCGGAGAGGGCTTCAGGCACATGCAGGGGCTGGCCATAGATCAGGCGCATTTTGGTAAAAGGCATGGGGGCGTGATAATGATCCCAGGCCCGATCAAACTTGCTCAACAGCCATTCGGTGGCCGAACCCAGCGGAATGATAGGCGCACCGGTCTGGCTGGCCAGACGAATGATCCCCGGTTTTACTTTGTAGCGTGGCCCTCGGGGGCCATCCACGGTAAAGGCAATGGACAAATCATCTTCCAGCAATGCTTTACGAAGACCCAAAATGGCCTGCGTACCACCCCGCTTATGAGAGCCCCGCACAAAATGCCGAAAACCAATGGTGCGGGCCAGTCGGGTGATAAATTCCCCGTCGTTACTGGGGCTGACCAAAATGGCCACTTTTTCGAGTGGCACGGCCTTGAACAGGCAGTACATGCGCCCGTGCCACAGGGCATAAATCACCGGTTTGCCTGAGTCCAGAATGGCCCAGGCTTGCGGATCGCTTGCCACGCCCTCCACCCGCCAGGAAGCCCGAATCCAGCGCAAGGGCTGACCTGCCACCTGAGACAACAGGATCTTGAGAACACGGTTGTTTTTGAGTTTCATGCCCATCGCTTCACGCCATTTGCCGGAACCTGTCCCATCATAGCCTATTTGTGATTAGATGAGAAAGTTGCTTCGTTCCGTTGTTTCCCCGCAAGGAGTGCTTCCCCCATGAGCGCAGTCAGTCCCCGCTATCAAGCCCATCAGACCCTGGTGGCCCCGTCCATTCTCTCGGCGGATTTTGCCCGGCTGGGAGAGGAGTTGCAGCGGCTAGAAGCGGCCCAGGCCGACTGGATTCACGTGGATGTGATGGACGGCATGTTTGTCCCCAACCTGACCCTGGGGCCACCGATTATGGCAGCGCTGCGCAAGCACAGCACCCTGCCTTTTGACGTACACCTGATGATTGAGCAACCCGACCGCTATCTGGCGGATTTTCGGGATGCCGGGGCCGATATCATCACCGTGCATGCGGAAGCCTGCCCGCACTTACACCGCACATTGAGCGAAATTCGCCGATTAGGCTGCAAGGCGGGGGTCTCCCTCAACCCGGCCACGCCCGTCTCGGTCATTGAAAACGTGCTGGATGCGCTGGATTTAGTGTTGATCATGTCCGTCAATCCCGGCTTTGGGGGGCAGACCTTTATTCCCCAGAGCCTGAAGAAGCTGGCTCAGGTGAAGGCGCTAATCGCCGATCGGCCTATTTTTCTGGAGGTGGACGGTGGGGTTTCGCCCAAAAACGCAGCCGAAGTGCGAGCCGCCGGAGCCAACGTCATTGTGGCCGGTTCCGCCGTGTTTAAAGCCGAGGATATGGCCGCCACCATTCAGGCCCTGAAGGGGTAATCAGGCCCTGGCCGACGCTGGGGATCGATTCAGTCTGATTCGTCTGGCTGATCCATTTAACTGATTCATTCCAATCTGAGCGCACGCCTGTAAACCGCCCCGTCACTTGCTTTGAGTCGTCCTGTCATCCCCACGCAAAATGAAGACTGGATTCCCGCCTCCGCGGGAATGACAATTGCACCATAAGACAAGATTCACTGCCAGAAAGGAAACGCCCCATCAATTCCTTGTGACGCGGTAACGCGCAAGAAACAGCCTGGATTCCCGCCTCCGCGGAAATGACAAATATTTTGCAATGGAACGCGAAGGATCTTCTTCCATTTTCAAGAGGGCTTGCCGTTTCTGGATCAAAGTTCATGGACTCTAGGCCGAAACAGATTACAGTGGAAAAACACCGTAATCTCGGGAGTCCGAATGGTCAGGCCTCAAAACAGTATCCATTGCCTTGCAGGTCTGTTTGCAGCGCTAGTGCTTGGCGTCCTGCTGCCCCCCACAGGCGGGTGGGCCTGGGATGGCGACTGGACGCAGGGACGTTCCGGCTATGGGAACGATATCTTTGAAGACACTGGCCGCAGCGACGGACAGGCGGGTACCGATCCGCCTCAAAAATTCTGGAAGGCCGATCCTCGGGACCATGCCAACGTAGATCCGGAGGAGTTGCACGATTACTTCGACAAGCGCAAAAACCGGGATTACGTTCCCTACGCTTTAGCCCGGGTGGAACAGGCCCTGCGCTATCAAAATTTCATCCTGCCCAAGGGCTACTACCTCATCAAACCGGGCGATGCCAATGAGGGCTCTCCGCTGGTTACAATCAGCAGCCTGCAAACGCCCGTAGAAAACAGCTCAGCCCCAGCCCAGCCAGTTCAGCCCGGCAATCGACCTGCCAGCCTCAGCAAGCGGGTGGCCTTTTACCAGAGCTTTGTGATCATTCGACAAGGCAAAGTGCTGGGGGTGGTGCCGGTGCATCGCATGACGCCCTACAAGCCGCCCCGGGAGGTCAAAGCGCCCCGGCAGGCCCTGGCCTGGGTGGCCTGGGAGAACCGTCGGCCCGTCCTCAAGTTTTATTATAAAAAATGGCTATATGAAACGGACTTTCAGTAGCCCCATATTGTCAATCCATAGGTGGCGGGATATGCTTTGCCGCACTTTTGATAGAATAGGCCAATGCACTCTTTTGGATGCCCCCATTTTGATCCCAAAACGCAAAGGTTCTGTTCCCCTTGATTCTGGAAGCGTTTAGTACGCACTTAAAGACCAATACCATTCCGGACAAGCCACCGGAACGCATTTTAATGGAATGGTTGACCAGCATCCTGCTGTTCCCGCCGGCACCCGGCGATCAGGTGGGTCGGGTCATCCACACCGAAATTGCCATGAGCGAATGCAACGGCCAATTTTTATTTGAGGGCACCAGCAAAACCGGACGCGAACTCCTGCGATCACTCACCTTGTACTGCCGTAGTTACGATCACTGGCAATTCAGCCGCTGGGTACACGAAGTCCGGGCTTCCGACTTTCAGTGCCAGTATGATGCCTAGCCGCAAGCAGGCGCTCATCAATGATGACAGTAACAGGCGACAGTGACAGGCGCTAATAGCGGCAGGCCCTGACAAAGGCCTTCACGTCCTGTTCTTTCAGGGTGCCGGAGGGGGCGTTCCGCATATCCTGCTCAAAAACGCAGCCCAGCCATTGCTGCCCTTCCAGCACCGGCACAGAATCCAGCCGATGCAAGCGCATCAGACGCAGGGCTTCTGAGGCGTAATCGTTGGCGGACACAAAGAAAGTCTCCGAAGGATGCTGTGGGGCTGCCGTGCGCAATGCCATGGTCGTTATTGTCTCCCGTTGCGATGCCTGCTGAAAGATTCAGCTTAATAGTTCGCAGCCTGATGTGATTTGCACCGGCCCATAAGCGCTCACAAAGCCGAAGCTTCAGTCAGAACCTCTGGCATCAGGCGGTTCGGTCTATTTCTGAATGAAAACGAATGATTAAAGCGAATATATAAGACTGTATGGATTGTCCGCCCGAAAGTCTATTACCCAAACAGGCAGAACCAGCCCCACTGCTCAGCAAAAGGCTTTCAATCAGGCCAGGCAGCGTTCACTGATAAAACTGCCAAAAAAAGAAAAAAGCACAACCCAAAAAATGGCGTTGTGCGCGCTATGAGGAGTTAACTGTAAGTGCAAGTTGAAGTGAAGCTTTGAAAGTCAGAAGGAGGAGTATCGAAATGCCAGTGAGGAGTGAAATCTTATGTTATTAATATAGACCAGAGTCCCAAAAACTTTAATTTTAGACCTTAAAGCCCGTCCCCCAAGGCTTTCACCCCATAAAAACCCCTCATTTCCCTGAAAAACACCCCAAAACAGAAACAATTCTTAACAAAACCAGTTGTGCCTCACTCACAACCGGTTATGACAGCTTCCCGGGATTGACAGGTAAGTGGCTCGAAAGCCCCGACGACAACAACGAAGGCAAGGAGACATGTGGATTTCGCCGAAGGAGAGCGGGCACGGCCTTGCCCGGAGCCCCCTCCAGTATGCTCCCCCGTTGCTGTTGCTCTTGGGCGGCCCCGCTGGCCTCATTCTGGAGAAATTGCAAGAGGCACTCTTCGTTCAAATTCATCATGCGTACAGCTACCTACCTGGACTCCCCGTGGGGAAACCGCCTACACCGTTTCATACTAACCAAATTACGCACCGTCATCATCGACCAACCGATTTAAATTTCCCTACGACCCGGGATCTACAGTTGTTGGGGTAGAGCCCGAATGAAGTTCGGGGCGGACTCCCCCCGGTTCACAAATCCCTGTACTATTGAAGATGAGCATTATGGTTTCAAAATCGGTGAGGGAGTGTTAAACACCATATGAATCAAGCATTACTCAGAAAGATTTTTGGCCTGTTGGCGGTTGGACTCTTTGTTCTGAACAGCCAGGTACCCCCCGCACAAGCCGAGCTATGCGGCATGGCGGGCTCCAACGCCAGCATACCGGGTAATCAGTTTGCCGGGTACTGGCAGACCACCTTCGGGCTCATGCGGCTGGTGCAATTTGGCCCCAACTGGGTGGAAGGCCCTGGCAGCGCCTCGGGCTACATTCGGGGTACCCAGACCGGCCCCCTGCTTCAAGGCCGATTGGGGGAAGATCCCGGTCAACTCCACGGGGCCAACGTGACCCTACAAATGAGTGAAGGCGGTCGTTGCCTGAAGGGCACCTACGTCTTTGACGGTGACAAGGAGGTCAATGAAATCCTTGGATTCCGCATCCAGCGACCCGGCCAGCCTTACAGCTTTTATTACGAACTGACCGATCGCACCGAACAGCTAAAGCGCCTGACCGGAGGCATACTGGATTTGGGCACCGTTGATGGGCCAGACTTCAGGGCCTTTCCGAACGGTTTTGTTCCGGGCGTCCTGCCGCCGGTAGCCCCGGTCACCCCCCTAGGACAGTCATCAGCCTCTGAGGACAATACGGACCCGGATGCTCACGAGGATAATCACGAGCGCCCGGAAGGATATGAGTAAGTTTAAACCCGCTCATCCAGTTGATAGCCGACAGCAGCCCCCACCAAAGGGCCAACAACCCACCCAATCACGGGGATGCTGCGTCCTGCCGACCAGCCGAGACTGGCTCCGGCAACCGCGCCATCCCAATTGGGATCCAGGGCTTTGGACACAGGGGATTTACGAAGTCCCTGAAGCCCGGACTGGCCTTGCTCCGCCTGAGCAAACTCAGCCTGATTGAACAGAAATCCCTGAATCTGCAGGCTTTGTTCCGGTTTTTGCATCAAATTGATAAAACCCGTACAGCCGATACCAAACAGGCCACCCAGTAACAAAACAGCCGCCAGCAGCCGATTTCCGCTTTTAATCAGCAGGCCGGTGCGATGGTGGGTAACGGACAACCAGTTGCGGTCAGCGTTAGGCATACGAACTCCTTCCAAACCCGTCTTTTCCCGTATTGAAAAATGGGTCTGAATCGATGCATTATTTAAATATAAAAACAATCAACCGAACAGAATTGCTCAGCGCAAGGTCAGGCTCCCCTAACGCCTGTCAGATTGGCGGTAAAATAAAGTGAAGGATGCCACCCGACCGTTCAAAAGGAAGCGGCAAGGTTTGATTGGTTGACGGCGAAACCAGTGAGAGCATGAAACGGTGAATCACTAAAAATGATGAATCTGCGGCAGTTACGGCTAAAAAAATGTACCGGGATCATTATATTTTTATCCCTGTTGTTTTGCCTATTCACCGGGTGGGCAGTGGCCGAAAAAACAGTGACCGCCAAGGCCAGAATCAGCAGCGATGCGGAACTGGCCCAACTCAAGCAGGATTTGGACAAACTGGACACCCTGGTCAGTCAGGGGCTGGTGGGGGAAGCCTCCGTGGTGGCGGGACAGGAAATTCGAGCGCGGGATATCTACCGGCGCTATCTGGACAAAGCAGCCTCCATGAGCCAGGAACTGCTCAGGGTCAATCAGAAAATCAACACGGCGGGTCAGGATATTTCCCTGCAACAACTGGGGGCCATTTGCCAAAAGGTCAGTCTGGCCAATCTGCGGTTTAAAAGCACATTCCAGCTTGGCGAAGACCAATTTCAAAGCTATCAGCTGATTCAGGAGGCCCTGTCCAATCTGGAAGCGGCTACTGAATACTGGCGAGTCTCCAATCGCTATCGAAAAGTCTATCGGGGCGGTGTCAAGGAACAGATGGAAGACGATGAAATCCTGCGGGTACGCTTGTTAAAAGCAGTGAACGCCATTGAGGAATTGAAACTCCTGATGGACACCCGAGCGGCCCTGTCAAAGGATCTGGAAGAAGATTAAATCGGGCTCCAACCAGAGCGTCTGAACCCGGCAGGGGGCATCGGGCGGCTGCTTGGCTTGGGCTTGCTTCTTTGGTAAAGTGGGCCCGTAGGTCACTATGCAAACAATATGACCGCAATGAATTTAGGAGTTTACCATGGCCGTGATGACAGCAATTCCCTGCGAAATCAAAGACCCTTCCCTGGCCGCTCAGGGTAAAAAGCAAATTGAGTGGGCCGATCGGGATATGCCCGTGCTGGCGCAAATCCGGGAGCGCTTTGCCAAAGAAAAGCCCTTTGCCGGAATCCGCCTGTCCGCTTGCTGTCACATCACCAAGGAAACCGCCAACCTGGCCCGCGCCCTGCAAGCCGGTGGCGCTGAAACGGTGCTGATCGCCTCCAACCCGCTCAGTACCCAGGATGACGTGGCCGCCTCTCTGGTACAGGATTACAACGTTTCCGTATACGCCATCAAGGGCGAATCCGTGGAAACCTACACCAAGCACGTCAACATCGCCCTGGATCACAAGCCGCAAATCATCATCGATGACGGCTCCGACGTGGTGGCCACCCTGGTCAAAGAGCGTCCCGACCTGATTAGCGATATGATTGGCAGCACCGAGGAAACCACCACTGGCATCGTGCGCTTGCAAGCCATGGAAAAAGACGGCAAGCTGCCCTGGCCCGCCATCGCGGTCAACGACGCCCAAACCAAACACTTCTTTGACAACCGCTACGGCACCGGCCAAAGCACCATGGATGGCGTCATTCGGGCCACCAATATCTTGCTGGCGGGTAAAAACGTGGTGGTAGTTGGTTACGGCTGGTGCGGCAAAGGCTGCGCCATGCGGGCTCGTGGCTTGGGCGCCAACGTCATCGTCACCGAAGTCAACCCCATCCGGGCCATTGAGGCAGTAATGGATGGTTTCCGAGTGATGCCCATGCAAGAAGCCGCCAAGGAAGGCGATGTGTTTGTGACCGTGACCGGCAACCGCCACGTCATCGACAAAAAACACTTTGAAGCCATGAAAGACGGGGCCATCGTTTGCAACTCCGGCCACTTCGATCTGGAATTGAACCTGGAATCCCTGGCCGCCATGTCCAAAAGCCGTGAGCAAATCCGTCCGTTCATGGAAGAGTTCACCCTGAACAACGGGCGTCGGGTGCTGGTACTGGGCGAAGGCCGCTTGATCAACCTGGCCGCCGCTGAAGGACATCCCGCTAGCGTGATGGATATGAGCTTTGCCAACCAGGCCCTGGCCGTGGAATATCTGGTCAAAAACAAAGGCAAACTCTCCAACAACGTTCACGTTCTGCCCGCCCATGTGGATACCGACATCGCCACCCTGAAGCTGAAAGCCATGGGCGTGTCCATTGATTTACTGACGCCAGAAATGACCGAGTACATGAACTCCTGGACCATTGGGACATAACCCCAAGGGACGCTAAACGCTTTAAGCAAACTCTAAAGGCCTCCTTTTCTATTGAGAAGGGGGCCTTTAGATTTGAGCCCTGTCGAAAGGCAAAACCAGCGTCCCCACCAGCGCCAAGGTCAATTCATAGGGGTGAGGTTTTTCTTAATTTAAACTTTCAATACCGCAAATGGATCGATAGGCGCAAAATTTATCGGGGCACTGGCGATTGTCCGGTAAACCATACTCCTCCTCCACAGCCATAGCCGACACAATGGCGGACAAGGTTTGCCGGGTGGCCTCATGTTTGGCCGTGTTGTAATCCACAACCACTTCCCGCACCGGAGAGTGGCTATCGGCCTTCACTTCCACGTATACAAACTGCACTTGTTCCGGCTGAAGCGGTCCATTCCAGTTCAGGTTCAAATCCGCCGCGGATGACGTTTGAGCCACTTCCACCAGGGCGTATAAATACAAGCGGGTTTGCCAATCCACCTCGGGATTACGAGGCACCCCGGTTCCAGTTTTCCAATCGATCACCAGCACCGTGTCATCCCGCCGGGCCACCCGATCAATTCGCCCGGTCAACCACTCTGTGAATCCCTGACGGGTGGGCATGGGCACGTGAAAGGCCCATTCGTTGGCAATCACCGGTAAATGCGCCACGGGATGGGCCATCAGCTTCTGCCAGCTCACCCGCACATCCATGGGGGCGTTTTCCAACAACAGGGTACAATCCAGCCCACGGGCCTGATAATCCAGCAATTTATGCACGTCCCGCCCCAGCCGGAAATGCTGAATATCCGCAGGCCACTGCATTTTTTTGACATGCTTGTAAAAAAACTGACGTTTGCATCGGCTCCAGGATTTAAAGGCATCGGAGGAAATCTGGGTAAATTCAAGTGGCCTGGGCATTTTGAACCTCCCCATCCCCAATACACACCACATTATCCAGCGGCGGATGCAATTTGGCTTGCAGGGCCTGAAAAACAGCGGCGGGCTCCACTTTTCGAATTTTGTTATAGCGGGTCATGGTCTGCAAATGCGCTGAAAGGTATAAAGCCCGCTTGGCCCGGGTCAGGCCCACATAAATTAACCGGGCTTCCTCTTCAATTTTTTCCCGCTTTTTATCCTGCTGATAACTCTCTTCCAGCAACTGCCCTTGCCCCTTGAAGTGGATGCGATCCAGTTCCTGAACCAGTTTATCCGTTTCATCAAACCGAATGCTACTGACCTGATGCGGGAAAGTTTCAGCCTGCAAAAAGGGCATAAACACCACGTCAAATTCCTGCCCCTTGGATTTGTGCATGCTCATCACCTGCACCACTTGACTGGCATTTTGGGCCAACACTTCCCCAAAACCCTTCTTGCCCCGCCAGGATTTCTGAAATGCCTCAAACTGGTGCAATACAATCTCCAAGGGGGACAAATGCACCATGTGCTGGAACGTGTTTAAAATATCCTGAGCCATCAAGGCGCATAAGTATCCGTTGCTGCGATCCGCCACGGACGTGCAAAACCGATCCACAATGCGAACCACCAGAGCGCTCACATTCCCTCCCGCCGCTTGCCGACTGAAATCCACAAAATCGTAGTACCACTGCCGCAGCATCTCATCATCCAAATTCAACGGTGATTCATACAGCAATGGTTGGCTGTCCATTAAAGCCTTGCGAGAGGTACTCTCCGTCAAGCCCAATCGTTCAACCTGCAACTGATACCACTGGCTTTGCAGCGATAAATCGTACGGAGAGGCCAACAACTTGAGCGTGCAGACAATAAAGGAAAAAACCGGGTTCACGTTCAACTGCTCACTCAAACTGACCGCCGGAATTTGAGCCTGATGCAGCATGGCGGTGACCCGATTGACCTGCGAATTGGTTCGCACCAATATGGCAATGGACGCCTCCGGCTGCTGTGTGCGGATCTGCTGAATGCGCTCCACCAGCCAGCTCTCTTCCATTTTGTCCAAATCAAACAACTCGGCGGTTGGGGAACACAACAAGGCCGGGTTTTGGCCGGGTACCGGCTTCATATCCACCGGCTCAAAGGCTTGCTCCAACCCCGGAAGCTGGCTGGCCTGCCGCATCCAAAAATTGGCAAGCGCAATGATTTCCGGGGCGCAGCGGCCGCTTTGAACCATATGAACCGGGACTTGGGCATTTTTGACAAAATCCCGGAACACCGACGTATCGGCGGAACTGAACGTGGTGGTAATGGACTGGTTGGTATCACCGGTGCGAATTAAATTGGGATTTTCCCCGCCCAGCAAGGCGATAAATTCCTGCAACAGACGAGACGAGTCCTGAGCCTCATCCTCGATAATATAGGCAAATTGCCGCTGATATTTTTCCCGAATATCGGGGAAGCACCGCAAAATATCCACGGCCTTGGTGATTAAATCCGTAAAATCCAACGAGCCGCTGTGGTGCAGTTCGTGATTGTACAACTTGAACGCGGGTAAAAATTCCGCCAGGCGGAAATTACCGGGCTGACTCTCAATGTGTCGCAGAATGGCCGCTTCGGTGATGCCGAACATTTTGCAATGGTTTATGCCCCGATCGATGGCTCGCTGCCAGTCCATCACATTTTTGGTGGATTCCGGCTGGGTGAGCAAGGCCACTTTACTGAGGATTTCACCCCGCCCGTAATCATCCAGTATGGTCATATCGTCCGGTAAAAATCCGGCCAGCACGGCGTGATCGTTTTCCGCCAGAATGCGAAAGGCCAAACTGTGAATGGTGGACACCACCGGCAATTGATTAGTCACTCCGGCCAGCTTCTTCTTCAACCGACCCAGCAGAGTTTTGGCGGCGCTGTCCATATACGTTAGCACCAGAATGCGCTCTGGCGGCGTGCCCCGCTGAATCAATTCCAGCAACAGTTCCACGTTCACAAAGGTTTTGCCCGCACCGGGCACGGCGCTGATGGCCATGGTGCCCGACTGATAGCCTAAGATGGGTTGCTGATCCGCCCGCAGCACCGCCCGCTCCAAAGTGTACAGATCCTGTGTAAGCTCTGGCACATTCAGCAAGCGCGGTTTTAACAAGCCCATGTGCGTTCCCCCTAAATCATCCAGTTCGCTGGCATAGGCCTGAATCTTTTCTGTGGCCAACAACATTAAAGAGCGAGTAATATGCCCCGCCCGAGTGCGAATAACCGCCTCGTTAAATTCTTCGCTAAAGGCCGTATTGGAGCCATCCCACACCGCGGAATGCACCCAGGCGTTGTAGAGCGGGGCATTGTCACTGCGGGCCCACTCCCGGGCACTCACATCCAGCCAGCACTGCACTTTGCGGTAAATTTCCAAATCAATCATCTTTTGCGGCGTGCCGATAATCAGGGCGTCTGGCTGCACCGCCTCCGGCATTTCGGGTGTATCGGCCATGGTCCCGCTTTTCACCTGCTCCAGCCACCAGCGGTTAAAATCCTGACCGGCCACCGTATCCGGCGCTTGCCCCGATCGGGTCAGACCTTTATAAATTTCTCGCTGCCGCAAATAACTTTGAATAATGCGGTTCAAATCCGCGTAACCGTCCCGCTCGGTGGCACAAGGGGCCAATAATTCCTTGAACGCGGAATAGAGCTGCTGATCAAAGCCCAGTGCAGGCGCCTTTTGCAACCACTGACCCAGTAATTCATAACGGGATAACGCAGCGCCGCTCAGGGCAAAAGGCAGCACTTCCAGCGGCGGCAGCGGGTAAAAACCTTCCGAATTGCTACCCAACCAATCGCCCACCGCTTGAGACAACTGATCCAGCCGTTCTCCGGAAATATCGGGTAAATGCTGAAAGCCCAACCCCTGCATCAGGATGGTCTTAATTTCCCACCGGGAGGGATAGACTTTCCACTGTGCGGCGTTGGCCCACTGAATCAGGGAAATAAAACTCTTGCACTTGGGATTATCACTGGGGCGCTTGGTACCTGACAGCAACTGCACCGGGATGCCCCGCTGACTGAGGCGGCTGTGCAACTGATGGAAACTGAGGAAATCCGTTTTGGGCAGCACCAGACAAAAATCACCGGGGCTGTAGCCCGCCTCCAGCGCGTCCAGCACGTCCTCCACCACTTGTTCCAGTAGCTCCACCCGGGTCATAAACCCGTCGTTCAGGCTGACCATAGCCGGCATGGGCAGAAAGCCTTCCGTGCGCTTCCAGTTGGCCAATAAAGCCTGCCCCGCTTGATACGCACTGTCTTCTCGGGTTAAAACCACCGTCTCACCGGGACGCAAGGCTTTCAGGGCGTTCCAGTCGTAGGGATAGGCGTTTAGATACCCCCGTCGGGAGCCTCCATCCACATCCGCCGCCAGAACCAGCGTTTCCAAATTCGGGCTTAAAAACTCAATCAGGCGCTGCTGGGCCACAATGGTTTCATCCACATCATCCACAATCAAATGCCGAATCTCGCTTCTCAGCCCAGTGGACAGGGCGTTGTCCTTCTTCAGCAGGCTGTTGAAAATATCCAGCTGCTTATTGGGGTCCAGCACCCGCAACACGTAACTTTCAATATCAAACTGCTGCTCCAGCCAACTGACTTCCGCGTGGCACATCTCATTCATCAGCACAGACCGTTCCTGCATGTCCTTGCGGGACAGCAGATTCTCCGAACGCAGGCGCAAGCGACGCACCATCTGCTTTAAAATATGCTGATCCGAACCGGGAAAGTTCTCGAAAACGGTCTGCCCCTTCTGCTCGGACTCTTTACGCAAGCGGGCTAGCAACCATTTTAAAATCAGCTCGCTATCTTCCAGGCCCGATAATTCCGGGCGGATCACCGCAACCCCTTTTTTCAAGGTGCGACTGATTTCCTCCTCCACCAGCGGCCAGTAATTAAACAAAACATTGCGCACAAAACCCGCGTAAGTATAAATGGGCAGCTGGGCCACCGCCTGTGTCCGACTGGCCAGCAGACGCTCAATAAATTTTTGTTGACGAGCGTGGTTGCTACAGAGAACCAGCACCGACGACGCCGGTACGGATTGCAGCAATCGACTGGTTTCCACCACCAAACGACCGGTTTTGCCAGACCCCAACGGCCCTTCCACATACAACATCGCGTCCGGACGTGCCCTTTAGACCTGCCCTTGCAAGCCCGCCAAACTGTAACAGCACTACTATACCGGATTCCCGGAAAGCCCAACAGGGATCAATCTTCGGTTTTCGCTACTATTCAACCCACAGAATCAAAACATCGAGTCAGTAACCCAATAAACCCTTCCAGACAAAGGGTCTAGTTTGCGCCCTCACTGGGCAAAAATTGCCTTAAAATGGCCTCGCGATTCTTCCGAAACTGCAGATAGGTATCCCAATCCTTGGCAATCTGCTCTGATTCCTTCAGAAGTCGCTCCAGCTCCTGCTGCGTGATGCTTGTCATCATACGTTTGCAATAATCCCTCAGTCCCATTGCGTGCCTCAAGTCACTCTGTCATCGACCCAATCGTGGAAAAGTTTAGAAAAACTGGCCCATTTATGACTTTTTCTTTAAAATAGCTTATGGATTGTTACAATCTAGGCATCCCTGAAACGGTATTATACAAGAATGTAATCAAAAGTAAAAAGTTGGTGAGAATGGGAACCCCCAATGGCTAACAAAATTATTCAAACCGCGCGCTTTGGAGAGGTCTCTGTTGACGAGGATCGCATCATTGACTTCATTGAGCCGATTTTGGGCTTTAGCGACTCCGCGCGTTACGTGATTCTGGATCATGCAGAAGACTCGCCGTTTAAATGGCTCCAGTCCGCTGATGATCCTGAACTGGCCTTTGTGGTGACCAACCCCAAGTTATTCGATATCGACTACGAATTTGCCTTGTCCGATGAAACCGCTGAACATTTAGCCCTGCACAGCGCTGATGACGCTTTGGTGATGACCATCGTCAACATTCCGCAGGAAGACCCTAGTAAAATGACCACCAACCTGTTAGGGCCCATTGTCGTCAACCAGTCCAGCCGCAAAGCCCTGCAAGTGGTTTTACACGACAGTGGATACAGTACCAAAACCCGCCTGATTCCTGATGAAGTTCTGCAGCAGCAACCCAAAGGAGCGTCCTCGGTCTCATCTCCGGCTTCCGCTGATAAAGGAGACTAGGACTCATGCTGGTACTCACCCGAAAAACAGGACAAAAAATCATTATCGCCAATGAAATCGAAGTGACCATCCTGGAAACCAAGGGGGATTCGGTCAAAATTGGCATTGAAGCCCCCAAGCAAATCACCATTTACCGGGAAGAAATTTTCGAGGAAATCAAAAAAAGCAACCGACTGGCCACTCAGGAGGCTGAAACTGCCCGCCTGAACAAGGCCATTGAGGCGGTTAACCTGATTAAAACCAGTCCTCCCACAAAGGAGGGATAGGCCGTTGGCTGTCTTCTCTCAACTTAATGAAGCCAGAGATCTTTTGTTCAGAGAGAGAAAGGCCCCGGCAGCCGAAGAATCGCTACGCCTGTTGATGAAGCAGGCTACAACATGCACTGTTGAAGAGAAACGAGCCCTGTATGAGCTGATGGGGCTGGCACTGAGGGCGCAAGGGCGTTTCGAGGAGGCTGCAGATCTCTACGTCCAGATCCACGATTACTACCAGAGTGGCTACTGCGCCATGTTGCAGGGAAAAGCCCCGGCCATGCAACAGTCCTGGAGCAAGGTACTGAGTCAACGTCAAAACCACTGGTGCGTGTCCCTGTATGGATTAATCAGCGGCCAACTCCGAACCGTGCCCACCATTTTTCAGATCCGCAACCACATGGAAAGCGATATCGCCAACCTGATTGCGGCCAATCGCACCGATTACCTGGAAAATTACCTGAATTACGTGGATTTCCTGACTCAAGTCAACCTGGAGGCACCCAAATTTGCCGGACGCGCCCTGATGAACGCCAATTGGCTGGATAGAGCGGGTACGTACCTACTGCAAGGCCAAAAAGCCTTACCCAACGACCCTGAAATTTACTTTCATCTGGGACAATACAGCGTGGCCCTGATGCACCTGAAAGAGGCTCGCCTGATGTTGAATCAGTGCCTGCTCATCAGTCCGACCTATCGCCCCGCCAGTGACTTATTGGAGACGTTAACCGATCATTCCCCGAAAAGTATTAAGCAATGACGACCCATAAAACCCTTAGCATCCTGATCCCCGTATTCAACGAGATTCGCTTCCTGAGTGCCCTGCTGGAAAAAGTGAACGCGGTGGATTTCTGCGGCCTGCAAAAGCAAATCATTCTGGTGGATGATGGTTCCACCGACGGCACCCGCGACCTGTTAAAGCGCTATGAGGGACAACCACCCTACACGGTGCTGTATCACGCCCACAACCAGGGAAAGGGGGCCGCCCTCAGAACGGCCATTCAGCATGCCAGCGGGGAGATTATCGTCATACAGGACGCCGATTTGGAGTACGACCCCAAGGACTACCCGGAGCTGATTCAACTCATTCTGGATGGCAAGGCCGATGTGGCTTATGGCAGCCGTTTAACCGCCGGGAAGCCGGTTCGGGCCTTCAACGTGCTGCACTATTTTGGCAATAAATTTCTGACTTTTATGACCAACATCCTCTACAACACCACCCTGACCGATATGGAAACCTGTTACAAAGCCTTCAAAGCCGAGTTCCTGAAAGACGTGATCATTCGTTCCAACCGGTTTGATTTTGAGCCGGAAATTACGGCCAAGGTACTGAAACGGGGAGCCAGATTATACGAAGCCCCCATTTCCTACAGTGGTCGCAACTTTGATGAAGGCAAGAAAATTACCTGGCGGGACGGCATTTCCGCCCTGTGGACGCTGGTGAAGTATCGCTTCGTTGATTAAGCGCCAAGCGATGTCTTAACTCAGCCGCCCTAAAGCAGTGAAAACCCTGTAATAAGGGTACCGGACTTACTCCAAATCCAGACCCACATCAATGGACGGAACGCCCAGGGTAATTTTACTGGTGGAAATCACTTCCACCCCGGTTTCAGCGTAAGCCCGAATGGTGTCCAGGCTAATACCGCCACTGGCCTCGGCGATGGCCCGGTTCTGGATAAGGCTCAAGGCCTCCCGGATGGTGTCAGGGCTCATATTATCCAACAGAATAATATCGGCACCCGCTTCTACCGCTTGCTGGACTTGCGCCAGGGTATCCGCCTCCACCTCAATCTTTGTGGTGTGTGAAATTTTGGCTCGCAGGGTCTTTACCGCCACTGCAATGACCTGATTGGGGTTGATATCGCCCAGCACCTGCAAGTGATTGTCTTTTAGCATCACGCAACTGCCCAGATTAAACCGGTGCGGCACTCCGCCCCCATGAAGAACGGCCTGCTGCTCCAGAAGACGCAGACCGGGTGTGGTTTTCCGGGTATGGGTAATCCTGGTGTCAGTCCCGCTGACCGCCTCTACATAACGCCGGGTCTCGGTGGCCACCCCGCTCAGGTGCTGCAAAAAGTTCAAGGCGGTGCGCTCCGCTTTGAGAATGGACGCCATGGCCCCCTGCACCTGTGCTATGACCTTACCGGCCTGTGCAACATCCCCATCCTGAAGCATCGGGGTAAACACCAAGGCCGGATCCACCATTTGACAGACCAGACCGGCCACAGTCAAGCCGGAAACCACACAATCCTGACGCACCCGGAACAGGGCCTGCTTTTGCAACCGGGCCAGTTTCGGCAATGAGTCCGTCGTGATATCCCCCTGAGCCAGGTCTTCCAGCAGGGCGGTACGGACAATGTCCTGAATCGCCAGAGACTCTGCGTCCAGAGGTGTCTGATTCAAAGGGAACACCGGGATCATACAATCGAGGCTCCGGCAAAGACATCGGTGGATAAAGCGGGCGCTGACTCCGGAAAATCCAGTCGCGTATGAGCGCCCCGGCTTTCACAACGCGCCAGGGCCGCCTGGGCAATCAATCGGGCCACTTTCAACTGACTCATCAGCTCAAAGCCAACCGGAATCACCTGCTGCCAGTGATTGACCATTACCTGCGTTTCCAAAGTCTCAAGCTCAGCCAAAGCCAGCTCAAGCCCCTTACCGCTCCGCAAAATGCCCACCTGCTGCCACATCAGGTCATGAAGTTTCCCTAAAGCCTCAAACATGGCTGGCTGAGACTCATAACCATACTGACCCGATGAGACGGTGGGTACCTGCTCAATCAGTACCTGGGGATTTTCCCCGATATAACGGGCCACCCGTCGGGCCAAAACGACACACTCCAGCAGGGAGTTGCTGGCCAGGCGATTGGCACCGTGTAAACCGGTGTAAGCCGTTTCTCCAACGGAATACAGTCCGGGAACTGTTGTTTTGCCTTCCACATCCACGGTAATCCCCCCCATAAGGTAGTGGGCGGCAGGGGCCACCGGGATCCAGTCCTTGCGAATATCCACGCCAAACTTCAAGCAACTGCTTAAAATGGTGGGAAAGCGCTTTTCAATGGTCTCCGCAGGAAGGTGCGTAATGTCCAGATAAACATAAGGCAGATGCGCGGCGCGCATCTCAGCGTAAATGGCCCGGGTCACAATATCCCGAGGGGCTAATTCACCATCGGGATGATACTTCCGGGCAAACAGTTGCCCTTCCCGATCTCTGAGCAGGCCCCCTTCCCCCCGCAGGGCTTCGGAGACCAGAAAATGAAGCTGCCCGTCGGCGTAAAAAGCAGTCGGATGGAACTGAATGAACTCCATATTCTCAATAGCGGCACCCGCTTGGGCAGCCAGGGCGATCCCGTCTCCGGTGGCAATGGCCGGATTGGTGGTGTGGCTGTAGATTCGCCCGATTCCACCGGTGGCTAGCACCGTGTGGGGACTGTACACCACCACCTCCTCACGCTTGTGGTAATCGACGGCCCGGCAGCCCTGACAAACGCCATCCACCAGCAGCAGCTCCACCACCTGAGCATACTCCATGACCTCAATCAGGGAATTCTTGCGAACCTTGTCGATCAAAGCCATTTCCACGGAGTGACCGGTGGCATCACCACCCGCATGCAAAATCCGCTGGACACTGTGAGCGGCCTCTCGGGTTAAAGCCAGCTGATTATCCGGGTTTCGATCAAAAGGAACCCCGTAAAGCAGTAAATCTTCAATGGAGGCGTACCCCTCAGCCAAAATAGAGCGAGCAGACTGTTCGTTGCACAGCCCGGCTCCGGCCCGAATGGTGTCCTGCAGGTGCAAGTCGAGGGAGTCATCCGGATTCGATGGCAAGACGGCGGCAATCCCACCCTGAGCGTAACGGGAGTTGCTTTCATCCAGTGCGGATTTGGTAATCAACAGCGTTTCTACGCCTGCTTCCGCTAATTTTAAAGCTGTAAACAAACCAGAAATTCCCGTACCCACTACAAGTGCGGAAACTTGCCTGACCGAAAAATGAGGGTTGTTCATGAAGGCGGGATGCTGCTTAAACACAACTTCGAAATTATTTGGTGATTATAGCCTAAGACACCGCGAATTTCTTTTGATTTCCTCATAATCGTACTGATATCTCATGAATACCGGTTCTCGACCCAGGCACCGCAAGCCTTGAGGGCATATTGGCCCCGGGCAGAAAAAGCTGCTAGACTGATAAGCAAACAGAGGGGAGGAGGGTTTAACACATCGCAATGGAACACAGCGCCCTGGATGCTTCCGTTTTGGTCTTACTGGCTCTGATTTTCTCCATTGGAGCAATTTTTGCCTATATCCTGCAACGGTTTCACCTCCCTACCTTTCTGGCTTTCATCCTCACCGGCATCCTGCTGGGCCCCAATGCCCTGAATCTGGTTCATGTTCAAGAAATCCAGACCATGGCCCAGGTGGGCATCATTTTCCTGTTGTTCATTGTCGGGCTGGATCTTTCCGTGGACAAGCTGCGCCAGCTGCGATACCAGGCACCGCTGGCAGGCCTGATGCAATTGGGGCTGACCGCGCTGGCCCTGACGCTGGCCCTTCATTTTCTGGGAAAGTTTCCGTGGCAACTGGCCTTTCTGGTAGGCTCTATCCTCTCTCTGAGCAGTACGGCCATCGTGTTGAAGAGCCTGGAAGAGCACCGGGAAACCGATTCAGACCACGGACGGCTGATTCTCGGGGTGCTAATCATTCAGGATCTCTCCATTATTCCGCTGATGGCCTTAGTCCCCTCCTTAACACAGCCTTTCACCAGCGAAACCACCACGCAACTAGCCTGGATCACATTTAAGGCACTTATATTTGGGGCCATAGCCGTTACCATCAGCCTCAAGGTCGTTCCTGTCTTTCTGGATCGACTGGCATCCACCAATAAAAAAGAAGTGTTTACCCTGGCATTGGTCTGTATTGGGCTGGGCATGGCGCTACTCACCCATCAAATGGGCCTGTCCTATGAAGCAGGGGCGTTCGTAGCGGGTCTCGCCCTCAGCCGCAGTCTGTTTTGCAGGCAGGTCATTGCCGACAGTAAAGCATTCCGGGACGTTTTTATTACCCTGTTCTTTGTCTCGATGGGTCTCCTGTTTGATGTGCGATTTTTATTGCAGAACGGATGGCTGGTGCTGGGAGCGACCACCCTCCTGATCCTCCTCAAAGCAGTGTGTGCCTACACAGCGGTTCGCGTCTTGCGCTTTCCGCACCGCACCGCTTTGTGGGCGGGACTGTCTCTCTTTCAGGTAGGGGAATTCTCCTTTGTGCTACTGGGAAGAACCCTGGACACCATCAGTCAGGTACCCAGCTGGCAGGAGCTTCTTGGATTCTGGAACCCCATTATTATCGATGCCATTATCATTTCCATGTTTCTCACCCCCCTTGTGCTTCGCCTGATTCACAGCTTAAGCAGTCCATACCTGAAAGCCCGCCTAAGAAGGGCAAAAACAACTATAGAATCAGAGGAACAGGCAACAAGTCCGCTGGATCACGTCATTATTGCCGGTTATGGCCCGATTGCCCGGAACCTGGCCACCGCCCTGGAAGAGCAGGGTATTTCCTATGTGGTAGTGGAAACCAACCTGAAGACCGTCCGCAAACTCAAGGCCCGAGGAATTACCTGTGTGTACGGCGACATCTCACGCCGGGAGATACTGGAATTTGCAGGTATCGAGCAGTCCACCATTCTGGCGATTACCTTCCCCGACATCCGAACCGCAGAATCAACCGCCCAGCTGGCCAAGCAAATTAACCCCAAAACCTATTGCATGGTCCGTTCAAGATACCGGGCGGACATTGATCGCCTCCATCGCATCGGGGTGGACAGCATCATCTACGAAGAGTTTGAAACCAGTATCAGCTTTATTTTCAACATTATGAACCATTTACACTACCCGGTTCTAGAGACGGATCGCCTGATTACCCGGGTTCGACAACTGGAAAACAATCTGCACAGAGCGCCTGTCACCAGGGAGCATACCATTTTTGGACGCTTTAGCCTCCTGGAAGGCACTCAAATCCGCTGGCTGCTAGTCGCCACTGGCAGCGAACTGGCCGGAAAGAGCCTGAAAGAAGCCAAGATCCGCCAAAAGACCGGGGTCAACGTAATCGCACTGGTGCAGGGACAAGAAAAAGTTCAGGTGGCCGCCGATCCCGATTTGATCCTGCGCGCTGAAGACATACTGGTGGGCGCCGGAACCCTCTCCCAGTTGCAGGCCCTGGAAAATTTACTGTCCCCTTGAACACAGAGTCCTTGCCAGAAATTTGTTTATGTTAAAATCGGCACTACTTCTTGATGATTGTCAGAAGTGGGTCAACGAAAAAAGGCCCACTTCTTTTGTTAAGAGAAAAAATCAACACTTAAATTAACGCAACACCTTTCAGGAGTACGCAATCCGGCATGAAACGGCCCGCCTCTCCCTCCACGCAGCCCAAACCAGAACAAGTGCAAGCCATTCAACAGGCTATATTTCCGTTAGTGGAAAGTCAGCTGGAGCCGCGTTATTTTCTGGTGGATGTCGTCTTTGAAAAAGAGGCGGGATACTGGTATTTGCGGGTCTATGTCGATTTAAAAGAAGGCTCTATTTCCATCAGCGAATGCGAGGCCATCAGCCGCAGCCTGGATTCAGTACTGGAAACATTTCCCTTGCTGGCGGACGTGGCCTATAACCTTGAGGTCAGCTCCCCGGGCCTTTTCAGACCGCTAAAAACAGTCCGTGAGTTTACGTTTTACCAGGGAGAACCGGTGCGCATTACTGGCGCCATTGAGTCCAGAAACAAGAAAAAAGCGGCCAAGGCCCTGCCTTCTGAACTGCCTACCGTGGCGGAAGGCATACTCATCGGATTTGATGAAGCCCGTAAGGCAGTGATGTTACGTGATAACAAGACCGCCAAGACTTTCGAGGTTTGCCTGCAAGACGAGCAGGCCGTTTACCTCAACCCGGTCATTCGTTTCCCGGAAGAAGAGGACGATACGTCCTTATCTTCAGCGATTGACCCAGTATAATTATCAGGAATCAAAGGATAAACAGGAGGTACGCCGTCACCATGATTAAAGTTGGCCCCGCATTGATGGAACATGCTGAACAACTGGAGCGGGAACGTGGCATTCCCAGAGACGTAGTCATTTCCTCCTTGAAAGAAGCCATGCTGGCCGCTTATAAGCGCTACGCCAAGCTGGAAAGCCTGACCGGTTACGAGTGTCGCCTGAATGAAAAATCCGGCGAGATTGGTATTTATGAACTCAAACGGGTGGTTAAAGAGCTGAGCGACCCGGAAGCGGTTGAACTCGATGAGGAAGGCGAGGAAATCCCCCGGGAGCCTGAAATTGAACTGAAGGAAGCACGGAAAATCAAGCCGGATGTCGAGTTGAATGACATTCTGGAGATTGAGGTCACTCCGGATGAATTTGGCCGCATTGCCGCTCAGTCCGCCAAGCAGGTCATTACCCAGCGGATTCGGGAAGCGGAGAAAAAGCTGGTTCAAAAAGAATTTGAAGAAAAACGGGGCTCGGTGACCACGGCCATTGTCCAGCGCATTGAAGGCCGTAATGTCATCGTGAACATCGGCAAGTCTGAAGCCATTCTACCCCCTAAAGAACAACTGCCGTCCGAGTACTACCGGGTCGGCAACAAGCTGCGGGTTTACGTGCTGGATTTGAAAGATTCCGGTCGAGTGCCCCAAATCATCGTGTCCCAAGCCCACGCCGCCATGGTCAAGGAAGTATTCGAGCTGGAAGTACCTGAAATCGAGGACGGTCTGGTCGAAATCAAGAGTATTGCCAGAGAAGCAGGCTACCGGACCAAGGTCGCCGTCACTTCGCATGACCCGGATGTGGACGCTCAGGGTGCCTGTATTGGAACCCGAGGTAGCCGGATTCAGGCCATCGTCAACGAGTTGAAGAACGAGAAAATCGATATCATTCGCTGGTCGCCAGATCCGGTGGAGTTTATCGTCAACGCCCTGGCGCCCGCAAAGATTATCCGGGTTCTCATCATGCACGATCCCCGTCAATCCAGAGCGTTGGTGATTGTGCCGGATGATCAGCTTTCCCTGGCCATCGGTCGGGAAGGACAAAATGTCCGCCTGGCGGCCAAATTAACCGGCTTCAAACTGGATATCAAGAGCATTGGACAGGTCGAACAGGAAGGTGGCATGGGCTACTTTGAACAAATGGCCGCTCCGCCTGCCGATTACATCCCCGAAGGTCAGGATTTTGCCGAAGGTGAAGATCAGCCAGTGCCAGTGGCCGCTGGTGAAATCCACACGGAGGAAGTCCAGCCCGAAGCCGACACAGACGATGCCACAGAGGCCCCCGCGCAAGACGCAGAGCCTTCTGTGGAAACGGAGGAAGTGGAGAGCTAGCCCCTCCCCACTGGCTGGAGGGCTGTCTTGCCACGTACAATACTTCGGCAGTGCATTCACTGTCGACAACAGCTTCCCCGTGAAAGCATGCTTTGCTTAACCAGCAATCGCGATCACCACTTTTCAATCAATGGAAATCCTCCTTTGCAAGGACGCTCCTCCTACGTATGCAGGAACAAAACCTGTCTAACTGAGGCGTTGCGGGCAAAGAAATTTCAGCGCACGTTGAAAAGAGCGATCCCTGATGCTATATTGGAAGCCTTGAATGACCAATTGAAAGGAATCTCCTCACTGTGACGTCCCCCAAAGTAAGAGTCCACGAAATCTCCAAAATCCTGGGCGTCAGTAATGCCGCAGTGATTGATTTACTTGCCAAAAACCATGGCGTTCAGGTTAAAAGCCACTCCAGTACCGTAGATCAGGCAGTGGCCGATCGGTTGATCAGCCAGTATAAAGCACAAGGACAGCCAGCCGCGCCCAGTCAGCAGACCAAGCCTACGGTCAGTGAGAATAAAGCGGCCTCCTCAGAGCAAAGTGACGTAAAAAACAAGCCAGCTCAAACGGCACCCACCACAGCCACCCCACCCCAAAAAGAGGCAGAGTCACTGCCTGCCAGTAATATCAACAAAGGCCCGGCACCACAAGCGAAGCGCACCCAGGCGCAACCCTTACCGGGCAGTGCGAAACCATCCGGGCGGTCTGTTGCGGCCTCGGGGGCAGGTAACTTTCAAAGGCCAGCTCAGCCCGCTGCTAGCACCCCACAGGCAGGACCGCAGAGCCCTCCCCAGAACACGCAAGGCTATCGGCCAGCTCAGGGCCAAAACAGATCTGCTCCATCTCGCCCCGGTCAGGGTGGTCAGCGCCCGGGAGGCTTTCAACAGCCACAGCAGCGCCAAGGTCAATCGTCGCGTCGTCCTTCGCCTTATGAAAACCGGCTCAGCATTCGCCAAAAGCGCGAAGAGGAGCAAGCGGCACTGGATGCCCTGCCCAAAGTCACCCGTATTGATGAACCGATTGTGGTGCGGGATTTGGCAGAAAAGCTCCGGCTGAGAGAAACCGAAATCATCAAGCACCTCTTTATGAAGGGCATGATGGTCACCGTCAACCAGACGCTGGATGTGGATTTTGCCAAAGGTGTGGCCAAGGAATTCGGCTTTGAGGTTGAAGAGACCGCCAAGGTCAAACACGAGGGCGAATATACCCACCTGGGCACGGAAAGCAAAAAGCTGGATGAGTCCAAGTTTCAGAACTTACAGGGACGCGCTCCGGTCGTATCCATTATGGGTCACGTGGATCACGGTAAAACCACCTTGCTGGACTCCATTCGGGAAAGTCGTCACAAGGTAGTGGACAGTGAGGCCGGTGGCATCACTCAAAGTATTGGTGCCTACACGGTTGAAAAGGGCGAGCAGCGAGTCGTGTTTCTGGATACCCCGGGTCACGAAGCCTTTACCTCCATGCGCATGCGCGGGGCCCAGTCCACCGACATCGCTATTTTGGTTGTGGCTGCCGATGATGGTGTAATGCCCCAGACCATTGAGGCCATTAACCACGCCAAAGCCGCCAAAATCCCCATTATTGTGGCGGTCAACAAAATCGACAAGGCCGATGCCGACCCGGATCGGGTACTGGTTCAACTGGCCGATTATGGACTTTCCGCTGAAAAATGGGGCGGGGACACCCTGACCGTTGAAGTCAGCGCGCTGCAAAAACTGGGTCTAGATGATTTGCTGGATTCCATTTTGCTGGTGTCTGAGCTGCTGGAACTCAAGGCTGACGCCACAGTTCCCGGTGAAGGGATCATCATTGAGGCCCAACTGGACAAGCGAATGGGCCCGGTAGCCACCGCTCTGGTTCAAAATGGTAACCTGAAGGTCGGCGACAACGTGCTGATTGGTTCAGTCGGTGGGCGCGTTCGGGCCTTGATCGACGATCACGGTTCTCGCATCCAACAGGCTGGCCCCTCCACCCCGGTTGAAATTTTAGGTCTGGATGGCGTGCCCAACGCGGGCGATGCCTTCCGTGTCGTCCGTAATGACAAGGAATTCAAACAATCCCTGGCGGCCGGCAAGCAAAAGGAACGGGATCAGCGTATCGGGGTCAGCCGTTCTGTGGCTGCGGGCTTCAGTGGCCGCTCCGAGATTGAAAGCGACAACGCGGTCAAGGAAAACCAGTTCAATTTGCTGGTCAAGGCGGACACTCAAGGTTCGCTGGAAGCGGTTGTGGATGTTCTTCAGCGCATGACCAACGACGAAGTGAAAATCAACATTGTCCACAGCGCTACCGGCGATATTTCCGAGGCGGATGTCATGTTGGCTTCAACCGCCAATGCCCTGATTATCGCGTTCAATTCCAAGGTGGACACAACGCCGCAGCGCCTGGCCGATCAGGAAGGCGTAACCATCAAGCGCTATGACGTGATTTACCACATCACCGAAGAGATTGAAAAATGGGTTTTGGGCCAACTGGAACCAGAAACCGAGGAAGTACACACCGGTTCCGCCGAAGTGCGCCAAATTTTCAAAGTGGGTAAAACCGGTACCATTGCGGGCTGTATGGTTACCAGCGGCAAGCTGATCCGTAACGCCAAGGCTGTGGTTCTGCGTAACGGCAAAGAAATCTTCTCCGGCACCTTGAATAACCTGAAACGCTTCAAAGACGATGTCAAAGAAGTAGCGACCGGTTACGAATGCGGTATTTCATTCGACAAGTTTCAGGGCTTGCAAGAAGGCGATGTGATTGATGTCTTCACGACCAAGGCGCTGGAGCGAACCTCACTGTAAGGGCTTGATGTCAGGCTAGTAAACCGAATTCCGAATCAAACAGGTACTCTTGAAAACAAATGGGCTTGCCGTTTCGTTTTATTTCAATAGACAAAGATTAACCATTGGAGGTCTCAAGCCATGGCCAACCGAAGTGACTTCAGCCGGGCTGATAAGGTAAGAAAAGCGATCATCCGGGAGTTCAGTGATATCCTGACCACGGAAGTGAAAGATCCTGCACTGGTTAATCAATTAATTTCTGTGACCGATGCGGAAGTCAGTGGCGATTTACGACACGTCCGTGTTTTTGTCAGCGTAATGGGCAATGAAGAAACCCAAAACGCGGTAATGACCGTGTTGCAAGAGCAGACCCCTAAGATACGCTCGGCCATTGGCCAGCGCATTCGCCTGCGTTACACGCCCGAAATTGAAGTGCACCTGGATAACTCGCTGGAGCGTGGCTCACGGGTCACCCAGTTGCTGAACCAGATTTCGCGCGGGGAAGTCTAGAAAGCAATTCCAGACCTTAACGCCGCATCCCCGGTTTCCGTACCCCGACGGGATGAGTTCAGGATTGCAGTACCAACGGCCTGGGTTGAGCTGCGGGCCCCTTTAGTTGATACGCCATTTTATAGGCGGCCATCAGGCTGCACGGATCTGCAATGCCCTGCCCCACAATATCGGGCGCCGTGCCATGGCTGACCGACGTGCGCAAGAAAGGCAAGCCAATGGTCACATTCACCGCATTCAGCCCGGCCACCATTTTAAAGGGAATCAACCCCTGATCATGATAGGCGGCCACATAGGCATCATAACGCAGCCGCTCAATATCGAAATGCCGAAAGGCGGCATCGGCGGCCACCGGCGGCTCAATGCCAAATTCATACTTTTGTGAAACCGCTTTTAAGGCCGGTTTAAGAATACGTTCCTCTTCCTCGCCATCAATTTCACCGGCATGGGGATTGACCCCCAGGATGCACAGCCGGGGTGACTGAATCTGGCAAGACGCCTGAAAAAACTCGGCCAGATTGCTGAGGGACTGAGAGACTTCCCGAATACTGAGGGATTCAGAAACCTTGCGCAAGGCCACATGACGGGTCAAGAGCAACATGCGGAACTGACGATACACAAACAGCATATCGGACTGAAAGGTTTGCCCGTAATTCTTGCGGGCCAACTGCTGAAGCATTTCCGTGTGTCCGCTAAAGGGAATGCCTGCCAATTGCAGGTTTTCCTTGGAAATAGGCCCGGTGACCAAGGCTTGCGCGTGCCCGGCGCTAATTTCAGAGACAGCGGCCTCGATGCTCTCAAAGGCCACCTGGCCAGGGAGCTTCTGGTGAGCGGAGAAACGGGAGTGCTGCAGATCCTCATAGTCAAATCGATGACCTTCCGGCAGCTCAATACCCAGCGCGTCGGCAGTTTGCACCAGATTGGCAATGTCCCCGAAAATGCGCAAGCGCACCCCGTCATCGGGCAAATCCGCCTGGTGAGCCAAAAAGCGGGCGGTAATTTCCGGGCCAATCCCGGTGTAATCGCCAATGGTCAGGCAGAAAGTGCTGGCATTAGAAGGCATTTCAGGCATGAACGGAGGTAGACTCGTGTTGCTTGATAAACTTTACCACGTTGGCAAGGGCCAGGGGAGTGCCAAACCCGCCCGATTTGGTGATAATCCAGCGCCCGTGACTGTCGGTACTCAGCGGGATAGAGTCATCCGCCTCGGCTAGGATTTCAAGCTGGGTACTGCGCAAGTCCTGACAGACCTGACAGGTGGTTTCGCCCCCTACCAAAACCAGCTTGACCGGCTTATGACGGTATACCGATTCCGTCAGGCGGGAAAGCACCTTCTGGGCTCGTTCGGAAACCTCCAGCTCGGACAGGTTATGCTCCCTGGCCAAATTCATGGTTCGGGCGCAAGCCTCTTCCTTCAAGGCACTGGATAAAACCACCGTGTTTCGCTCACCCAATGAGGTGATCAGGTTATCCAGCAAGCCATCCAGCGGGCTGAGGCCCAAAATCTGATCCGGGGTCAGTTCAAACAGTTCCAAACTGCTGCCCTGCCCATAGTATGCGTAATTTTCCATCAACCGCAGGGTTTGAGTACGGGTTGTATCGGTGGTACTGCCGTTCACAATGAGAATAGGAGAAGGGCTGGCCTGCAAGCTCCGCTTCCCTTTGGGAGGCCTGCCCCCCAATTCGGGTCGATTGGTCCACAGGGCAGCCAGCGCGTTGGCCAGACCCGCAGATCCACAAGGAACCACCCGGGCGTACTTTTGGGCCTTTTCAATAGCCAAGGCAATTTGCTCCAGGTCTTCATGACTGGTGGCGTCAATCACCACCAGCTTTTTACCCTCTTCAATCAGCTCTTTCAGCCTGACCAGAACCGGGCCAGCCCCGTGTAACACCATACTCAGCGGGATGTAGCCAACCAAACCGGGTCGGGTGGCTTGCTCCAACAAGGTGGGTAGATGAGATTGACGAACCGGAAACAAGGGATCACGGGCCACCACGGTTTTTTCCACGGGCACCCCACGCACCAGCTGATAACCACCAACCGTCCGGCGCCCTTCCAGCGGATAGGCTGGCACAATCACGGCGCACTGGGCTTTTAACTCGTCCAACATCCCCAAACACTCGTGGGCAATGTGTCCCCGCAAGGTGGAATCAATTTTCTTGTAAAAATTCTCCACCCCCAGCTTGTCCCGGCAAAACGCCACCGCCTGACGCACCATAGATTGCGCCTCCAGCGGCTGCATGTGCCGAGAGCCGGTATTCACCGACCAAACCTGATTGTCCTGATCCGAGACCGTCTGAGAAAGGTCTTGATTGGCCAGCTTTTGGAAGTCCAGCAAAATGTGCGTCTGGGCCTGAGCGGAAAAAAACTGTAGGGCCGTATCACAGGCCCCGGTCAGGTCATCCGCGATAATGCCGACACTTAAACCGGGAATTTGCATAGGATATCCTTATCAATGCTCAGTGGAGACAGTGAATACAATGGATTAATACCGAGATTCGCCAATCTTAAACGTCGCGTCACCGGACTGGAACGACTGACTTAAAAAGAGGCGCCCACTTCCATGGGAGCGGCATTATCCCGCTTGCTGCCCACAAAGCTCACATCAGTGGCTTTAATGTAGGGCCATTCCTTGGGGTTACCCGCCTGATCGTTGTAGCGATTCACTTCCAGCTGCCCGGTCACACTGACCAAAGCGCCTTTCTTGATCCACTCGCCCACAAACTCCGCCTTACGGCCCCACACCTCGATGGTGAACCAGTCCGTAATGCGATTTTCCTTGGAGTAATTCCGATCCACGGCCACCGAAAACCGGGCTTTAACGCTGCCGCTTTCAAAGTATTTAATCTCGGGGTCTTGGCCTAAACGGCCCACAATGGTTACGGAGTTTGCCATGACAGAAGTCTCCAAAGTTTTTTACGATGAATGAGGCCCATTATACCGTAAGGAGAAATGATCTCCCAACCGGTTAGGCAACAATCAAAGCGAAGCGTGCAAAGCACGGTCTTTACCGATGCATCCCAAAGGCGCTAGGCATCCTGGGCCAGCAGGATCTCTAACTCCCCATGCAGGGCATTCCCGTTGGTGCCAATCAGGTGAATGCGACGCTCCGCATACGGAACCGGCCCCCCGGTCAGGCTGGTCACTTTGCCTCCCGCTTCTTCAACCAGCAAAATGCCAGCGGCCACATCCCAGATGGAGAGCTTCAGCTCCCAGAAGCCATCCAGTCGGCTGCAGGCCACGTATGCCAAATCCAAGGCCGCAGCCCCCGGACGACGCACCCCCTGACAGTGGGGGGCGATGCGCTCAAAGTGCCACAGGTTATTGACGGTAGAAGTGGCGATATCATAGGGAAACCCCGTGGCCAGCAAAGCGTGATTGATGGTATGGGCCCGGTTCTTGCTGACAAAAACAGCCTGATCGTTCAAAAAGGCGCCCCGCCCCCGCAAGGCATAGAACAACTCTTTTTTGAAGGGATCGTAAATGACCCCGATTTGCGGCTGTCCGGCGTAAAAGTAGGCGATGGACACGGCGAAATGCGGGAATCCATGGGCGTAATTCGTGGTTCCATCCAGCGGATCCACCACCCAGGTGTTGGACAAATCGACCGCTTGCCCTTCCTGGAAGGTCTCTTCCGTCAGCAACAAGGCCTCCGGGCATCCCTTGCTCAGGATATCGACAATCACCGCATCGCATTCCTTATCCACCGCCGTGACCAGATCAATGCTGGTATTTTTGAATTCCACCTGCACGGCCTGCCCAAAAGAGGCCATTTGTATTTTTCCGGCAGCCTGAGCGGCCTGAATAGCCACCTTCAAGCACCGTTCCGCTTTATCAGGGGCTAACAACAAGGTATTCTCAGGTTCGGTCATCTTGGACGTGGCTCCATTCATTTTCAGACGCCTCCGGTTTTAGATATGATATATCAAATCATAAGACGTATTTTGCCACCGAATTTACCAACAACCGCTGAGCGTTCGACCCCATGACCACCCCTGCAACCCCTCACGCCATTTTTTCCACGCCCTTGCAAATTGGTACCGTCACGGTCAACAGCCGGGTGATGCTGGCCCCCATGGCCGGGGTCACCGATGTGGTCTTTCGGGGGTTGGTGCGCCGTTGGGCTCCGGATTCTCTCATTTGCACGGAAATGATCAGCTCC
>DAIDMR010000246.1 GCA_027448865.1 Vampirovibrio sp.
GTATTCCCCTCAAAATCCCGGTCACCGGAGATGCAAAAGTCCCTGAGCGGGTGGAGATTCGGGGAGAGGTCTTTATGCCCAAGGAGGCCTTCATCCAACTGAATCAGGAGCGTAATTTACGAGGCGAGCCGGAATTTGCCAACCCCCGCAACGCCGGAGCGGGTTCAGTCAGGCAACTGGACCCACGCATTACCGCCAGCCGCAACCTGGACGCCTTTTTCTACGGGGCGACTATTTTAGAAGCAGGCCAAGCCCCGCTCCCCAAAACCCATTGGGCCATGCTGGAGACGTTGGCCGAGTGGGGATTTAAAACCAACCCCGGCAAGCAGCACTGCCAGGGACTTCAGGAGATCATGGCCTTTGTTCACCACTGGGATCAGGCTCGCCGGGAACTGTCTTTCGCCACCGATGGGGTGGTGGTGAAGGTCAATCCGTTACCCTGGCAGGATGAACTGGGATACACGGCCAAAAGCCCCCGCTGGGCGGTGGCCTTCAAGTATGTGCCTGAGGTTCAGGAAACCCGGGTACTGGAAATTGAATTCAGTGTGGGCCGTACCGGTGTCATTACCCCGGTGGCCATTATGGAGCCCGTTTTTATTTCCGGCTCCACCGTGCAACGGGCCACCCTCCACAACTTTGAAGAGTTGGCCAAAAAGGACGTGCGCCCGGGCGACACGGTCAAAGTACAAAAGGCCGCCGAAATAATCCCGGAAGTGATCGAAGTGGTGCTGGCAAATCGCCCAGCATCCGCGACTGAGCCAGTCGCCCCACCGGGAGCGTGTCCCGTGTGTCAGGCCCCCGTGGTTGCCATTCCCGGGGAAGTGGCCCTGCGTTGCGGCAACCCCGGCGGATGCCCAGCGCAAGTCCTGCGTCGGCTGCAACACTGGGTCAGCAAGGGGGCGCTGGACATTGACGGCGTGGGCCCGGCCCTGCTGGAGCAACTGGTGGAAAGCGGCCTGGTGGAATCCCCGGCGGATTTGTACAAATTGAGCGTGGATAATTTTTTAACCCTGGAGCGTATGGCCCTCAAATCGGCGGAAAACGCTTATGCCGCCATTCAAAAAAGCAAACAGCAACCGCTGGCCCGCCTCATTAACGGCCTTGGTATCAGGCACGTGGGGCAGGAAACCGCCATTCTGCTGGCCCAGACCTTCGGCAGTATTTCAGCCATCAGCGAGGCCTCTCTGGAAACGCTCACCCAAGTCCCCGGGGTGGGCGAAAAAGTGGCGGAAAGCATCGTGGTCTTTTTCGCCGATGCGGGCAACCAGCAACTCCTGACCCAACTCCAGAGCTTTGGTTTTTCCTTGCGGGAAACCGAGCGCAATACGGCATCGCAGGCCACCTCCACCCGCTTTCAGGATCAAACCTTCGTGCTGACCGGCACTCTGCCGAGCCTGTCCCGTCAGGAGGCCAGTGATTTGATTCGGGCCCACGGCGGCAAAATTTCGGGCTCCGTCAGCAAGAAAACCGATTACGTGCTGGCCGGAACCGAGGCGGGCTCCAAGCTAGCCAAAGCGGCGCAACTTGGTGTTAAAATAATAAACGAATCTGACTTGCTGGCCATGCTGGACTCAGCCGTTCCAGAAGGCACTTCCTGACTAATTCCGGGGAGAAAATGCGCGAGGCACTAGCGTTGTCCTCCCCACAGGCGGTTTCCAAAGGGAATGCCAGACCAGTCCGACTCATCCGACCCGTTTCCTTTCCCCATCCGTAAAGCGTTCCTCCGGCACCGGAAAGAGTTAAGGCCCATCGTTGGGCAACCCACAGTGACCGGCAGGTAAATTGGAGAAACCATTCATGCATGTATTTCACTTCCGGGGGCTTTCCAGCGTATTGATGTTCTTGTTGGCCATTTTGGGCATTGTTCTGGTTTTTCTGGCCCTCCCTGCCTCCTTCATGATGGTTCTGTGGAACGCCCTTGTTTTTGAAGGGGCCAAAGGGCCTGAAATCAACCTCTATCAAGGGTTCTTGCTATGGGGTATAGTGCTGGTCATCCTGAAAATGGTATTCAAGCCGGAAATCCAGCTGGAATTTGTGAAACCCAACGCCAGCAAAGCCGGAAAATCGGGTAAGGACGCCGCTGACAAATCCCTGGATTCTCAAGTGGCGGCCCCGCTGGAAACGCAGACTGATGAGTCTCAGGCATCAAACCCAGAGCAAAAGTCCCCCAAATCCTAGCTTCGGTGTCTGTAAAACCGAGCATTGTCCTGTGTTCAGGTCAGAGGTGCCTCGGGTATGCTGTCTCTGGATTGAACGAGCCGCTTTTGTAACTGTTTGTATCGGTTTCTATCCATGATCATGGGACTTTTAGACTGCTACTCGTATCGCAAATAATGGCAGAGCGTACAATAGAAACAGGGCAATTCTGAATCAGGCTCACCCACAGGAGATTTTCACTTGGCTTCTATCTGGCAGTTCCGGGATAACACCCACCAATCAGGCACCCCATTCCCCAAAGAAATTCTGGACGCCGCGGAAGGCTCCCCGCTGCTGGCACAATTGCTGGCCAATCGGGGCTTGAGTACCCCTGATGACATTCGGGCGTTTTTAAACCTGCAAGACTACCAACCCACCAGCGGCTGGGCCCTGCCGGATATGGAGCCCGCCGTCAACCGGATACTCAAGGCAATTGAAGTCCAGGAACCCATCCTCATTTACGGGGATTTTGATGTGGACGGCATTACCGGGACTTCTGTGCTGTATGAAACGCTGAAAAAACATCTGAAGGCCAACGTCAGCTTTTACATCCCGGATCGGGCCACCGAAGGGCACGGTTTAAACACGGCGGCGCTGGTTCGCCTGACCAGTTCCCGCAAACTGAAACTGGTCATCACCACCGACACCGGCATTACCAATTTTTCAGAAGTCAGCCTGCTCAACGGGCTAGGGGTTGACACCATCGTCACCGATCACCACGCCCTGCCGGAGAACCTGCCCCCGGCGCTGGCCAATATCAATTCCCAGCGGCTGTTGACGGAAGTGGATGCCAATCACCCCATGGGGCACCTGTGCGGGGCCGGGGTGGCTTATAAACTGTGCGAAATCCTGCTAGAAAAGTCGCTGCCTGCCGATGAAGCCCACCGGGCCGCCGAAAGCCTGCTGGACATTGTGGCCGTAGGCACTGTGGTGGATATGGTGCCGCTGGTGCATGAAAACCGCTGGCTGGTGTATCGTGGCCTGCAAGTCCTGAACCGCAGACAGCGTCCCGGCTTCAATGAAATCCTGGAGCAGGCCGGGGCCAAAGCGGACGCCCCCATTACCAGTGAGACGCTGGGCTTTACCATTGGC
>DAIDMR010000247.1 GCA_027448865.1 Vampirovibrio sp.
CGTCGCTGCGCGCGGCAACATTACTTTGTCCACCGGAATCCTGCAAACCTGAAATTGCCCCCGGTTACTCTGGATGGGCTGCGCGACAGCCATAACGGGGACTGCGCAAAGCTGGCGGCTTTGTACAATGACATTTTGCCCGTGGATGCCCGAGTCGGGTTGAGTAAGGGGTGGCGGGACTTTTACCGGCCCATGCCGGTCAGGCTCATAGAAAAGACCCGGGGAGCCTTCAAGCGGCGTTGGGTCTTTCAGGATCTGGCCCGGGACTGTTTCGTGGGTTCCGTGGAGCTGGTTACCTGGAATTACAAGGACTTTACCCTGAATATTCTGGCCAGTCCGGGCTGGCAAAGCGCCTACCGGGATTTGGTCACCTATGCCGTACAACAGGTGCTACTGACCACCACCGGGGCCACCCTATATGTGGAATGTTTTGAGTTCTGCAAGGCTGGTCTGGAGACACTGGAGCAGTTTGGTTTTCAGCGGCTGGGCATTGCGGAGGTGCTGTTGAAGGACTACTGGATCCCCGTTGAGGATAAGGGCAGTCGCTTGCAATCGCCGATTTTGCTATTTTCGGGGCGCCCTACCCCGGCCATGAACTGTCGGGCCTGGGATTCCTCCGGGTAGTGTCCTTATAGTGTCCTTAGGCGTCGGGATTCTGGCTGGATTGAGTGTCATCTTTCTGGGGAGGCGACAGGTTCTATGGCATTCTTTCTCCGAACCCCCCGGGTGGAGCCAGACATTAAATTCAACAGCAAAGGCAAGACGTCTTTAAAGTGTTTTTTTTATTTAAAAGGTGATAATCTGTTCGTTAGAGATTGGGAGATTGGTATTTGCATCAGGCTGAGCTGAGTCAATACTTTCCAGAGCGTGGAACGTCTGTGACAGCAGCACCCTGTCAGCGTCTCGACAGTGTCTCCCGCTGCCCGGGTTCTGGTGTCCTTTCCTTGACTCCGGGCTCAAAACGAACGACAATGCTCCTGTCTTGAAATCCGATGATTTGGCTCAAAACCCCCATCACTAAACCGTCCCTTAATGAACAGAGTAACGGTTACCCGGCATGGCATCGCAAAACGTCCTGATTCTTTCATCCAATACCGGTGGTGGACACCGCAGCGCCGCCAACGCGCTTCAAAACAGTCTGGTCAAAGTTTCGGGTGGGCAAACCACGGTTACGGTCACCCAGGTTTTGGAAGAAGCCCACTACCTCAGCCGCAAGGCCGCTGACTTCTATAATTTTCTACTCCGTGATCATCAGGACTTGATGCATTACTACTTTAACGCCGTCAACAAGTTCCGTCCCAACGAGTCCCGCCTGATTTTCAAGAGCGCCATGGGCTACGCCCAGCGCATATTCAGTAAAATGAGGCCGGATGTCATTGTGTCGGTGCATCCCATGACCCAGCACTTTTTTGCTTACGTGCTGCGCCGTCTGAAGCTACAGGATCAAATTCCCTTGCTGACCGTGGTGACTGACCCGTATCAGGGGTTTTGGCGGGGGTGGGCGTGTGAGGATGTGCGTCAGTACTATGTGGCCAGCGAATTCGCCAAAAAGCAGCTGATGGATTTCGGGGTGGAATCTTACAAGATTCAGGTGATGGGCATGCCGGTACATTCCAAGTTTCATCCGGTCACGGATATGGAAAAGCGCCTCATTCGTAGCCAACTGGGGCTGGCCCCGGAGCGCTTCACCATCTTCATGAATGCCGGCTGGGTGGGCGGTGGAAATGTATTCAGCATCTATCGGGCCCTGCTCACCAATGCCGCTGTGACACAGGCCCCCATTCAGGTGGTGTTTCTGGCTGGCCGCAACGAAGAATTGCTGCATGCAGCCCAGGCGATTGCCGATCAGGCTGAAGTGCCGGTCAAGGTGCTGAGTTTTACCAATGAGATTGAGAGCCTGATGATGGCTTCTGACATTATGATCACCAAAATGGGCGGGTTAACCACGTTTGAAGCGCTGAGCTGTCGCCTGCCCCTGATTGCCGATGCCGTGACGCCGCCGATGCCCCAAGAGTCCCAGACCGCCGCGTTTTTGGCCAGCACCGGCGCCGCTTTAATGCTAAAGCAGCCCGAGCAAATTGTGCCTATGATAGAATCTTTGCTAGAATCTCCAGGTCGCTACGCTGCGCTAAAAGAAGCTGCCGCCCTTCATGGACGTCCCGGCGCTTCGGATCATATCGCTCAGGATGTGCTGCGTTTTATACAAGACTCCGTGTTTCTGGATCAGCCTGTACTTGCGTAATAATCTGGGGCTTTTCTGTTTTTTTTGATATGTTTTCGATACTCGTCTCCTCTGTGTTTTGAGTAGAAAGGTTTGCGGTAAATTAATGAGTGGACTGCTAGACGGCAAAAAGGCCTTTATTTCAGGGGGCTCCCGGGGGCTTGGCAAAGCGTTGTGCGAAGTATTCGCCAGAGAAGGCGCGGATGTAGCCTTTAACTACAACTCCAATGACGCAGAAGCCCAGGATACCGTTCGCCGTATTGAGCAATACGGCCGTAAAGCGATGGCTTTCAAGGTCTCTGTGGTGGATAAGCCTGCTATCAAGCAGATGGTCGCTGATATCATGGCTGAGTTCGGTCGAATTGACGCCTTGGTTAATAACGCGGCTATCAACAAGGCCGACAGTTTTGTGACGACCACGGAAAGCGCCTGGCTGAACGTGATTAATACCAACGTGAATGGCCTGTACTACATTACCAAGCCCTTTTTCAAGCAAATGCTGCGGCAGCGCTCGGGAAGCATCCTCAACCTGACTTCCATCGGGGCCATTCGGGCCTTGCCGACCTCGGTGCATTACGCCACCAGTAAAGCGGCAGTCATTGGCTTTACCAAGTGTCTGGCCAAGGAGGCTGGCACCTTTAACGTGAATGTAAACGGCATTGCCGCCGGAATTTTTGACACCGATCTGGGGCACTCCCTGCCGGATAAATTCAAGGAAGTGTATGAGATGTGGTGTACCAAGGGCCGCATGGGCCGACCGGAAGAGTTGGCCGAGTTCGCTGCGTTTATGGTGTCTGATCGGAATACCTACATGACCGGCGAAATTATTACCATTGACGGGGGGAGCGTGGTTTAGGCCGTTACGGGATGCGTTGAAAAACATTGACGCTTACGTTATGCTTAGGGCAGATTCCCCAAAACGCGAAGGAGATGGTTATGGCTGAAATTGCCGAGCAAGCCCCTGAACAGGCTCGGAATTCCATCATTGAAGTCACGCCCGCAGCGGTGACCAAGGCCCGAGAGGTACTGAAAGACACTGCCAATAGCGGGATTCGGGTGGCTGTGGTGGGTGGTGGTTGCGCCGGACTGCAATACGACCTGCAGCCCGCTGAACAAGCCGCTGAAGGGGATTTGGTGCTGGACTTTGATGGCGTGTCCTTTTTTGTCAATCCCATGGTGGTTCCTTACATCAAGGGCACCCGGATTGACTTTTCCAACGCCCTGATGGACGGCGGCTTCAAATTTATCAATCCCAATGCCACCAGCTCCTGCGGCTGCGGCACTTCTTTTGGTATTTAACGGCTACTGACCGCAAGACCGCCTCGACTCTGATTTTTTCTCACGCAACTGATTTTAAGGAGATGACCCCCATGGAAGAGACTCTGCAAACCCCGGCGACTGAGGCCGTTGTGGTGGATCGCGACAAGGTTCAGGAAGTGCTGAATATGTTGCGGCCCTATCTGCAAGCCGATGGCGGCGACGTGGAACTGATTGACGTGACCGCCGAAGGCGTGGTTCAGGTTCGCCTGCAAGGGGCTTGCGGTACCTGCCCAAGCTCTACTTACACCCTGAAAATGGGCATTGAGGAGCAGCTCAAGCAGTATGTACCCGGCGTGACCGAAGTGGTTTCTGTGTAAACCATTCATCACTCGCCAGACTTTGAAAACCCCGGCTTGAAGCGAGTCGGGGTTTTTTTGTGGGCGTTTTTAAACCCGGTTTGTCCGGT
>DAIDMR010000248.1 GCA_027448865.1 Vampirovibrio sp.
GCGCGCAAGTTCTGGACGGATAGCAGCATACGCAGCTTCGACGTGGAATCGCCTTACTACCGCTGGGAAAAGCGCTGGACTCGCCCTGAGCTGGAGGCGACCCTCAATCAGGGTTTGCTGGCGGTCTCCAAAGACAATTCCACCAAGGCCTTTGTCAGCCCGTTATTCAAGCCCGGTGACAGCATTGGGGTGTTTAAGGGCGTACAGGTGCTGGAGCGGGGCCTTTCGGGGAAAGCCATGGTGGTGGCTATTCAGGGTAGTCGAGGTACCTGGACGGTCAAAAAAGAGTTCCTGCTGCGCAAGGTCTTTAGCAACGGCGGCAAAATGTTGCCCAGCGGTAACGTGGTATTTACCCTGCAGAAGGACGCCAAGGGGGCCATTGTGGGCCTGATTGCCAACGGGGGCGGCTTTGGCCACGGGGTGGGCCTCAGTCAGTTGGGGGCCAGCTGGATGCACAAGCACGGCTATCGCTTTCCGCAGATTGTGCAGCACTATTACCGGGGGGTCAGCCTGGGCTCCATTCCCGTTTCGGTGGGCACTCATCCCCTGAACAAGCCGGTGATGACCCGGTTTGACGTGCATCAGCCCAAGGGCACCCTGTGGATTCAGGAGGGGGAGTCTGCGGCCAGTGTGCCCGCCAAGCAGGGTACCATTGAAATCGAGCTGAACGGCAAGAACCTGAAGCTCTCCCCCAGCGGGTTCCGCTCCGGCATTGCCGTGGATGGCTACCTGAAGGCCGGAACCCTGAATAACCTCCTGCTATACCCGGATCGGGAACAGCCCCAGCGCAAAATCAAGGCCTGGATTGAGTTATATCCGGCTCAAAACGGCTCCACGCTTGCCAGCCGCTAGGGTGTCCATTAGTGGCTCACTGCCGGAATGGCGTCCTGATCTTCCCAGGCATCACGGTTGGTCCAGGCTCCCGGAGTAGTTTGGCCGTTCCCCGTCAGCGGGGCTGAATGCAGGGCGGGTGCGCCACCCATCCCGGAAGTGCTGTTTTGCGGGGCTAAAGGCATGACATCCAGACTGGAGACCGGTTGATCGGCGGGAGAGCCGATGACCACGTTCCTGATCCTCAAACGGTTCAGTTGAACCAGACCTGTGGCTGTTTTCAAGTCCAGTTTGAATTTATCCAGATACACAATTTCGCCAAAGTAGCGTTTCTTGCGGCTGACTTCCACCACATCGTGCCGGTTGGTCAGCTGAATGCGATGAATGTTCATTTTGCTGCCAAAGTTGCTGTTTTCCCGAAATTCGATGAGATCGCCGGTGACCCGATCCAGCCTGCCCTGAACCAGCTTGCCGTTCATAAAGTGCATCACGTCCGCCCAGCTTTGGGGTACGGATGCGGTCAGCAGCACCAGGGCCAATGCCAGTGTCAGGCCAGGGACTTGGTGGGGCTTGGGGAGGTTCGGCATCGGCAAATGCTCCTGTTGGTTGCTGCGGGTTGGGCGCGAAGGCTTTGCTTCCAGTGTAAGGATTTCGGTGGCTCACAGCATCGGTTGCCTGTATGACTTCGTTGTTGAGGGACGGCGTTGTGACCGGCCCTGTTGCATTGCCGCTTCCGGCTGCCGAGCCGTCTGGGCCCAACCCGCAAAACGCCCCGATCAATGCGATCAGGGCGTCTTGGTTCTTTGGTTGGTGGTGGGTTTATTTTTTCTTTTTGGGGGCCGCAGCGGGCTTGCCTTTGGGAGGCTGCCGATCGCTGGGCTTTTTGGGAGTACCTTTAGCGGTCCCTTTTTTGGCCGGGCTTTTCAAGGGGGCGGTGGCCGGTGCTTTGGCTACTTTGGCTTTGGGAGCCGCTTTTTTAGGGGCGGGCTTGGGACTGGCTTTTGTAGCGGCACCGGCTTTGGGCGCGCTGGACTTTCCGCCGCCCAGGCTGGCATCTTCATTCAGCAGATACTGAATAACCGTTTTGGCGGAAACCCCGGTGGCCTTCTCGTCCGGGGTCATGTCCGCCCCGGCAATGTCCATGTGGGCCATGGGCATCGCATCGCTGGCCCCGCTCATGACAAAGGCGGCGGCGGTTTGGGCCCCCCGGTTCTTGCGCTGGGAGGTGTTGATAATATCAGCGCCATCCAGCTTGCTTTTGATGTTCTCAAAGTCATCCTCGGTCACATCCAGGGTCTGGATGGGCTCGCCCTGAGAGCGTCCGGCAGCGGCGATGCGATCCCGCAGGGCCTCGTTGTTGCCCATCAGGGCAATGTAGGAGCCCACGGCCACAGAGGCCGCCCCGGTCAGGGTGGCGATGGTGATGATTTCTTCCGGCTTGTTTTCGGCGGCTTTGGCCACGGCGTCAATCAGGGTCAGGCGGCCTTCGGCATCGGTGTGGCGAATTTCCACTTTTTTGCCGCAGGTGGTGTTTACAATGGAATCGGGGATCATGGCGTCGCTGTCGATTTTATTGGGGGTGGCGGCCAGATAGGCGGTCACTTCAATGTTTTGCGGCTGTAAGGCGGCCATGGCTTGCATGGTGGCCAGTGCCACCGCCCCGCCGGTCATATCGCCCTTCATGGTCACCATGTAATCGCCCGGTTTGACTTGGTAGCCGCCGGTATCGAAAATCACGCTCTTGCCCACAATGGCAATTTTTTTCTTGGCCTTGCCGGATTTGGGGGCGTAATGCAGGGTGATGAACTTGGGCGGATCGCTGGCCAGGGAGCCTTTGGCCACGGTGAAGAAGCAGGGCATGTTTTTCTCAATCCAGGCAACGCTGCTTTGCACGTTGACCTTTACCGCGCTGTTTTTGCCAATGGTTTTGGCCTGCTCCACCAGGGTGTTGGTGCTTTTCAGGTTGGAGGGATGATTCACCAAATCCTTGACCAAACTGCGAGCTTCCGCCAAGGCTTGGGCTTGCTGCAAGGTGGCTTCCAGTTTTTGTGCGCTCAGCAGAATCACGCTGTCCAGCTTGGGGCCGGGCTCTTTGGCTTCCATGGATTTATAGGTAGCCTGAAACACCGCATCCACCGCCAGAGACACCGTCGCTTCGGCGCTGAGTTTTTCAGTGGCTTCCGGCAATAAAATGGCTGCCGCTTTAAAATCTTTCAGGCCCAACAGTCCGGCCAGTGCTTTGTGGGCGTTGGCTTCCCAGTGGCGGGGCAGGACTTTGTCCGCTTCCCCTAAGCCAACCACAACCAAGCGCCGCGCGCCCAGCTTGTTAGCGGAAGATTGCCGTACGGTCAGCGTTTTGCCTTTGCTGCCGTCAAATTTTTCTTCCAGGGCAATGGCCTCAATCTCGTCTTTTAAAGCCTTATCCAGGGTGATGGGCCACACAATGGACGCTCTGGGATCGGCCTCTTGAGGGCGTTTGACCTTGCTGTCCGCTTGGGGGACAGGCTTTTTAAATACCGGAATGATCAGGCCATCGGCCTTGATGCTGGTGGCTTTTTCGCTGGAAAAACTGAAGCGGGTTTTGGCTGACCCCATGAGCAACTCTCCTAACTCTTCAATACAGGCCCAATAAAACGCCCAATAAAACAAAACCAGGTGCAAGCCGACGCCACTCAAAACAGGGTGTGCAATGGCTGCAAGTATCCCTATTGTACCGGATGACAGCGGCTTTGGCCCAGTGTATTTTGGGCAAACTAATGGTGGGGTGAAGTCTCTAGCTGTTGTTGCAAGCTGTGACGCACGGCGTTGACCAGCGTGTCTGGGACTTGGCGGCTACTCCACAGTTCAAAGGCGCAAACGCCCTGATAAATCAGCATATCCAGCCCATTAACCGCAGTGAGCCCAATCGCTTGTGTTTGCTGCAGCAGTCGGGTTTCCAGGGGTCGATAAATCAGGTCATACACCCAGGCGGTTTCGGGCAGGCTATCCAGCAGACTCGGGGCAATGGGGCCATCCTCGATTTGGGGATACATACCCACCGGTGTTGTGTTAATCAGGCCCGCAAAGCCCGATAAATCACTGACAGTCTCCAGGGCGACCAGATTGAGTTGAGTGGGGCTGTTCAGCGTTTTTTTGATGAGTTGGCCATCGCTGGTTATGGACAGGGCTTTGGCCGGATTGCGCACGGCAAAGGTAATGGCCTGCGTGCGGGCTTCAATCAGGCCGGTCATCACCGCCCGGGCCGAGCCGCCTGCGCCCAGAATCAGCAGGTGACTGTGGGGAAGGGCTGCCACTACCTGAGGGGGCAAACTGCGCATAAAGCCTGCGATATCGGTATTATGCCCACTGCGCTTGAAGCCGCCTTCATCGGCCTGTGCTTCAAACACAATGGTGTTCACCGCCCCGGCCAGTTCCGCCTGAGGGCTGAGCCAGTCCATGGCTTGCATCACCGCCACTTTGTGGGGAATGGTCACATTCAGGCCCCGCAGGCCTTGTTGCTCCAGTTCCCGCAGACGGGGTCGCAGTTGATCGGGCGGCAGCTCGTATTTGGCGTATTCACCCGCCAGCCCCAAGCCTCGCATCAATTCAGCATGCAGGAGGGGGGAGAGGCTATGGGTGAGGGGATAGCCAATAATCCCCAGTTTGAGAAAGTCCATTACTGTGTGGCGCTTGAATAAAGGGACTTATACCGCAGCGGCGGATTTTTGAGAAATGGCGTTCAGGGCCTGCTCCAAATCCGCTTTGAGATCGGCCACATCCTCAATGCCCACAGACAGGCGAACCAGGTTGTCCGTAATGCCCAATGCCTGGCGCACTTTGGGGTCCACGGACAGGTGGGTCATCAGGGCGGGGTGTTCAATCAGCGATTCCACACCACCCAGACTTTCCGCCAGGGTGAACACTTTCACGCTCTTCAGCAGCTTGCGGGCTTCCGCCTCGCCGCCTTTCACCCGAATGGAAATCATGCCGCCGCCCGCTTTCATTTGCTTTTGGGCCAAGGCGTGTTGCGGATGAGACGGCAAACCGGGATAGAACACCGCTTCCACGGCCTCATGCTGTTCCAGATACTGGGCCAATTCTAGGGCGCTGGCGCAGTGGGCGTCCATGCGCAAGCCCAGCGTTTTCAGGCCCCGCAGGGTCAGCCAGGAGTTGAAGGGATCGGGGTTGGCCCCAATGGTGTTGCGGTGAAAGCGGATGGCGTCGTTCAGACTGTC
>DAIDMR010000249.1 GCA_027448865.1 Vampirovibrio sp.
CATCGCCTTGCCCGGTGCGTTTAACGCCATTTCCGCTAAAATCATTGAATCGGTGGGCTTTCCGGGGGTGTATGTCTCCGGGGCGGGAATTTCCAACGGGGTGGGCGGCTACCCGGACATCGGTTTTATGACGGCCACGGAAATGGCCACCCAGGCCGGCTATATCGCTCGATCCGTCAATATTCCAGCCATTGCCGACGCGGATAATGGCTATGGGGAAGCCATCAACGTGTTCCGGACCGTGCAGGAGTACGAACGGCAGGGACTGAGCGGCCTACATATCGAGGATCAGGTCATCCCCAAGCGCTGCGGGCATCTGGACGGCAAGCAGGTTATTTCGGTGGATAACATGCGGGAAAAAATTGCCGCCGCCCGGGAAGCCCTTATCAATCCTGACTTTTTGCTGATTGCCCGGGTAGATTCCAAGGCGGTCAATGGGTTTGATGATGCCGTGAAGCGAGCCAACGCTTATCTGGAAGCCGGTGCGGACATGATTTTTCCGGAAGCCCTGACCAGCCGTGAAGAATTCGCCGAATTCGCCCGTCAGGTGAAGGCCCCCCTGCTGGCCAACATGACGGAATTCGGTAAAACCCCCTATTTAAGCCTCTCTGAATTTGAGGCCCTGGGTTATACAATTGTCATCTTTCCAATGACGGCCTTTCGCATTATGATGAAGGCGGTAGAGGATGGCATGCGTCAACTTCAGCAAGAAGGCACTCAAAGTAACCTGTTGCCGCAGATGACCACCCGGCAGGATTTATACCAGCTCATTCACTACCAGGATTATGAACGGCTGGATTCCAGTTTGGCTACTCAGTTTTCGTCGAACACCAACCGTTAATCGTCCAACGCATCAGAACTCAGTCGCCCGGATGAGCTTATCCGGAGACGGTTGTAGTACAATCCTCACAAGCATTTAAAGTCATCTGGTAAAAAGGGGACGACTATGAAAACGGCAGAGTATAGCCCTGGGCTTGAAGGTATTATCGCCGGAACCACCACCATTTCGCACGTCAATCCAGATTTGTGCAGCTTAATGTACCGTGGTTACGATATTCGTGATCTGGTAAAGAATTCCACCTTTGAGGAAGTGGCCTTTTTGCTGCTCAAAGGCCATTTGCCCACCCAAAGTGAGTATGACGCTTTCTGCGTCGAACTGAAGCAGGAACGGGATCTGCCCGCCGTGGTGGTCGACAGTTTCAAGACTTTCCCGGCCAACAGTGTGCCCATGGACATGCTGCGCACTGGTGCCGCTTTATTGGCCTTGCACGACCCGGATCGGGATGACAATAGCCATGCGGCCAACCTGCGTAAGGCTACTCGCCTGATTGCCAAGTTCCCGGCCCTGATTGCCTACTCCTACCGTATTAATCGAGGTCAGGAAATCGTCAAGCCGGATAACAACCTAAGCCACGGCGAAAACTTCCTGTACATGCTGCAAGGCAAAAAACCGGATGCCTATATTGCCCATGTGTTCGATTGTTCCCTGATTTGCTACGCCGATCACGGCTTTAATGCTTCTACGTTCTCCAGCCGGGTCACGGTTTCCACCCTGTCCGATATTTATTCCGGCTTGGTGGCGGCCATTGGCGCTTTAAAAGGCCCGCTGCACGGCGGGGCCAACGAAGAAGCCATGAAAATGCTGCAAGAAGTGGGAACGCCCGAAAACGCCGAGGCTTGGGTGCTGGATGCCTTGGCCACCAAGAAAAAAATCATGGGCTTTGGCCACCGGGAATACAAAAACGGCGATCCCAGAGCGTTCATTCTCACTGAAATGGGTGCCGAGATGAGCGAAAAACTGGGCGATACCCGCTGGTACAAGACGGCCTCCATTGTGGAGTCGGTCATGCGCCGGGAGAAAAATATTGTGCCCAACGTGGATTTTCCCACGTCCTACATTTATTACCTGATGGGGCTGCCCATTGAGATTTACACCCCCATCTTCGCCTTGGCCCGGGTGGCGGGCTGGACGGCGCATATGATTGAGCAGCTGGATAACAACCGCCTGATTCGTCCCAAGGCATTGTATGAAGGGCCGGATCACCTGGAATTTATCGCCAGAGGGCAACGTTAATCCTAAAAAAATAAAGGCAGCCTTGCCCAAATAAATATCAAAAAATGCCTGTTCGATACCTTGAGCAGGCATTTTTGGCGAGCATGGCATTTTTGCCGAGCCGAGGCTGTTGGGGGCATCTAAATTTTTCATGCCCCCGCGCGCAGTAGTATGGTTATAATGAGTATCTGAGGCGAGGGCAGGGATTGACGAGCTTTCGTCTGGCCGAGCTTACTTTAACATCACCAACCTGGAGGCGTAAACCGATTTTGTCCACGCGACCCAGACCCATTCGGCAGTTCCAAAAAGGGCAAACCATCATTCAGGAGGGCTGTGTTGGCGATTGCAGTTTTAAAATCCTGGTGGGCGAGGTGATCATCTGTAAGCGTAACCCGCAGGGGCAGCTGATTCCGGTGGCTAAAGTGGGCCCCGGTGAGATATTTGGTGAAATGTACCTGTTTGAAAATGACCACATCCGAACCGCCTCGGCCATTGCCGTCAGTGATACGGTGAATGTAGAGGTGTACAGCCAAAGCGACATCAGCGACATGCTGGCGAATCTCAGTGCGCCTACCCGAGATATTTTTCAGGGATTAAGCCAACGACTCAAGACGGTGTCTGACAGCTACACCCGGATGGCTCAGACCGCTCCCGCTCAGCCAGAAACCGTGGAAAGCGGACACACCTTTATTACCCGTAAACCGCAGTCGCCCCAATAGTCCAGTCAATCAACAGTCAAGTAGCGGCTGTCCATACAAAACGGTTGCCAAACTGTTTGTGGCGCACACAAATGCAAATGGCGACTGGCGGGCAAGTCCGCCGTTTTGGCTTTACAACAGCGTTTTACAGGGGCGTTTTACCAGGGCAACTGGCCTGGGGGGACAAGGCGTTAGTCATAATTTAGACGAGGGGCTGGCTTTCCGGTGATTTTGGCCAGCACCGGCAAGATCTCGTCGCTGTGTAACCGTTTTCCCTCGGCGTTGGCAAAGGCTAGCCGCACAGTGCCCTGTTTATCCAGCACGTACAAAGAAGGCCAGGCAATGCCTTTCTTGCTGATGTTGCTGACGCCAAACAGTTTAATCAGCTTTTTATCAGCATCCGGCACCACCGGAAACGTTAAACCGTGTTCCCCCACGCTGCTGAGGGCGTGGGTCCGATCATCGGCGCTGATGGCGATTACCTCGGCGTCTTGTACCCGGTAATAGGAGAGGTTCTCCTGGATATTGGTCAGTTGATGCCCGCAGACGCTGCAAAAACTGCCCTGATAAAACACCAGCACCAGATTTTTCTTGCCTTTATAGTCAGCCAGCCGAATGGTCTTGCCCTCTGCGGTCTGGGCGGTAAAAGCCGGGGCTTTTTTACCCACCGGAATGAGATCCAGAAACTCAAAGGCATCGGCCTGGGTCAAAACGGGAGACAAAGACTCCACAGGCTTTGAGGCCACCTGGGTTCCGCCTGCCGAGAGAGCCGTTTCACTGGGGGAAGGAGCTTTGGGTTGCAGGGACGGCGAGGGCGTTACGGACAGAGCGTACACAAAACCAACGGTTAACAGAGATAATGCGCCCACTGCCCACAGGCTGGCCTTAACTTTCATAATGGAACCTCTGCTCATTAACATTTTAAAACTGCTCTTTTTGACTCAACATATCCTGTGGCAACCGGTCTTTCCAGCCTTGGCCGGTTTCAAGTCGTTTATTCGGGGTAATTCCGGTGGCCGTTTCGGATCTTGTGATCAGAAAGTGTGCCAGTCACTTGAGGACAGGAACACTGGGGGATTACCCGATTTTTGAACGAGCTTTCAGGAAACTTTCAGTCTTGGCCCGACTGCCGAAAGTCATTCTATTATATAATACAGATCTCCAGTCGTTTTTATCATGACGAGCAGAGTGGGAGCTATCTTTGACAAACCCGAATTCTCTTTATGACGCCCCGACCCGGGAAATATACTTGCTGGAAAATGTGCCCATACAGGGGCGCAAAACCGAACTGCGCCAGCTGTTGAAATTGCTGAATCTGGCCAAAACGGGCCAACCCAAGGCGGCCCTCATCACCGGGGATGCCGGAATCGGCAAGACTGCCCTGCTGGAAACTTTTACCACGCTGGTTCAGGAAGGCATTTACTGCCGGGTTTTAAACCTGGGTAAAATGACCTATGCCTCCCCGGAAGAGGTGTACGTCGCTTTGGTGGAAAAGCTGCAGGCCGATGCCAACCACATTCTGGATGAGGCTTTGGTGGCCGTCAACGAAATTACCCAGGAGCTGGATTTACGCTGGGAGCGTCAGGATTTGGTGCGGGCGATCGCCCTGGTCAAGCTGCAGGAGTCCATTGGGGGCAAGGACGCCATCAGTCAGGAGCAACTGGTCAAGGCCATTCGCAGCCAGGTGCCCGCGGTGAAAAAGCTCAAGTTTTCGGTGAATGAAAGCATTCAAAAGCTGGTGGATCTGATTGTGAACCCCTGGGTTATGGTGGCCACCTCGCTGTTGAATCCCATGAGTCCGGCGTTGCAGGAGTCGATCCGGCTGGCGGAAGCCCTGCGGGAGAATGCTTTTTTAACCCCCGACAATCAGAATTACGGGGGTCTGCTCAAGCCCAAATCCAGCGGGGAGCCCCAGACTTCTTCGGCCAAAGAGGATGAACCCTTGGCCCGGGCTACGGCGGTGCCGGAGCGCGATGATCTGATTGACGGCATTGTCTCGCCGCCCAGGCCGGTGAAGTCGATTTCGGCGGAGGCCATGCCGGAATTGAACGGGCCGCCGGAATTGAATGTGCTGATTGATGAGTCTGTGGCCTCCGATAATTTTGATTTCATGCCGCCAGCGGTGCTTCCCAATCCGCCTGCCGCCTTTGATCATGTGGCCGTTCCGGTCAGTCATTCGACTGCTTCCCGGCTGGAAAAAAATGTAAAGGCGGCCAAAGACCCCTTGATACGGCATCTGATGGTTATTTTCAATTTCATCAACGCCACGCTGGAAAATATTGACAGCGGTATGTTGCTGGCCATTGACGAATGGGATCGCATTCAGGACAAGCCCCGTCAGGAAGATCTGAAGAACTTTTTCACTGAATTGCTGTTTCAAATCACCGAGCAAAAAAATTATCACTTCATGGTGGTCATGACGGCCCGCACGGAGGGCGAAAGCTATACCCTGGGGGGCGCCCTTTATAATCATTTCCGGACCAAGCTGCTGCTGGATGCCCTGGGGGATGCGGCCTGCCGCAAGCTGATTCGTACCCCGATGCACGCGATTGGCGTCGAGGTGGATGAGCCCGTTTATCGCAGTCTGATTCAGCTCAGCCGGGGTAACCCGTTCTGGTTGCTGAAAATCCTCAGTTTTATGAAGGAACGGGTGGAAGGCAATCGCCTGAAGCACGTGGATATGGAGTTTTTCCAGCGCCTGGGTATTGATAAAGTCAGCAATCTGTTCGAGCTGAATTTCACCAGACTGAAGTTGACCTTTCTCAATGATGAGGAATCTCTCTACAAGGTGCTGGCTTCACTGATCAAGCACTTTGGGGAGAACCGGTTCTCGGCCAATCAGGCCATCCGGGAGATTAGCGCTTCTCAGGGCTTTACGGACGGTTATGTCTTTGAGGTTCTGCGCGCCCTGTTTCAGCATGATTTTATCCGGCAGTTGCCAGAGACGCCCGCAGGGTCGCAAAAGAAAAGCGAAATAGGACAGGGGCCTTTTTACGCCATTCAAAGTCGCTTTATTCTGGAATTCCTGCAAGAAAAAACCCGAGCCATTGAAACCGACATTTCTACCGATGAAAAGCTGATGTACCTGAAAAAGGTCATTCCTTTATCGGTCAAATCCGGGGATCTGGATCGGGAAAAAACCATGGAAGTGATCGCCCTGGGGGACGCCATGGGCAATCCGGAGATCGTCAAATTTCTGGAAGACGTGTTTGTGCAGTTTATGCACGATGACAAGGCCGTGGTAAGGGTGACCGCCCTGAACAACATGGCCCTGATCGACTCTCCCACCGCGCGTGGGGAGCTGTTCAAGGCCATGAAGGATGAAAATTCCATGGTGCGGGAATACGCGGCCCGCAACCTGTTTATGATTTCCCAGAAACACGCGGATGCCCAATTGGCCGATCAGATCATGGATGTGATGATCCAATCCATTGATGATGAGTGTGAGGCTGTGCGCTCGCAAGTCTACAGTACCCTGTCCCGGTATCGGTGGCATCGGGATTTGACCAGCGTCTTTATCAAGGGTCTGTCGGACGCCTGTGG
>DAIDMR010000250.1 GCA_027448865.1 Vampirovibrio sp.
CGGACACCCGCGGCAAGCTATCCCCGGTGTGCATGACATCGGAGACCCTCAACAACAGGCGCTTACCCAGATTGCCCGCCGGGTGGAACAGGGCGAAATCATCCGGAGAAAAGCCCCGGCGCTCCAGCAGCACTACCGCCAAAGCGTCTCCCAACGCCAGGGTGGCCGTAGTACTGGCCGTGGGAGCCAAACCCAACGGACAAGCCTCCTGCTGCACGGCGATATTCAAGACCACATCACTTTGCTGGGCCAGCGTGGAGTTGGCCTTACCGGTCAGGCCGATTAAGGGCACCCCAAATCGCTTAACCAAGGGTAAAATACCGAGGATTTCAGGGGTTTCCCCGCTATTGGAGATGGCAATGACCATATCCTGCGGAGTCAGCAAGCCCAAGTCCCCGTGGCTCCCTTCGGCAGGATGCAGAAAGTAACTGGGCGTGCCGGTGCTGGACAGGGTGGCAGCGATTTTTTTGCCAATGTGCCCGGACTTCCCCATACCGGTAATCACCACGCGCCCGGCGCAAGCCTCTATGAGTTCCACGGCCCGCACAAACTGCTCATCCATTTGGGCTTTTAAGTCTTCCAGCGCCTGAATTTCAATATCCACCACCCCCCGGGCACGAGCCAATAAGGTCTCCGGCGCATCCGGAGCGTTCAGGGGAGGGGTTTGAGGAAGGGGAGGGGTCTGAAAGATAGGCTGAGCCTTGGGAGCAGAATTTATCGAAGCGTTTGACATGAAAAAAGCGGCATCCTGTTTTCAATTAAGAGAATAAAACCCAGCCTGATTGTAGCATTGACCTCGGCTGGTCCCAAGGAAAGCGTGATTTTGGGAACTCTCTAGGCCGAGATACCCTAAATACAGAGAGGCTGGCATCTTGAAGCGCTCATTGACAGAAGCCCTCCGGCTCACTCCAGGCGAAACCGGGGGATTCTGTCAAACAGGAAGAGCAGAAAATTAGAACTCCGGATCGTGCTTGCGCTCGGGCTTTTCTGTTTTTTGCAGAATCTTGATGTGCTCCACATCCACCCAGGGCTCATCCAGCGCGTTGCTAAACTGGGTACCCACAATCTGGATTTTGTCGCCGGTTTCCAGATCCATCACCTCACTGCTCTTCTTGCGAGGAAAGAACAGCTTCAATTCGGAAAGGGGAATGGTGTGCTGGGACACATCCGGGCGCAGGATGAAAAAGCTGACGTAATCGCGGGAATCGCGGAAGGCTTTTTTATAGTCCAGGGCAGTATCGGCAAAACGGTTGAACACGCCGGTAAAGGTTACCTTCTGGTTCAGGTGTTGGGAAGGGTTTTTCAGCAGTTCCAGACTGTCCACTTTAACGGCGCTGGCCAGACTGGCTTCAATCTCCTTGTCCAGGGCCGCTTTTTCCTTGGCGTCCAGCTTGCCTCCGGGCTCTTTTTTATCCACTTTATCCGCGGAGGGCGGCTTAACGCTGGGGTCTTTTTTCTGAACCGGCGCAGGCTTGCTGGCTGGCGGGGCAGCCAGTGCGGCAGCGGGCGTCGCCAGCGCGGAAAACACCAACAAGGTGGACAAAGCCAGTGGCAAAAAACGCTGGCTGCCTGGCTGACGGTTTAAGGGTTGGCTGTGCATATTGAAAAGTCCCATCCTATTTACGATTTGGCTATACAAGTTAAAAATTGGCGTGGCCTCCGTTGTGTGAAAATCATTGTGTAAAAATCAGGGTATAAAAATACGTTCCGGGCGCTGAATGCCTTCATGCGGCCTATTTTACCTCTTATTAGACTCAATGGGTACCGCAGCCGGTAAAACCACCTCCGGAACAACTACCTTGCGAGGCCCAGCGGCAGGCGGTTGACCTGACTGGGGCATGGGGGCCACCGGCGTCTGCGAATGCTGAATGACCGTCCCTTGCACGTTGGTTTCCACGGCCAGCGCCTTGTTCAGGCTATTGGCCAGTTCGGCGGCGGTATTGGCGGTATAAAACTGGCCCTTGGTGGCCAGAGCCACGCAGCGCAATTGCTTCACCGCCGCATAGTCCTGTAAGCCCAGGCCAATGACGTTGATTTTGATGTGAATGCCCATTTGCTGCATTTTCACAGCCACATCGCAGGGGTCCTCCCCGCAGGTCTCAATGCCATCGCTGATAAGAATAATGGAATTCGTGCCGTTGACCGCGTTGAAGTCTTCCTGCAAGGAGCGCAATACCGTGTAACTAATCGGCGTGGCCCCGGTGGGGCGCAGACCGATCATCTTGCTGGCAATCAGGTTGCGGTTGTTCTCTCCCAGGGGTACCAACAGGCTGGTAGCTTTGCAGGCGGTAAACTGGTTGGCGGAATTGCCATAGACCCTCAAGCCCACCCGGGTACGGGGCGAAATATTACGCAACACGTCCAGCACGGTGCGCTTGGCGGCAATCATTTTGTTTTCGGTACCCTGTTCAATGGGTTCCGACATGGAGTATGAGGAGTCCAGAATGATCATGACGTTCTCTGGCCCGGCCTGTTGGCTCAGTCCCTGCTGACTTTGCTGGACGTTTGCTGTAATAGGCCCGGTAGCAGGCCCGGCAACAGGCGGCCACTGGGCCTTGGCCGTTGCAGAAAGCGTTCCCACAGCCGCCAAAGTCAGGCTAACGGCTATCAATGCCAGACCAGACAGAGCCGACTGACCTATCAAGCCTGCCTGAGTATCCTTTACCGTTCGTCTAGAACCTCGCACAAAAGCCTCAATCCGGTTCACAACATCATTCAACCAGTAACGCCGAGATCGATCATCCTGATGACTCATGACGCCATCCTCCCCCAACAGGTTCCGGTGCCCGATCCCAAATCCCGGTCAAGGCAGCCGTCCGTCTCTCAAGGATGAGGCAACGGACAGATTCGGGTAGGCACGTCTCATGCACCATCATAACAGGCAATTGGATGGCAAGCCTCACCCGCTTGCGAAAAATAAACAAACTTGCGTTAGATTGCAGGCGGAAGAGTCCCGCAGAAGGGTGGCAGAGTGACTTTCGGGCAGGCTCAAAGCAAACAATGCCCCTGCCAGAAGGCAAGGCTGCCCAGCCCAAAACTCGGGAATAAATTCATTTTCGGATGAAAAAATGGCAAAAAAAATCTCTTGCGTGAGGGGGAAAATGCAAGAGATCGGATAGAGAGAGGCAGTATTTATTAAATGAGAGACATTATGTTTTGGTGTGTTGTTTGTTTGCACTTTCATAAATCCCCCTGAAGAAAATGAATTGCCTGAACCGAAAAACTTGTTACATAAGTTTACTTTTAATTTGATAAAAAAGTAGAAAACTGTACCGAACTTCTCCTTGAGCCAAAAGGGCAAAGCGCAAAAGTCTAAAAGCAAAAAACGCTGTGTTTGTGGTGACCGTAAAGGGATAAAGCCCTAGGGGCATTCATTTTCAAAGTCGATCAAGCAATAAAACCTATTTGATTGTTTTTATTTTATATAAAATTACGCGCAAATCACTGAATTCCTGTTCTGCTCAAAACTCGCATAGTCAGGCTAGTTTTAGCACTTTATTTTCATGCGCAACGCGAATGCCAAATGGTTAACATCCTGGCTTTCACAGTGAGGAGGAGACTATCACTATGTCTATTTCCAGACCCAATCTATCGGCGTCAGGTGGCTCTAACAATAAGCTCAATGCTCCACTCTTCACAGCTTCGCCCAGTCCACCGATGGCAGAGGGCATTCAAGGGAAGGTCGATACGGAAGCAGAGGCGTTATTCGTTTTAACAAACAAATTCGGTTTGTTTGATACTGCCCGTAAAGGTATTCGGGATGAACTTGCCAGTTGGGAAGATATTATGACGATCGTTGATGCCAACGAAGGATTATATACTCAAGATGTAAAAGATGCCGCAAAATTCATCACAGACAACAAAGAGCTGTACCAAAAACTGGCGGGAGAGGATGACATGATTTCTCTGGGAGAGGCTTCCGCCGCCTCAGCAGCCAACCCTGTAGGGTTAGTAACGCAGCCACCAAGCAGCCCCTCCGAACAAGATTTTAGCTACGCCAATGCGCTTGGCACCTTAAAAAATAAATTTAACCTGTTTGATGTGGCAGACGCCTCGGGCACTAAAGACACCCTGGTGGGCTGGTCCGATTTAATGGCGATCCGAGAATCTGGCCAAGGTGTTTACCCCGAGGATGTCGTTAAAACCGCGACACTATTGACCGATAACAATGGCGAATATTTTAGCCGGTTAGCCGGTGATGACGGGTTATTTACTATTGAAAATATTGAAAGTGAACTAAAAAGCGTTCAACAAGAAACCGACAGTCTCCCCAATGGCGCTGTAAATCCCTTTTCCCAGGGAGCCTTGGGTGATTGCTGGGTAGTTGCCAGTGTAAACGCGATAGCCAATGACGCAAATGGCAAAGAAATTATCAAAAATTCCATAACCAACAACCCGGACGGCACTTACAGTGTTCAATTCAAAGGGGCACCTGACAAGGTTTACACGGTGACTCAAGAGATGCTAAAGAATAATAAGAATAGTTCTGGCGACCTGGAAACCGCTATTCTGGAGGAGGCCGCCCGCCAATACTATTCAGAAACACAAAATGGCCGAGACATTGGCAAAGGTGGCCGTCTCACTGAAATGACCGGTTTGTTGACTGGACAAACCACCACAAGAATATCCTCTGCAGAAGAGTTACGGAGTCTGGTGGAAAAAGATCAAGATGGATTATCGCTTGTATTTGGATCCAAGCCAGGAAAAGACGGTACTGCAGAGACCTCCGCCTGGGGGCATGCCTATACCGTGACTTCCATTGATTACGCAACCAATACTGTCTACTATACAAACCCCTGGGATAGTGGCCGTGTCCGGACTATGTCTATAGAGACACTTCTGAACTCAGCTGAGATTGAAGCCATCGAGCCCGCCGCCTAGCTCACTGTAAAACAAATGCTGAAGTTCAATCAGCGAATGTTGACCAGGGCTTGCTGAATACGTTTTACCTCGGCGGAACCCGCGGCGGAAGGCTTGGCCAGCAAGTAGGCGTCCAGCGCCCCACGGGCTTCCCCCTTGCGGTTTAGCTGACTGAGATACCAGGCCTTCAACATCATGTATTCCGGCTCGCTCCGGTCATAGGTGATGGCTCTCTGGATATCACCGAACGCGTTGTCAAACTCCCCCAGTTCCTGATAAACCAGACTGCGCCGATGATAGGCCCGGGGATCTTTGGGTTGCATCTCAATGGTCTTATCAATGGCCCGCAATGCTTTTTCCAGCCACGGTCTGGCATTTTCTCCCTTTTGAATGCTCTGAAGCGCCTTTTGATAATAACCCACCCCCAAATTCAGATAATTCAGGGGGGTACCGCTCTGTTCCACCTCACCCTCCAGCCTTCCAAGCACCTTTTCCTGCGCACTGGCCAGCTCCTGCATGCGCTCGGCGGTGATCTCACGCTGTTCCGGTGAAAGATTGTTGATATCAGCGGCCAAAGTGTACAACCGACGAATGGTAATCACGTCCCGCAAGGAGGGCTTGATGACACTTCGGTTTTCCGAGTACATAATGTCCCCCGGCTGATCACTATGGCCCATCAACCCCAGACTGTGGCCCAGCTCGTGAACGGCCACCGCATGAATCTGCTCACTGCTCTGCGGCTTGCCCAAAATGTCAAAAGTGGCAATCTTCACATCCATGTAGTCAATGCGGTCACCCTGATAATGCGGAGTCATCAGGCCAGCAGTATACGCGGTTCGCCCTTCCTCGCTATAGGCCTGGCTGTCGATGCTATTCACCCAGCTCACCCGAATGTCCGCCTGCTCTTTAATGCTCACCTGTCTGTAAGAAAGCTGATTTTCAAGCGCCGCACACCACACATCCAACCCCCTCCGAACCTCAGCAACAAAACCCGGCTGGAAATTGCGAATGCCCAGAGGCGCCTCCTCAATGTAGACCTTCAGGGGCAGTCTGGACAAGGCCCAACGCACTCGTTTGCCCCCTTCAGTGGCGTTCTCCAGGTAATCACTACCAGTGGGGATGACCCCTTGATAGCGATCCGCCTTTAGCTCTCCAGACTCACCGACCTTGCGCCACTCCCGGCTATTGCTGCTTTCGGTATATAGCCGTAACCGGGACAGTCCCACCCGAGACAAACGAGCGGCCTGAGAATCAGGAGCCAGGGTCAAAATCTTCTGATATTCGGCCTGAGCCTCCACAAAACGGTTCAATTTCAGGTAAGAGTCCGCCAGATAATAATGGGCATTGGCGTTCACGCTGTTTTGAGCCACCGACTCCAGAAAGTAGCGGATGGCTCCCGCGTAATTGCCCTGAGCATAAAGGTTCAGTCCCACCTGATAAGCATCGGCCTGAGCGGGCGCGGAAGCCAGCAACAAGGCTGCCGCACCACAGGCCACACCAAAGGCAACCACTGTGCTATACGGTTTGAAAACGGCAATTATTTTCATGTTCCAGTGTTAATCTCAAACACTCACTCGCTTAAAGGGACTATCGGCCAACCAGCCTCAAACTGTAATTTCTATTTTACTCCCTGCCAATTCTTTGAAACGGCTCAGGCTGAATCCATACATTGCCATCCACACGCTGCAGGATTCCCAGCCCCCGGGGTGTGGAGGCCGCCTTCAACCACCAACAAAGAAGGAACACATTGAATGATCGCACCCACTTCCAGTAAAATGCCCCTACAGCTTCCTGTAGAAAAACCCAGTGCCGTCCCCACCCAAGCAAAGGCAGCCGCCATGTTCAAACGCAGCTTTTTACTGGTTTTGATGATTACCTCTCTGGTGTTCGCCTCGGCCTTTGCCACCCAGTTATGGATGACCAAAGACCTGCCCTCTTCCTACGATCCGGGAGTCAGCATTGAAACCGCCTTTAAAACCTCCAAAGTGCCTTTGCTGGTTGAGTTTTACAGCGATACTTGTGGCACCTGCAAACAACTGACACCGGTTATTCACGAATTAAAAGAAGGTCCCTACAAGCACCGACTGACGCTGGTCATGCTGGATGTCAGCGAACCCGCCAACCAGGACATTGCCAAGCTGTTCGGGGTGGACGCCTTGCCGGGTGTGTTCGTGTTTGACCCTCATCACATGAAGAAGTACCCCATCAAGCCGGAATTTTTCACGTCCAAAGGCACCTTACAGCAGGCTATCGACCACGCATTGTCCAAAACCATGAATTTATAATTACCTTGGAATCGCCAAATTTCAGGGTAACGCCATCGTATTTTCCGAAAATTGCCGAATCAGGCCTTCATTTTTTGGAAAATTGGTCGCTATATTAAATTGATGACTCGATTAGAAACACTGGCCCATGGATGTCAATGTTTCTTCACACATTAAAGCCGGTTCTTAAAACGGGCAAAACGCATGCCCTGTAATCAAATCAGGCGCTCCCTCATTCACCAGACCGAGAATGCCGTCAATGTCGCGAATGCAGAAACGCCGGGACTCTGTGTAAAATACTACTATTGAAGGATAGATTGACACAGCTAAACATAACAGCCGTTGAAGGCTTAGCCATCAGCTAGGAGGGATTATGAGTAAAAATGTCGTGATGACACACGAGGTCGGATTGGGTAACTCGGTTTTCACTGAAATTTCAAGAGATTTTCGTTGCACCCTCAAAGCTGTCAAACGGGTTTTGGGTGACAAGCACATCATGACCACCGTGTTACTGCATGCCTGCGTTTTTCCAACCGATCGCATGAGCCTGAAAATGGTCTGGGATCAGTTTGCCGCCTTACCGGTCGCCCAACGGGCCGATATTCTGCAGCAGCTACGCAGTCGGGCCATGTAAGTACGCTTTTAAATAACCATACCCCGATGCCTGAAAGGGGAAAGCGCCCCACGCTCCCGAACAGTGCCCGATCAGCAACAAATCCCGCTCTGTGGCGTCCTTAACTGAAAATACCGGTTTGGAGGTCACCCCCGGTAAAATCACAGGAAGGGGAGCTTGCGCTATGATTTCAGGATGCAAACGACTAAGACAGTGCAAAACCATCTATTCCTTACTGTGTCTGGGTATTTTGGCAGTTTCCACACCAGATTCCCAGAGGGCTCAGGGCCAACCCTGGGCGCTGGCTCAGGCCAGTATTCCTTCAGCCGGTGCTGTGCTGGGTTGGGAGCTGAATATGAACCGGATTTACACCCCCCAGCTAGACCCCGGCCAGCAAACCTCTCCCGTAAAGCCGGAACAAGAGGCGCCGGTTATTTTTTACGATTTAAAAAACCAGCCTCCCCTGCCCGCCCGGCAGAATAGCCCCTTTCTCCTCAATACGCCGAACCCCGGCAGGTAAAAGCAGCCCTCAAGGCTTAGCAGAGTAGCTGGTTACCGGGGCAGGTGCCTGCTGAATGCCGTACAATTTTTGAATGGTGCGCACATCCCGGCTGGACAAGTCGGAAACCAAAGGGTGGGTGTACATAATGTCCCCCGGATCACTGCTGTGTCCCCAGATACCAATGGCATGACCCAGCTCGTGTAAAACCAGCTTACGCACCTGCTGCTTGCGGTTTTCCAGGGTAATGGCGCTACCCGGTTCACCGGTGTTGACCACAATGGTCACCCGCAGACGCTTCATGGGATCTTCCGTATTCAGGATCTCGGTGTTAAAACTGGCATGCCCGATACTGGCGTTGGCATCCATTAAGGGCCCCTGCTTCAGGGTAATTACAATGCGGGCCTGGTCTGGAAAGCCGACCTCACGAAAACGAAGACGCCCCTGGGTGGCCTGAGTCCAGATATCAAAATCCTTGTACACTTCGGGCACAAAGAGCGCTTGAGAGGGATCGTTCATCACCACGAAAACAGGCAACGGCATCTGCCAATCTTGCCAAATCAAACGCTCCCCGCGAGACTCCTTGGTGGTCAGCGTCGAATAGTCAGGCTCCTTACTGGCCGAAAAACGACGGGCATCGAAACTACGCACCAGTTCAACAATTTGAGGATCCGGACTAGAGGAGAGGCTGACATACTGCCGGTAATGCTCGTACGCCTCCATGATTTTACCCTGTTTTTCCTGAATTACCGCCAGGTTAAAATGCAAAAGCGGTTCGTTGGGAGCCATGTCAATGGCCTTTTGATAGGTTGCCTGCGCCTGATCAAAAGCGCCCAAACTCTCCTGCAAATTGGCCAGGTTGTTGTAAGCGGGGATCAGGTAGGGATCAAGCGTCAGGGCCTGCTCGTAAATGGCGATGGCCGCATTGTTCTTGCCCTGCCGGGCTAAATCAATTCCGGTATTGTAGGCCTGCACCGCTTGCCGTCGCTGCGCCTCGGACACGTTTCGTTGCTGAACGTTAATGAGCTGATTGACCCGATACTGAGAGCTGGCCTTCACGGGCGGATTGGCGTTCAATTGCCGTTCCAGCTGTGTCAACCGGCGTTCTTGCGACAAATTGTCATATTTTCGCCCCAAAACCTGAATTTCAACCGTATCCAGAACCTTGTCATGATCCATTTCCTGGGCGACCGCCTGAAGCGGCAAAAGTCCGAACAGGGCTATCATTGAGTAAAGACAGAGATTGAGCAGAAAAACCTGAAACTTCATTGCAACTTGGCTGTCACTTTGGGAGATGAGGGGAACAGGACCACATATTTCAGTGGATTTTTCTCAGCAGCGGCGCCCTGAGCCTTGCTTTGCTCCTGAGCGGTAGGGCTGGCAGACTCGATGTCGGCATACAAGCCCTCCATGTAAGTTTTCAAGGTGTCATTGGCGTCTTTCAACCGGTTCATTTTCTTATACAGCAACGCCAGGTTGTAATAGGAATCCTTGTTTCTGGGATCCGCCTGAATCGCCTTTTTATACGCTGCTACCGCCGGTCTGGACTTGTATTGCAATTCATAGACAAAGCCCAAACGATTCCACAACTCCGCATCGTTCGGATGTTTTTTGAGAATTTCCTGATACTCCCGAATGGCCTCGTCATAATCCTGATTAGCCTGCAACACAAAGGCCAGATTCTTGCGTGCGGTGACCAAATTGGGATTGAGCGCCAGGGCATGCTGATAGGCAAACTTGGCATCGGTACGCTTGCGGCTCATCTCCAGAATGAAACCCATGTTGTTGTAAAGCTGGGCCTTGAGCTTGTCTGAAGGGGCATCCTTAATGGCGTCCAGAATTTCTTTTTTGGCTTCCGCCAAATTCCCGACACTCAAGGACGCAATGGACGCGTTGGAAGTCACCTCCGAAAAACCCATCTTATTCCGGGAGCGCAGCAACATAAACTGCTGATGCGCCTTGGGGTAATCACCGGCCAGTAATAAAATAATGCCGTAATCATTGATAATCCCCACCGTTTTCAGCTGGGCGGCAGCCACCTCGTAATAGCGAGCGGCATCTTGATAGCGGGCCTCATCCAGAGCCTGATTGCCCTTGGCCTGCGCCATTTTGGCAATTTTAGCCAGATTACTCTCAATGGCCCGGCGCTCAGGCTCGGTCAATTTCGGCTCCAGCGCCTTTAACTCCAGAAATGCGTTCACCTCATAAGGGTTGTTGCGCAAAATGGCAATATACTCATCTCGGCTTTTAAGATAATTATTCACAATGGCGTAAGTACGGGCCAGCCCTAAAGAAGCAATCAAAGGGCGTTTTTGAGGCGGGATACTTTCCAGCAAGGAAATCGATTCCTCATAAAATTTGGTATTGAACAACGACTGAGCCAGGCCCACTTTCGCTTCAATATTGCCCGGATCGCTGGCCAGCACCTGTCGCCACTCATAGTTGGCCGCAGACCAGTCCTTGGCCTGCATGGCCGCCCGCGCCTGCACCAGATTCCCACTGACATCGGACCATGCCGCAAAGGGCACACAACTCAGCAACAGAGCCAGACTTAATACGCACTGAAAAAAACGACGGGAGCCCAGCATCAGTAATAGGCCCCTCGCATACCATACAGGGGAAAGTAAGGAAAGTAACCCTGATACCCGCCGGTGTACGGGAAGTTCAACTGGCGATCCCCGTTATTCTGCAAAAAATAACTGACATCCATGTACTGATTGTCCGGGGACTTGTATTGCATGCCCACTAAAAAGCCGTTTTCAAAAACGAACACCGTGGCCGCACCGCTTTTGTTTTCATCAAAATAGTAAAAATTAACGATGGGCGGGTACATTTGCTCGGAGCGGACAATCTCGTCCGGCGGGCGTCCCAGGGCCATGGTGACATCGTTGAATGAAGAAGATCCGTACACCAGATTTTGTACGCTGCGTTCAGACGTCCAGGGCGTAGCGTTTTGCAGAGCCCAACCGGCAAGAAAGCCCCAAAGACTTAAAGACAGCAAACACGCTGTCGATAAGTAAATCCATTTTGATGTCTTGATCCGTGATACGGTCATCACGCATACAGCCTTTTGGTGAGAGACGAGGTGAACTACTGCTTGCGAGCAGCGGGAGCCGAGACGGCAAGCTTGCCACGGATGGGCGATTGAACCGTTTTGGCGTTGTCTGCCGGGTTACCGAGAGTAACGACATCGACTTCCGTGTAATCGCTCTTGAGATACTCAAACTGGCCTTTAACCCAACCTTCGCGGCCATTGGACATAATGATCTTGACCCAGCCGGAATTGGTGTGGCCAATGTAACGATACTCTTCTCCGGTGGTGGTCATACCCACTTTGTCGCCCTTGCCCAGCGGCTTGGAGAAAACCTCGGCGTCCGCCAGAGCCAGCACTTTGGGGGCGTTGAGCAGACTGGCCTTGTCGGATTCCACCTGCTTCAGGCCGTCCCGAATGCCTTCCAGCTTGGGGGATGCCGTTGTGGCGTAGTTGTAAGCGTTCAAACGAACCACTTTACCCTGCACATTGGCGCGGGCATTTTGCTGATTTTGCAGGGAACCAAACACTTCCCGCTCATCCATCATGCGCTGCTGACGAATGTCATCCAGCTGGTTATTGCGGGGGTTGGCGATAATATCGGGAATTTTACCGAAGGGAATGGTCAGACCGCCTTGCAAAAACCAGCTCATGGCGTCGGTTTTGCCGTTGACGCTGTTCAAGTTTCCCAGAATGGGGTTGTTGTTCAAACCGAACTGCAAACCAAAGTTGGAGCGACCCAAGTTTGCGTTAGGCAGAGCCAAGGGATTACGAGGCAAGACCAGCGCGGATGTACCGCCAGTAGACAGGGCTTGCGTGGGAGAATAAACCTGCGTTTGGTTGGCGTTTTGGTTTTGGTTGCTTAGGGAGTTCTGGTTACCGTTGATGTTGCCATTGTTGGTGGAGCCATTCAAGCCGACCGTGCTGTTATCAAAAACGCCACTGTTAATAGTCGTGTCAGACCATGCAGTAAGAGTACCAGAAAGCACACACAAAGAAGCGACCATCACACATTGGGTCAAGCCCAAGAAGAGTTTCGAGTTTTTGTAGAGAACCTGTGGGGTCATGGCCTGCGTTGCTCCTGGACGAACTAACTTCTATACACAATCAAGAAAACGAGAACTGGAATCCAAAATACACCATTCTGGGTGAAACCCAGATCCCAGGCCGAAGCCTGGAATCTGAAGTTTCATACAGTTTCAACTAGAAGTTGAAGTTGTTTTGGGTAGCGTTGATGTCACCGTTGACGGTGGAACCATTTTGCCCAATGGTGGTGTTGTAGAAGCTAGCGGAGTTCATGGTGCCGCTGCCACCAGCGCCCAAGTCGCCAGCGTTCACGAAGATAGCGTTGGTCATGTCGCCAACCACACCGAAGGAACCGTTAGCCAAACCGGTGTTGGAACCCAGGTAGGAACCGGAACCGATGACGCCGTTGCCGTTCAGCTGATCGCCGTTCACCAGGTTGCCGTTGTCTTGCACGCAAGCGTTAGCAGCATTCAAACCACCACCCAGCACGTTGTTCTGGAAAGCCAGATCAATGCTGTTGTCGTTGTTAGAATCGTTAACGCTCTTGTTGTTGAAGTTGTCGGTCAAGCCAATGGAGGTGCTGTTGTTGTCATCGCCATCGTTGCTGGTCAGGTTGTTTTTGGAGAACGCGTTGGTCTCGTTACCGGACAGCAAGCTGTTGCCGTTGGCTTGGTTGTTGTCATCGCCATCGTTGCTGGTCAGGTTGTTTTTGGAGAACGCGTTGGTCTCGTTACCGGACAACAGGCTGTTACCGTTGGCCTGGTTGTTGCTGTCGGTGTAGGTAGCGTTGTTGTCGTTACCATCGTTGCTGGTGAAAGCATTGTCGGAGAACGCCTTGTTACCGTTCAGGCTGTTGGTGGTGTTGTCCTGGTTGCTGTTGTTGGACTGATCTTTGAAAGCATCAGTCAAAGCAACGTTGGTGCTGCTGTTGTTGTTGTCGTTGCCGTCGTTGCTAACATTGTTGTCGTTACCGTCGTTGGACTTGAAAGCATCAGCGATACCAACATTCAGGGTTTCGCTGTTGTTCTGGCCGCTGTTGTTGCTGTTGTCGTTGTTGGTGTTGGTATCGTTGAAGCTGTTGTTGTCGCTCAGGTTATCGTTGTCCTGGCTGTTGTCGGTCAGACTGTTGCCGGACAGCAAGCTGTTGCCATTAACCTGATCGTTATCGGAGCTGGTGGAGTTGCCAACGGTGCTGCCGATGTTGCTGCCGCTGTTGAAATCGTTGTTATCGGACACAGCGAAAGCGCCAGCGGTGCTGACAACGGCCATGGACAGAGCCAAAGCGAATAATTTATTCTTCATTGAAGTACTTCCTTCCAAAGAATGACTTTAACTAAATTTGACTTTAACAATTTGGTACTAACCTCCACCATAATGAGCCGTGAAACCCAACTGTCAACACCGCAACAAAACACATCATTTGTATATAACCCGGCCCAAACCCTTGCCTCATCCATACTTCACAGCCTCATCCGTCAAAAAATCACCCTTAAAATCACCCCCAAAAACAATAAAAAATGATACAAAGCCATTATTTTTTTAAAATAATCATTTATTCCAATGTTCCAAAGCATTCCCGGAAACCCTTGCCAATCTGCCCAGATGGATACAACCCCCTGTCCAAGCGGGCAATTGAAAATATTTCATTCACAATAATCGGGTTTTGATTGGAGTGGCGAAATTAGGCTGCGCAAATCGCCGCACAGACTGCCAATCTTACAAACCAAACAAATGATTCAATTTCTGGACAATTATTTTCCCAACCTGCCGCAAAGCGCACCAAGCCTTTATTTATAGCCCCTTTATCTGCAAATTATCTACAAAACTTTTGTTTTCCGTTGAATCAGCACACAACCGATCACCGCCATAATGGTGACCGGCATCCAGGCCAGCAAGGTGAGGTAAGCGGGCAAGGGCAAACCGGCCAGAAAATCAAAATGGCTGGATTTGCCAATATTCTGAAACGTATTGTGCAACATATAAAACAGAAATAGGACGACAATGGCGTACACAAAACCACGGTTGCTACCCTGACGGGGCGGCGTGATGGACAGGGGCACGGCACTGAGAATAATAACCAGACAACTCAGCGGCCAGGTCAGCTTGGCCCACAACTGCAGGTAGTTCCCGCGAGCCACCCGCTCCCGATTGACTTCCCGCTTCTGGATGGCTTGCAACATCTGGGCAAAAGTCTGCTGTTCAGAGCTAATCCAGGTGCCAGACGACCGCTCCCGCTCCCGCTCGGCCCGCTTTTCATCCTGATTGGGATTTTTAATGAGATCGCCCAGACGCAGACTCCCCAAATGGCCACTGCTAAACTTCTGCTCATCGGCGGCGGCAGTTTGCCCACGCACAATGGTGTAGTGGTTCACGTTTTCCAGACTCCAGCCGTCATAGGCATTCAGCTCACCGGAACGGGCCTGATAAATCTGCATGGCCCTGGGCTTGGACAAATCCAGAATGGTGGTATCCTCCAAACGATGCCCCTGATAGTTGCTGACATAAATCATCTGTGTCAGGTTGTGCTTCTCATCAAAGGTGGTATAGGTAAAACTGCTGCCGTTGGCGGGCAAAGCCGATTCGCTGATGGCCACCCGCTTCATCTGCTCGGTTTTCTGGTTGCACCAGGGCACCACGTAATCGTTCAGCCAATAGGCCATGCCGCTGCACAGTAAGCCTAAAGCCAAGGCCGGAGCCATAATGCGCCACAAACTGATGCCGTTCATGCGCAAGGCCACGATTTCAAACTGGTTGTTCAGCTGGTTAAACACCAGCAACACGGCCAAAAATACGCTGGCGGGCATCACCAAGGCGATGGATCGGGGGAGTTGCAAGCCCACCATGGTGATCAGGGTGCTGAACGGGATGCCATATTTCTGCACATCCCGAATAAACTTGAGCAGGGTGTCCGAAAAAAAGGCCACCAGGGTGAAAACCACTACGCCCATAATAAAATAGTCCAGCAGTTGCCGGAAAATGTAACGATCGAGCAGTTTGGGGGCCATTGAAAAAACCTTTGCCTCAAACAGGAGAACGGGGAAACAGGAGGGGCGAAAACAAAAAAGCGATCAGGGTGGACGCCGGAAGGGCTCGTCGGATAACGCTCAAGTTCAACCAGCTTTATGATAGAATCAATCGCAATGAAAAGCAAAGATCCGGAAGTGCTGGCGACCAAAACACAGTCAGCCCTCAGGATCACCCTGATTGCGTTATATATAAAGGAGCCCGCTCATGGGAAACGTATTAAATGTAACGGATGAAAGTTTTGAACAGGAAGTCAAAAAGGCTGATGTGCCGGTTCTGGTGGACTTCTGGGCTCCCTGGTGCGGGCCCTGCCGCGCACTGGCCCCGGTCATCGATGAGCTGGCCAGCGAGTACGAAGGCAAGCTGAAGGTCGTCAAGGTGAATACCGATGACTCTCTGCAAACCGCCCAAAACTACCACATCAGCGGTATTCCGACTCTTATCATCTTTAAAAACGGTGAACCGGTTGAGCAAATGGTGGGTAATCACAAAAAATCCACCCTCACCGAAGTGCTGAACAAGCACCTGAACAACTAGTCCCACCGCAGGGGATCAAACCTCAAAAAGCACGATCTTCGGGTCGTGCTTTTTTGTTAGAGACTATCCAAAAAGCTTCCATTTCCGGCGTCTCCTGCGTTCGTGCGCTGCTCAGCATCGTTACTTATCAGTATAAGCGCCTTGCTTGCGCTGCTCCGGCCTTATAGCCACACCGATCTAAAAACTTTTCGGATAGTCTCTTAGAGGGGGCCATCAGAGATGGCAATAAAAAAGGAAAGCCTATGCCTGGGCTTTCCCTGATGAATCACACGAAATTGGAGAAATAAGAAAGAAAGAAAGACACACTACGTTTGGTGTTATAAATCCGTATGGGTTAAATACCAATACCCGAGGTTGGCTAAACCTCAGGTTAAGATATATGAAGCCGCAAACCTGAATTATGGCATCGTTGGATGATGGGATGTGCCCGCTTACTGGGGCGGACGCGCCTGCGGTTGCTGAGGCTGAGCCGGAGGCTGCTGTAACCGCTGCACTTCCAGCATGGCCTTAAAACCCAGATACACCAAAGAACATTTTTTGACCGCAGGCAAATACAGGGCGCAATCCGCGCCCAAACACAGTTCATCCACACTGGGATTGCGAATGCTTAAAATGGGACAAATGGGGGTGCTGGCAGTCATCGAGAAGAGATCCCTGATCAGTGGCAATGCTTCCATTATGGAAACAACCCTGCCCACAGGGCATCCCTTAAACGCATGAGCCCATCCTCACCGGGGGAATATGCCGCAGACCCTCAGCTTTCCGCCAACAGCCGATGCACCCAGGAAAACAGACGAGACAGCTCGAACGGGCGCGGCAAATACAAATCGGCGCCCGCCTGCAAAACCCGCTGGCGATTGTGCAAACTGGAGGCGCAGATGATACGCACTTCCGGATAATGCGTGCGGATCTCGGCAGTCAACTGCAAGCCGGTTTCCTCCTGGTTCACCAGCGCATCCAGTATGACCAGACGGGTTCCGCACCACCGAATATTTTCTGTCAGCCGCTGCCAGGCGTCCACCGGGTTGGTGGTCAGCTCCACGGCAAAGCCTTCCATCTCCAGCGTGGTTTTCAGCAGGTAGGCCAGGGCGGCATCGGTTTCCAGCACCAAAATACCCGGGCGGCTGTCAGCAACCACCGCCGAAGCCGTACTTCCAGCCAGACGCAGACGATCACTTTGCCAACTGGAGCCCGATTGCATGCGTGCCAAAGTGCCCATTTGCTGGCTGGCGTTAAACAGGGACATAAAAGAGTCAAACGGTTGGGTTTCGGTGGAGGCAATGCCGATACTCAGACTGAGCAGGGGCACCCGACGGCTGATATTGTCCGCAATGACCGACATCAGGTAGCCCTGCTTGCGATCCTTCTCCGAATAAAAATTGGGGGACACCGTTTCAAACTGTCGACAGGCCAGGGCCGCGATTTTCTCGGCCTTGTCGGGGTGGGTGACCACCACGAAGTGATTTTCATCGCTCTGGCTAATGAAATCAGGCACCATCACGATGCGACTGAGCATGGCCGCCACCGTTTTCAGCACCTGCCAGGCTGGCAAATCTCCGTAGGCCTCGCTGTACACGTCAAAATGGTCGAGTTCCAGCGTCAACAGAGCCACCGGCCTTTGCTGATTCAATCGCCGCTGCACCACTTTTTGAGCAAACTGCAAGCCCGGCAACTGGGTGACGGCATTGGCGGCAAAGTCCAGATTACGCCGTAAATGCACCAGCAACCGCACCTGAAACTCCTCTTCCGAGAGAGCAGGCCCCAAAATGTCATCGGCCCCCTGTAACAGGTATTGAATGCGCTGATTCTCCGCCCCATTGCTTTGTACCACCACAATGGGACGCACCTTCAGGCCCTGCTCCCGAATTTGCTCACAGAAACCCAGCACATCATCGCCTTGAGCCTCCAGATCGTCGGCGAACAGGCAAATCAAATCCGGCATTGCTTCGGCCAGAATAGCCTGAATGGCCTCTCCTCCGGGCCCCAGACGCTCACTGTGCAGCAGGGTCAGCATGTTGGGATGCCCAAAGTTGCCCATTAAAGCGGACATGTCCTGACCGGGAGCATTCCCCACCAGCAACACCACCTGAAAGTCGCTCATCGCTCCACCTCCGAGGCGTACAGTCGTCGCTGGTAAATGGCCTGTCGCTCCGGGGTGGCCGCCGGAAAAATAACGGTAAAGCTGCTACCCTGGCCCGGGGTGCTTTCCGCCAAAATCCGCCCTCCCATGGCCGTGGTCAGCGACTGGGTGATGTATAAGCCCAGACCGGTGCCTTCCACTTGCTGCTTCAGGGGACTTTCCACCCGGTAAAACTGAGTGAAGATTTTGGGCAGCAATTCCGCCGGAATTCCCGGGCCCTGATCCTGCACCACAATGCGCACCTGAGTGTCATCTTCCGGCAAAAAATCAGCCCGAACCGTCACCGGGGTATCCTCGGGGGAGTACTTGGCGGCGTTATCCAGTAAATTAATGAACACCTGCTCCAGCTTGTCCGCATCAGCCCAGATCTCAATGGATTCCGGGTGTACACCGAGATGAAACACCCTTGGGGCAGCAGACTGAGCCGAAGAGTGAGCCATGGCTTTGGCCCGCACGCTGTCAATCGTTTTTTCCAACAGCTTTTTAAGCGGAATAGGACGGTAACTCAGCTCCACCCGCCCGGCACTGAGTCGGGAAGCGGCCAGCAGGTTTTCCACCAACCGAATCAGACGATCCGCCTGATCCTTGATAATGCTGATAAAGCGCCGCTTTTCCTCATCCGGCAATTGGGTGCCATAGCGCAACAGGGTATCGGCGAAGCCCTTGATACTGGTAAGCGGGGTTCTAAACTCGTGACTGACGGTACTCACAAAATCGGCATGCGCTTGCGTCAGCGTGGTGTCCTCCGAAAATGGGTCGATCAGCGTCAACACCCTGCCATGACCCAGCGGACTGTGTTTGATCTTGACCTTTAAAGCCTCCGGTTGGGCTGGCTGGGATGCGGATCTTAAAAAGCCACTGTGAAACGGGGTCGGCTCCCCGTCCGGTACTCCCAGACAAAAGGCGCAATCCACCTTGGGAGGCGGCTGTATCCAATCGGTCAGACGAGTCACTGTTGGCAGAGAGGACGCTCCCAACAACTGCCGCAGGGCCGGGTTCACATACAGCACCTGACCAGCGACGTCGCAGACCAAAGCCCCGGAAATTAAATTGTCCAACAGGGGCACCGCGCCCAAATCATCCAAAGAAAAAGGCTCGGACGATAACGATTCAGCCATGTGAGGCCTCCGAAGCTTTTAAATTGGAAGGTAACGCTGACCGTAAGGCTGGCAGCAGCGCCGCCGCAGGCCCTTGTAAAAAGTGATCCACCACGAACGGGGTTAAGGCGCTCATTTCCGGGTTAATTTCAATCACGGTAGCCCCGGCCTCTTTGGCCACCTGTGGCAAGCTGGCCGCCGGATGCACCACCCCGGAGGTACCCACAATGAGCATCACCGAGGCCTGCTCTGCGGCGCGAAAAGCCCTGTCCAGCACCTGGGGCGACAGCATTTCCCCAAACCAGACCACATCGGGTCGCACCCAGGCGTTACACACCGGGCAGTGGGGCGGAGACGCTTCTGCATCTGCCAGTAAATCCAGACTGACCGGATGATTGTGATCCAGACACTTGTAGCGAAAAATATTGCCGTGCAATTCCAGCACCGTCTGGCTGCCCGCCCGCTGGTGCAGGTTGTCGATATTTTGAGTAATCAAGGTAAAGGCGGGAAACAGTGTTTCCAAATCAGCCAAAGCCTGATGGGCGGCATTGGGCTCGGCCTGCCACACCGTATTTCTGCGAAAGTCGTACCAATCCCACACCATGGCCGGGTTACTCAAGAAACCCTCCCGGGTGGCCAGATCTTCGGCCTTATACTTGGCCCACAGCCCGGTCTGGGCGTCCCGAAAGGTGGGAATGCCACTCTCTTTAGAAACGCCCGCCCCAGTCAAAACCACCAGACTGCCTTGAGCCTGGTGGCATTGTGTTAGTGCTTGAACCGCTTTATCCAGAATGGCCAAATCGGGCAAGAGGGGTTACTCCTTGTTTGGCATCATTTTCTCTGGCTATCATTCTACGATAGCTAGCCCCGATCGCCAGTGCCTTTTTCCGCCTGATTTTGCACCGCCCGCACCGAACCGGCCAATGCGCCCATAAAGGCAATGGACTCATACGGTAAGAACAGGGTGTTGGATTGCCCTTGAGACACTTTTTCCAGCGATTCCAGATACTTCACCTGCAAGACTTCCCGGGATGGGTTGGCGTCTTTAATGGACGTGAACATTTTATAGACCATTTCCGCTTCGGCGCTTTGCACGCTGCGAATGGCGGCAGCTTCCCCTTCCGCCTTTTTGATGGAAGCCTGCTTGTGACCTTCGGCCTCCAGAATCATGGCCTGCTGGACGCCTTCGGCATTCCGAATGGCCGCTTCCCGCTCCCCTTCCGAACGCAAAATAGCGGACTGCTTCTCGCCTTCCGCGGTCAGAATCATGGCCCGTTTTTCCCGCTCGGCCCGCATTTCCTTCTGCATGGAATCCACAATATCCCGGGGCGGATCGATGTCTTTGACTTCCACCCGGTTCACTTTTAGGCCCCACTTACCCGTGGCGTCATCCAGCACGTGCTGCAACTTGGAGTTAATGACATCCCGGCTGGCCAGGGTTTCATCCAGGGTCATTTCCCCAATGATATTCCGCATGGTGGTCAGGGCCAGCTTTTCCACGGCGGTAATCAGATCCACCACCTCGTAGGTGGCCCGCACCGGATCGGTCACCTGAAAGTAGATGATGGCGTCAATGTTCATGGTTACGTTTTCTTTGGTGATGACCGGCTGAGACGGCAAATTATAGACCTGCTCCCGCATGTCCACCATGCGAATACTGTCCAGAAAGGGTACCAGCAACCGAATCCCGGCTTCTTGCGTGGTCAGATACTGTCCCAGTCGCTCCACAACCCCCACGGTGGACTGGCGCACAATGCGCACCGAAGAACCCACCACCACCAGCGAAAAAACAATCAGAATAACAACCAGAAAACCGCCCAGTACTTCCATCCAAGAAACTCCCTATGCTGTTTCAAAACTGCGAACAAATAGAATCAGTACGAATAAAGTAAACCCTTATAAACCGGACTCTCTGGGAGCCACGGCCAGTTTGGCCCCATCCACCTTCACAATCAGGGCCTCCTGCCCGGCAGGGATGGTTTCTCCAACGCCATCGGCCAGATAGGCCGACCACACCTCGCCAGTATGAGTCACCTTGACCTTGCCCGTGTACTTGTCCACCGGCTCCAGTACCAGAACGGCAGTGTTAATCAGAGCGGACACGTTGGAGTCCACAGCCGGACGATTACCCACTTTAAAGGCCTTGGTCAGCACCGGGCGGGCCCACCATACCATTAACAGAGAAGAAAGCACGAAAACCACCGTCTGCCCCAACAATCCGGGAATAAACAGGGAGGCCAATGCGGCAATGAGGGCGCCAATGGCGAAAAAGCAGACAAAAAAGCCCACGGTAAACACTTCGATGATGCCCAGCAACAACGCCAGTGCCACCCAGCCCAGCATGACATTTGACATGCCCAATTCCATCGGTCTGCTCTACCTCTAATCCTGATCTTCACCTATTGTAACTGATAGAACAGGGAGAAGCACTTCTTAATTCAACTGCGGGGCGGGTTGGTGCTTCAGCAGGGGAAAGCCCAGCGCCTCACGTTGCTGCACGTACAGCTTGGCCACTTGCTCCGCCAGGCGGCGAATGCGCAAAATGTAGTTAGTCCGCTCATCCTTGCTGATGACACCCCGGGCATCCAGCAGGTTAAAGGCGTGAGAACATTTCAGCACGTAATCGTAAGCGGGCAGCACCAACTGGTGCGACAAAGCGTTCTCCACCTCGCCCCGGTACAGATCAAACAACTGCATCAGGGTCTGCGGATTGGATACTTCAAAGTTGTACCGGGACTGCTCAATCTCGTTTTGCAGGTAGATATCGCCATAGGTCAGGGTGTCGTTCCATTTCAGCTTGTAGACGCTGTCCACATCCTGCAGGTACATGGCGATTCGCTCGCAGCCGTAAGTGATTTCCACAGCGGTGGGGTGAATATCCAAACCACCGGCCTGCTGGAAATAGGTAAACTGGGTGATTTCCATGCCATCCAGCCACACTTCCCAGCCCACACCCCAAGCGCCCAGGGTTGGCGATTCCCAGTTGTCTTCCACAAAGCGAATGTCATGCTCGGCAATATTAATGCCCAGCACTTCCAGACTCTTCAGGTACAGATCCTGAATATTATCGGGGGAGGGCTTCATGATGACCTGGTACTGAAAGTAATGCTGCAATCGGTTGGGATTTTCCCCGTAACGGCCATCGGTGGGACGCCGACACGGGTCCACGTTGCCCACATTCCAGGGTTCCGGGCCCAGTACCCGCAAAAAGGTAGCCGGGTTCATGGTGCTGGCCCCTTTTTCACTGTCGTAGGGAAACTGCACGACGCAACCCTGCTGAGCCCAATACTGGTTTAAATTAGCGACCAACTCCTGAAATGTAAGTGCCATGGTATCAATAATCTTTCTTTTGACGTGCGTTTGTACAAGTTTGTATAAAAGGGTGGAAGCAGGACAAGCACTGTGAAAGAACGCCTGCAAAGACTAAGGACAAAATACTAGCAACAAGGTGTCTACAACCCTAAAAGTCTATCACAAGCGCAGAGGGCGATCCTTCACGGCTGCGTTCAACAAATCCACAGCATTGGTAATCAGGCCATCCACGCCCATAACCATTAACTGATGAAATTTTTGTCGCTCCTCCTCCCGAGTCTCGCCACTGGCCCAAGCCACCACCGGCAGGCCTGCCGAATGGGCGATTTCAACCAATGCCGGGGTGGTGTCGCTATAACTGGGCTGAATGGCATCGACACCTGCCAGCCGTTGCGCGTAGAGCTTGATAAACCCATGCAATAAAAGCGGCCACCGCTTGACCAGATCGGGCACCTGAACATTCAGGGCCGTTTTAATCCGGGGGTCGAATTGCTTGATTTTGCGCAAACTCACCGGTGAAAAACTCAACACGGTGGCCCGATCGTATAAATTTTTCTCCCGGATCATCTGGGCCACTTTTCTTTCCAACTGGCCACTGGCAAAAGGATTGACCGTTTTCAACTCAATAAAAAACCGGGCACGGGGCAAGTCCGTCAGCACCGCATCCAGACTGGGCACTTGCAGGCGCTCAAAACGCTCAGGACTTTTATAAACATTGTCCGCATTTTCCGACTGACCCATCAGGCGCTGAATCTCCCGTTCATGCGCTGCCGAGTTAAACCGAGCCTTCTGTAGTTCTGACCAATCCGTTTGCCGAATGGCTTTTTGCTCGTTGGACAGACGGAAAGTCCGTCCCGTTTTAAAATCGTGATGTACCACCACAGTGCCGTCCCGGGTGGTCATCACATCCAGCTCAATGGCCGCACCTTGCTTCTGAGCCTCCAGAAAGGCGAGCATGGTATTTTCGGGAGTCACCCGGCTATAATCGCCGCTGGTGGTCGCCCCCCGATGAGCGATAATGACAAAAGGCCGTTGGAACTGACTCAAATGACTTAACATACTGCAAAACTCTCCACCCAAAACACCCACAATATTTAAAGGCACAAATGCCTAACTGTACTGAAATTTAAAACTAAAAATACCGTATCTTCAATTAAGCGAACAAACACCCACAAACTGACAGGCTCAAAAGATTACGGACTTTTAAAGAACAGCCCCATTCATAAAACCCGGGACGCTCCCCTATGACATTACGGCGCTGCTTGCAAACGGGCCATTTTCTGACGCCAAGCCTCCGTGTCGGCCTCCCAATAAAGCTCCGAGAGTGCGGCTTCATCACGGGTTTCAGACAAAACCGTTCGCCACGCAACCGGATATTCATCCGGGGCCGTCCAGTCCGGAGCGTGATTGCTACGAATCACATACAACTTTCGCATGGCCCGGGTCAGGGCCACATAAAAGACCCGCTGTGCCTCCGTACCGGCCCGGGGAGCCTGCCAGCACTTCTGATAAACCTCTTTTTTGAGGTTATCCAGACCATGCACCTTGCCCAGAATCAGCCCAAAACCCGCCTTGCCCTCATACTGCGGATCAAAGATCAGGGCGGTATCGCTGCCACCCCGGTTGCCGCCCAAATCGGTGTAAGCGGCAAACACCACCGGAAATTCCAGCCCCTTGGAAGCGAACACGGTCATAATGCGCACGGCGTCCTCGCCAGAGAGTTCCTCTTTCACCGGCAATTCCTGATTGGGATTGGCCGCGTACTGCTCCAGAATCTCCAGCACCTCTTCCAAAGTCGGCTGAATGGGCTTGCTCTGCCCGAATAAATACAGCAATTTCTCGAACATGCGCAGGGTAATGCGCTGCTGCTTTTGGAGCCAGGGGGGTGTTTGAGCGGCAATTAAACCCACGGCGCCCGCTAACTGCTGAAACAGCTGCACCGCGGATAACCGGGCCTTGCGCTTGCGGATGGCCAGCATTTGAAAAGCGAGATCACCCACCGCCTGAGCCACCGCCAGCGGGAAGCTCGGACACGCTCCCGGTTGCTGACGCAAGTGCAGACAAGCATCGAACAAAGTGGCCTTACGATGCGCCCATTCCGGAGAGGGATTGGGCAAACTTTTCTTTAAAGTAATCAGGGCCAGCAGTTGCCGATGGTTCAGCTTGGCCTGCAAAAGCCGCACCAGTGAGAGTTCATCACTCAAGTCACACATCAAACGCAGCAAGGCCATGGCATCCTGAATGACCGACTCCTGAAAAAATCCCAGATTCTTGGGCTTGATGGAGGGAATGCCCAGCGCCGCCAATTGGCCTTGAATGCGCTCCGCCTTGGCGTGGGATTTCACCAGCACCGCAATGTCGGAGAAACGACACTCCCCGGCCTCCACCAGACGGGCCACTTCCAGGGCAATAAACTGGGCTTCCCGCTCTTTTTTTTCCTCAATGGGCTTTTTACCCGGTTGACCGCTGTCTTTTTCGATCATCTCATCCAGATTCAGCCAAACCACCCTGGGTTCAGCAATTCCCGCGTTTTTCTCACAGGGCTCCAACTGCTGATTGGGGCCTTGAGCAATTTGTTCAGTCAGTTGGTTGGCCACTGCCAGCACCGGCGGCAAGGATCGGTAGTTGGTTTGCAGGTTCACCGTCTTGTGGGGATACCTCCCAAAAATCAGCCTTAAGTTCTCCGGCTGGGCAAAGCGGAAAGCGTAAATGGACTGCTTCTCATCCCCCACCACGGTCAGATTGCGGGCCCGTTCCCGAATAATCAGGCTCAGCAAGCGCAACTGGCTGCCGTTGGAGTCCTGAAATTCATCCACAATGACCGCTGCAAACTGGTTCTGGTACCGCTGGCGCAAATCCGGGCGGCGTTCCAGCAGGTGAATGGTGTGATTAATCAGATCATCGAAATCGCAGGCCTTTTCCATCAGCAAGCGGGCCTGATACAGGGCATAAACCGCTGCCACAATGCCGATCAGCCGGGTTTCAACGGCCAACGCGTCGGTCAATAGCTTCATGTCGGGGAAAGCCGGTTCAAAGGTTTTGGGTACCAGATAAAACCGGGCCAGGCCCTCCACTTCGTCCTTATAGCTGCCGGGACTCAGCTTCTTGCCCTTGGCTTCCGCTTTGCGTTCTGCGGACTGGATGGGTTGCCAACTGCTATGCGCCCAGGGAGCCAGACTGGCCGTCCACGCCTCTACCTTGGCCAGCATATTCTCCAGCCTGGCCGCCTCAAGGTCATGCGGCACGGGCAGGTTGATCAACCGTTCGGTCAGGGCCGCAGACTGCCGCAGGGCGGTCTCATAAAACTCCAAGGGGGATAGCCCAGCGGTTTTAATGCGGGTAATGAGCGCAAACAGACGTTCCGGGGATAGGGTGCTTTCCACATCCTCCAGCCCGCAATTTTGCAGCGAGGCCAGACTCAAGACATCCGGCGGCAAGTGGGCCGATAAGCCGCACTGGGCTAACAGTGTTCCCAGCGAATGATTCTCCCCCAGCAAGACGCTTTTAACCACCCGGTTGAATAAAACCTGCTGATCCAGCGGGTTGAGAATGACAAAATCCGGCGGCAAATTAACATCCAGGGCATGCAGCCGCAACAGCCGCATGCAAAACTGGTGAAAGGTGCTAATCCAGGCATCGGGGCCCAGGCCACTTTCCCCGTTTTCCAGCAACCGACGATGAATCCGCTCCCGCATGCCCTGAGCGGCGTCCTTGGTAAAGGTCACCACCAAAATGGCTTCCTCGGGGCGTGCCATGCCCTGTTGGCGCAAATCCTGCACCAGCTTAACAAAGCGCCGGGAAATCAGCTCCGTCTTACCTGTCCCCGCACCAGCCAGCACCTGCAAGGGTTCATCAATAGGGGTGATCACGGCCTCTTGCTGCCGTTCATTCAAGCCCTTTAGAAAATCATCGCCCGAAGGCTTACCTGCGTGTTGCACTTCTGATGGCCCAGTTAATTCGGATGGAGGCACTTCAAACAGATCCAGTTGATTCATTATTCCAAGCCCTCACCCTCTGCGCCATTTCCCTGCTCACAAATACCCGCATACGGGCAGTAATCGCAAGCCCCCGATTCCGGCACCGGCGGAAAATGCTCAGTCGATAGAATCGGATCAATCACGTGGGCCTGAATATCACTTAAAACCTGTTCCCGCTGCGCATCCAGGACATCTGCACTCAAGCCCAGGCGAATAGAACCCTGACTGGGATTATCCGGAAACTGGGGGCGCACCAGTTGCAGGGAGACCCCAGCCATGCCGCCTGTGAGCGTTTTATCCTGCTGAGAGGCCCAGTAGTAGAGGGGCAATTGATAATCAATGGGGTAGGACGGGTTTAATTTGTTGGCAAAACGCTGATGATGGGGCAGTTCTGGCTCGTCTGGCAAAGCGTCCACGGTGGCTTCAAAGCGCTGCTCGCACAATTCCCAGCGGGTGCCGTACTTGCTGGCCCCATAAGTCTTGTAATCGATCACTTCCCAGCGACCATCGGCCAGTTGAATGAGCGCGTCCATTTTTCCGGTCAAACGACAGCGCTCCAGCCCACTCAAAACAACCGCTTTCAACTCCCGCTCGGCATAAATGGCCTTCAGGGTGCCATACCGGTCGAAGTAACCCTTTTCCGTCAAGTCCTCAATGGAGGCCAACAAAGACTGCCGGAGGGTATACAAGGCCAGGGGGGTCATTTGAGACAAGGTCTGGCGTTCCCGTTCCCCAAAGCCCGCCATATAAAAGGCATGAGCATCGCTTTCAAACCCAAAGAAGGCCTCGGCTACCTCCCGCAGGCGCTGAGACGTATGCTCCCCCGGGGGCGTCTGGCTGTTGAAGGCTTCCATCACCTTATGAATCAGCGTGCCCAGACTGGCCGCCACCGAGCCCGGCTCTTTCAGGCCCAGCAAGTGCTTGTAATAATACTGCCGGGGGCACTGCATATACCGGGTGATAGCCGTAGGACTAATGGATAACGTCGCGTCAGCCTCAAAAACCGCCTCCGGAGGCTGCGGATGGAGTTGCGCCCAAACGCTGTTGCTCTGGTAATCGCTTTGATAATCCGGCAACGCGCTTCCAAGAGCTAATTCTGGCTGTAAAGTCTGTAAGCGAGGGGGTTGATTGCAGCAATCGACCTCGCAAGCCAGCACGGCGCTGGCTCCAGATTCACAGGCGCAAACCAACGCAGCCGAGGGACATTGCAGCAGCTGCCGCTTCTGGGCCAGCAGGGCCGTATAGTAGGGCGAGGGCAAGACCCGCTCGGCATCCTGGTACTGATGGCAGGTTAAAAATAGACGTTCACTGGCTCGGCTGGCTGCCACGGCAAACTGACGCCGCTCTTCGGCTTCACCAGATAGCACCGACAAGCCCAGTGATTCCAAAACCGACTGACTGAGCCACTCCGAGCATTCCCGATGACTGGGAAATTCCTCGCTTTGCAAAAAAGGCATCGCCACCACGGCAAAAGCCTCTCCCTGGGCCTGGTGAACGCTGAGCAAGCGAACCTGATTCTGCGGGTCATTGTCCGCCGAAGTCTGCCAGAACTGCTCAAACTGGCTCAATATCAGTCGCAAGGACACCCCTTGCCCAGTGGCCTGATGAAAGCGCTGACCCCATTGCGCCATAGCTTTTCGCACGGGCTGTAAAAGCGCCCACAATACCGACTCAGGGCTGCTGTCACCCGGTGTGACGGCTGGCGATAGCGCCTGTAAGGCACCATCCAGTAACTCGGCCGGATCCGGATACCGCAACCAGTTTTGGTACAGGGTCACCAATGCTTGTAGCCTATCCACAACCGCGGGAGACGTTTGCTCCCGGTTCAGCCAGTCCCCCAGCAGCCAAACGGGCTCCGCGTCCTGAACGGGCACTGTCAGGTTAGCCAGCGCCCCCGTATGGGTGGTATCGTGTAAAGCCGCCTCTAACCAGCGCAGTAGGAATCGATTGTGATTTTTCAGAGAGGCGGCCCACTCCGGGGAGGAGGCTACAGCACTCAAGGCCTGGCTTTCCAGTGTTTCCGGTGTCTCAAACTGCTCAGGCTGGAGAGCCCATTGCTGCCAAAGGGCCAACACTTGCAACAAGGCATAAAAATCCCGCTGAAAATCCAGCACCGCCTCACTCAGGCTCTCATCCTGAAACGGAATACCTCGCTGTAGAAAAGCGGCGTACAGGTGCGATTTAAACCGCCCGGAGCGCAATAGCACCACGCAATCCCCCCAGGTCAGGGGACGCGAACCTGTGGGCAGTGAAAAGTCAGCCACCGGACTTGCTTGCCGCTCCACCAATTCAGCCAGATAATCAGCCAGCGCCTTTGCTTCAGCGGCAGCATCCGTAAAATACCCAAATTGAACCATCTGGCGAAGCTGCACTGAATCAGGGGTCTGTTCCTCCCAAATCGGTGATGGTAACAGGCCGTTCAGCAAGGATAAGACCGGCGTGTTATTCCGCAAACTGGCCTGCTGAACCTCATGGGTGACCGCTCGGCCCTGCCGCTGGAAGAAGGTGTCAAAGCAATCCGGCTGCCCGCCCCGGTAACTGCGAATCCCCAGATTTGGGTTACCCGCCAGCACCAACCGAACCGGCAGCTGGGCCAACAGGTGGTAATGAGCAGGCGACAGCTCCTGAGCCTCATCAATCAAGAGGGCCGACAACTGGGCAGGTAACACAGGGGGCCGGTCAGCAGCCACAGCGATGCCTTGGGCTTGGAGCCTTTGCAGCAGCGCCGGGTAGGTCAACAGCCGAGCCTGCTGGCAAAAGTGCAGGAATTGCGCATAAATTTGTCCCAACAAACGTACACGTTCTTCGGAAAGGCCCGTGTAGGCCGTCATACGTTCCGGTAAGCAGCCCTGCACTTGACATTGTCGAATGAGATTCGCCATCAGCCGGGTGAACGAGGGGTCCTGACTCGCCGAAAACAAGGGGTGCCCGGGCCGAATGACGCTTTGCACCGCGTGAGCAATCAAGGTCTGGCTCTCCAGCTCACTGAGCAAATGCCATCGGCTTGCTTCCGGCTGCCCCTGATTCAGCCAGGCCAGCAAAAACCCATCCACCGTTAGCACCGTGATTTCAGACAGGACTTTCGCCGCTTCCAGACCTGCCCGTTGACTTTCCAGTTCAAGATAGGCCTGAAGCCTGGCCTGATTTTGAGAACTGACCGCCAGCATACATAGACTGGACAGGGGTAGCCCTTCCTGTACGTGCAAACGAATGGCTTCCTGAGCTAAAAAACGGCTTTTATCACTACCGGGGGGGCCAGTAACCAGCAAAACCGGCTGGAACTTGGAACTCAATTTCTGAACTCCCTGAGCAAAGAAACAAAATTGAAGGATTGAGACTGCGTTTTATTATTTTCCCCCGATGGGCGTCCCTTGTAAAATAGAGACAGTTTGACGCAACCCCGGTTCTTACCGATAATGCCCAATAAGGCAAAGCCCTAACCCGTTGCCGTTGCCCGAAAAGATTGGATTTCACAATGTCCTCCCTGCTGTCACCCACCCTCCAACAAGCGTTTGATCTCATTCTGGCGCCCCTGAACTCGGTGAAGGACAGCCTGAAAACGATCATTCCCCCGCAATCTGCCGTGCTTGCCGAGACCGTGGAATATTCCCTGCTCAGTGGCGGAAAATACCTGCGTCCCGTGGTTACTTTACTGTGCGCGCAGGCCAGCAAAGCCCAATCCGAAAGCGAAATCCATCAGGCCGTGGAAGCCTCGGCCGTGGCCGAGATGATCCATGTGGCCACCTTGCTGCACGATGACGTCATTGATGGCTCCGAGCTGCGGCGGGGACGTAAAACCGTGCGCGCCCAATGGGGCAATAAAATTTCCATTCTCAGTGGAGACTATTTGCTGGCCCAGGCCAGCGTCAAGCTGGCTAAACTGGGAAACCCACGCCTGGTATCCATCTTCGCCCATGTGCTGGCCGATTTGTGCGACGGC
>DAIDMR010000251.1 GCA_027448865.1 Vampirovibrio sp.
TCGGCAATACCACCGGCGTTATCGGTGATGGGGCCAAAGGCGTCCAGGGCCACCACGATACCGGCCATGGACAACATGGAAACAGCGGCAATGGAGATACCGTAGAGACCACCCAGGAAGTAAGCGGCCAGCATACCGATGGAAATGACCACAACCGGGGCGGCGGTGGACTTCATGCCCACGGCAATACCGGCGATGATGTTGGTAGCGTGGCCGGACTCGGAAGCAGCAGCAACCTTACGCACCGGGCTGAATTCCGTGGAGGTGTAGTAGTCGGTGATCCAGACCATGGCCATGGTGACCACAATACCGACCATCGCGGTTCCAATCAGGCCGGTTTGGCTAATGGCGGTCACCACGCCTTCCGCGTTCGTGAAAGAGAAACCGGTGGGAAAGAACTGGTAAGTCATACCCACAACCATGACGGCCACCAGGAAAATGGTGGCGTAAAGCCCTTTGTACAGACCCTTCATGGGGTTATTGTCCGCGCCCACCTTCACGAAGAAGGTACCGATAATGGAAGCCACAATGGACAGGCCACCCAGCATCAAGGGGTACATGATGGCGTTGGGGTCGTGGTTGAAGAGCAAGTTACCCAGGAACATAGCGGCAATGGTGGTAACGGCATAGGTCTCGAACAAATCGGCTGCCATACCGGCGCAATCGCCCACGTTGTCGCCCACGTTATCAGCGATAACCGCAGGGTTTCTGGGATCATCTTCCGGAATGCCAGCTTCAACCTTGCCCACCAGGTCAGCGCCTACGTCAGCGGCCTTGGTGAAAATACCGCCACCCAGACGGGCAAACACGCTGATCAAGCTAGAGCCAAACGCCAAGCCGACAATGGAAGGGAACAGTTCGGGGGAGGGGGCGATGTAGTAAAAACCAGCCACACCCAGCAGTGCCAGACCGACGACCAGCAAACCAGTGACCGCGCCACCTTTAAAGGCAACGTCCATGGCGGCGTTCATACCTTTTTGCGCGGCTTCTGCGGTTCTGACGTTGGCATTTACGGAAACGAACATGCCCACGTACCCGGCCAGACCACTCAAAAACGCGCCCAGCAAGAAAGCACCGGACACGTAAATGGCGTATTGAGCCCCTTTCAGGGAAGCAAACAGAGCATAAAGAATAACGGTCAGGATGACAGCAGTGATGGCAATGGTTTTGTATTGCCGGTTCATGTACGCGCTGGCGCCTTCCTTAATCGCGTTGGCGATATCCTGCATTTTTTGCGTACCGGCGCTCAGACCAAGAATCCATTGACGGGTTACAAGCCCGAAAACGATGGCCAGCACCCCGCAGATAATGGGGAATAAGATGGGTTGCATGAGATGTGCTGTTCTCCCTTCGATTCAGTGAGTAGATGTAGATAAAACTGTTGATAATGCTGGATTGCGGCATCAGGAATGCTGCAAGCAAAAGGGGAAATGTATGCAGTAGGGTACTGAAAACAATCAGAGATTCCTAGACCTTGACCCAAACGTAAATCGATATTTACATTGTTCAAACAACCCTGACTCCGAAGGACTGTTTATTTTTTTCAGAACAATGCAAACCTGCTTGGGAAACCGTCCTACCACAAAGACATTTTTTACCGCAATGAGGGGTTAAAATTGTGCCCGGCGCGACTCGAACGCGCGACCTACGGCTTCGGAGACCGTCACTCTATCCAACTGAGCTACGGGCACATGCAGACATTTAAATTACCACCAAGTATCCATCAAGTCCAGCGCGCATCCAGCACCTCCATCCAGGAGGAAAGCCGGACGCGCAGAACCGGAATGGCTAGTGTTTTTCCTTGATATTACCGGCAGGCACCGAGTAAGAATCCACTAAAAGCTGATGAAGCCCTTCAACCAGCTTTTGAGTTTTGGCAAAAGCCTCATCCCGAGATAGTGCCACACCTTCTACGTAAACCCGGACAATGGGCTCCGTGCCACTGGCCCGAATTAATAACCAGCTTCCGTCGTTAAAGAAGAGCTTAGCCCCATCCTTAGTGCCATATTTCTGTTCCAGTGCGGTCACCGAGGCCACGGACTGAGCAACATCAATCTGCAGCTCGGCAAATTGCCCTTCCTGGGATAGTAACTGCTGGAAATGCTTCATAATCTGCTGACCCTGCTCGGTCTTGACACCCAATTCCCGAAACACAAACTGTCGATCCACCGAGGCCTGCACCTGGGCCAGAATCTGGCTGAGGGGCTTGCCTTCGGTAGCCACAATTTCCGCCGCCAGCAGATTGGCCAGAATGCCGTCTTTTTCCGGAATGTGGCCAATCACGCTGATCCCACCGGAGCTTTCGCCCCCAATCAGCACCTGTTGCCCGCCCTGCTCCTCGTGTTCGATAAACTCTTCGGCGATGTACTTGTACCCCACCGGGGTCTGCACCACCGACAGGCCTGCCTTGGCCGCCAGAGCGTCCAGCAAGTGCGTGGTGGCCTGCGAGCGGACAATCACCCCTTTTTCGCCCCGGTTTTTCAGCAAGTGGTAAACAATCAGGGTCAAGACATCGTTGGAATTCAGGTATCGACCGGTTTCATCCAGCACCCCAAAGCGGTCGGCGTCCCCATCATTGGCCAGTCCAATTTTCAGGGCTGCCCCATCGCCTTTGACCATTGCACTCAGCTCGGTGAGATTGCTGCCCGTGGGTTCCGGCATGCCGGTATAACCCGCCGGAAGCTGCTCGGTATCATGAATCACCACAGTCTCAATGCCTTCATCCTTCAACAGGCGGGGCAGGTAACGTCGGCCTGTGGCATATAGAGGATCGTAGAAAATCTTCAGGCCACTGTCCTTGATCTTTTTATAGTCAATCTTGATCCCCTGCTTCAGGTGCTGGCGGTACAGCTCGTAAGGATCAAATTCCGTAATTTTGGCCGGTGTTTCCGCGCCGTAAGCAGCCCGATCCAGGGTCAGGTTCAGGGGCTCGCTTTGGTACAGTTCAAACTTCTTGGATACCGGGGTGGGCATGACAGCGGCATCGGGGGTTAAAAAGTTGTAACCACCGTAGGGCCAGGGATTATGGCTGGCCGTCATCAAAATGGCGCCCAGGGTCTCATCGTAGCCCAAATTCAATTGAGAAAAATACTTGGCGGCATAGGCCAAAACCGGCGAAGGCAAATCGGTACTGGCCCGAAATACGTCCAACCCCTTGTTCTTCAGAATTTCGGCAATTACGGGGATAAAGCGACGGGTCTTTTCCCGGGTATCCCCACCAATCAAAATGGGCAACAATTTTCCTCGACGCTGAATCTCACCAATCAGATAATCGCTGATGGCGTTGGTAATTTGCCGGATGACCGACTCATTAAACTCCGCATCCTGATCGTTACGATAACCGGACGTTCCGAAACGGTAAACCTTTTGAACCGGCGCTGACGGCATAGCCAAAACTCCCGAAAACAACAAAAACAGCGATGTCACTCTATCTATAGTGATAAACAATGACAAGCACCAGCAACTAGTTCCATTAAGCCATTCCGCCCGGTATTCCGCAAGTTTTTTATGTCATTTTATTGCATTCCCGTCATCAAGCATTGCCCAGCCCCGGAAAAACTTGTATATTCGGTCTGTCCTGAAGCAGTAGATAGAGCATTGACAGTAGGTAAAGCATTATTATGTGGAGCAGGCTAAAACGATTTATTGTGGGAAACCCGCTGGCTTCCCATCGGGCGCGGCACGAGCGCTTGTCCATTCCAATCGGGCTGGCTGTTTTTGCCTCTGACGCCCTGTCCTCAACTGCGTACGCGACCGAAGAAATTATCATCGCCCTGTTTGCGGCAGGACTCTCCGCGCAAATGGGCTTGAGCCTTCTTCAGCAATCCGCCTTCAACGGTTTGTTAGCCATTCCCATTGCCGCCATCATTGTTCTGCTGATGTTTATTGTGGTGATGTCTTATCGGGAAGTCATTTACGCCTATCCCATGGGTGGCGGCAGCTACGAAGTCTCGAAAAAACGGCTGGGCAAAACCGCCAGCCAAATTGCCGGGGCGGCCTTGTTGATTGATTATGTGCTGACAGTCGCCGTGAGCATTTCCTCCGGGGTAGCCAACATTGTGTCCACCGGCTGGCTACCCAAGGGGCACAACATCGCGCTCAGTATCATCATGATCGCCATCATCATGCTGCTCAACCTGCGTGGCGTAAAAGAATCCGGCAAGGCCTTCGCCATTCCGGCCTTCTTTTTCATCTTCTCCATGGTGGCCCTGATCGGCACCGGGATTTATAAAGTCGTCTCGGGACAGATTGAATCCGTACCGGAAATCACGCTGGTGGGCCAACAAATCAGCACCGTGGCGCCGTTGGTTTTAATCGCCGCGCTGTTACGGGCCTTTTCTCATGGCTGCTCGGCCTTAACCGGCATTGAGGCCGTTTCCAACGGGGTACAGGCCTTCAAGGAACCAGCCGAACTCAATGCCAGCCGCACCATGGTTTACATGGGTCTGGTGCTGGCCACCATCTTTTTAGGGGTGACCTATCTGGCCTACGCCTTGCCGGGTATTGTCCCGCCAGCAATGGATCCACACCATGAAACACTCATTTCTCAAATTGCCGCCAGCGTATTTGACCACGGTAGCCTGTTTTATCTGATTGTGCAGTTTATAACCGCCCTCATCCTGATTCTGGCGGCCAATACCAGTTTCAACGGTTTTCCCCGACTGGGCATGATTCTGGCTCAGGACGGCTACCTGCCCAGACAGCTGATGAATCTGGGCGATCGCCTGGTCTACAGCAACGGGATTGTCATTTTAAGCGTGTTGGCCATTCTGCTGATTATTGCCTACAACGCCGACTACAACAAAATGATGCCCCTGTACGCCATTGGGGTCTTTCTCTCCTTTACGCTGGCCCAGTGGGGCATGATTGGCCACCACAAAGCGGAACAACAACCCGGCTGGCAGCGAAAAGCGCTGGTCAATACCATCGGGGCGCTGGCCACAGGGATTGTCACCATTATCCTGGCCTTTGAAAAATTCAGCGAAGGGGCCTGGATTGTACTGGTGGCCATGCCTGTTGTCATCTTTATTTTTCAGAAAGTGCAACACCATTATGAATCCATTGGAAAGCAACTGGCCTTGCCCGACAGCGGCTACTGTCCAACGGCCATTGAGCACACCGTGCTGGTTCTGGTTTCCTCCTTACACCGGGGAACCATTCCCGCCCTGGAATACGCCAAAACCATTTCCGACCGGGTAGAAGCGGTGCATGTAGAACTGAACCCGGCGGCCACGGAACGCCTGAAAAAAGCCTGGGAAGCATGGGGTTGCGGCATCCCGCTGACCATTCTCAAATCCCCATACCGATCCATTAGTGAACCCCTCCTGGAATATATTGACGAGGTAGAAGAGCGTTATATCCACGATTTGGTCACCATCATCGTGCCGGAATTTGTGACCAAAAGCTGGTGGCACAATTTACTGCACAACCAGACCTCCATTATGATTAAGGCCCTGTTGCGATACCGCAGCAACAAAGTGGTGACCACCGTGCGGTATCACCTTGAGAAGTAACAGACTTGAGAAATAAAACGCCCAAAATTTGATAAGATAGTGACCTGACTGGATTCAACACCCTTGCGCCGGGCATTCAGGGACACGACTTTCTAATCATTTTTTCCAGATATTTTCTTTTCAGTAAAGGTTTTCAATGGAACCCGATACCAACAACACACCCAAAGCACGCTGGTACGAAGCGGAACAGGATGTGGCCCTCAGCGTTGAGATGATTGTGGGCTTCCCGGCCATTTACAAAACGCTCATGGGATCAATCCTCTCACGTCTGGCCGATAAACACTGCCAGGCCAGCCATTTGCTGCAGAACCCCAGGACACTCCCTCCCGAAAAAGTTCTTAGCCTGTTCAAAGCCAAAAACAAGGCCCGCAGCTACGATAAAATTGAAAGCGTCCACTACGCCATGAACTGCCTGTACGTGCTACCTGAAGCCGAACGTAGGCGGGTAGCCACCCAAGTGATCACAGTGGTGGATCATATCATGGAATATTTTGCCATTTGCCAGCACACCAACCAATCCGTGGACCTCGCCATCCTGCAGGGAATCGCCGATAGTTTTATTGCGAATACCTTGAAAGACACCGCCACTTATTTAAGTGCTTTTTATCCGTCCATGACCTTGCCCAACGGGCCAACGCTTCAGTCCATCCGAACCCAACTCAAACAGAGCAGAGCCAGGGCTTACGCTGATGAGCTGGCCACGTGGCGACAAAGCCTTGTGGAGCCCGAACAGGCCAAACCGCCAGAAGCTGAATCAGCACCAAAACCGCCTCCGAAAAAAGATGAAACGGTGACCCTGCAAAACCGGGATATGAAAATCAAGCTGGATAAACTGGACTTTTAATTCAAGACCTCAAAAATCGTAAATCTCCTTCGCTGGGACAATCTGGCATCACAGCGCATACTAATGATCATCAACCACCTTGCACGGGCTGTATTGACTGGGTGCTCACGGGGTTGATGGCTCTCTGTCCGCAGGCGCCTCTTTGCTGGCCCTGAGACGGTATTGCTCACCGTGCCGATGAAGTGCGATGAAATATGAATGAAGCGCTACGTATGGCGCCGATTCGCTTGCGCTCTGTAAATCGATCCATTTCCCCCACCTGTTTTTCCCTATTTTCAGGCCGCCCTCCTTTATAGCCACAAAGTCTTTTCAAACGCCAATCCAGTTTTACGGGAGCGTTTTGTGACGCCCCAAATTAACAAGCGCTGACTCATCAAATACGGAGGGAACTTATGTCGCATCCAATGGCCACCTCGGCCACAACATCAACACTGATGGCGTTAACGGAAGAGAACCAGCAAACGCTGGCCGAACTTGTTTACACGCAATACCAGCAGTGGAAACAATCCCGAAGCGGACTGGAACGAAAATGGCGGGAATGCTGGGAAGCCTACCTGTGCGATACGCCTTCTCTCCACGCGGAGGCTGAAAACCACCCGCACGATCGCAGCCAGGTGGTTCGTCCGGTTTTATACGAAGCAGTGGAAGCCATTCATTCGAATCTGCTGAACGCATTGTTTCCGGCCAACGAACGCTTTTTTTCAGTCATTGGCAAAACAGAGGAGAACCACAGCCAAGCCAGCCTGATTGAGGAATTTTTGCGTAATAAACTGGAAGATGCCAGCTTCATTGAGAAGTACTCCCTCTTCCTGAAACAGGCCATTATCACCGGTAATACGGTGGCTGCCGTTCCCTGGCGTAAATCCACCCAAAGCAGGCAGATCCAGCAACCGGTCACCTTGTTTGGGGTAACGGTGGGCAGCCAAAAAGTCAGCCGGGAAGAAGTGACCTACCATGGCCCGGACTTTGAAACCCTGGACATGTTCGACGTCTTAATCGATCCCGACGCCCCGGATTTTGAGCGGGCCAACGTCATTCGCAAAGTGGATCGGGATTGGCTGAGCCTGAAGAACAATCCGGCCTACTGCAATCTGGAAACCCTCAACCCGAACCACCTCAATCGTCTTTCCAGTGAAGACAGCAACAAGCAAAGCAAACGCCGGGCCTTTGGACTCACCGAAAATCCGCAAACACCGCACCAACAGACGTCCCCAAAAATCACCCTGCTGGAAGCGTGGGGCGATTTTACAGTGGGCGACACCCTTTACCAAAACTACGTGTGCGTGGTGGCCAACGGTGATACGGTCATTCGCTTTGAGCCCAACCCCTATGATTCGGGTATGAAGCCCTTTATTTTTACCAACTTCATTCCGGTGCCCAACGAGATTTATGGCATCGGGGCCATCGAAAAATCGTTGGGCTTACAGCACGCCATCAACACCCTGACCAATCAAAAACTGGACGTCATCAACCTGTCCATCAACAACCCCTTTACCTATCTTATCAACGATGACGTGTTCGATCCCGAGGCGGTAGTAACCCGCCCCGGCGCGCTCATTCCGGTGAAAAGCCACGATACGCTCAGGCCCATTCAATACCTGAATAATTTTACGGTGGCCTTTACCGAAATCGCCGACCTCAAAGCGGAAGCCCAGGAGGCCACGGGCGCCCTGAAATACTTCACCGGCAATGAGCAGGGACAATCCCGAACGGCGACTGAGGTGAGCGCCCTGGTACAAGGTGGCACTCAAAAATTCTCCTCTTGCCTGGCCCACCTGGAGCACACTTCTCTGGAGCCATTCCTGAAGATGGTGCTGGAAAATGCCCGACAGTTTATCAGCCAGCCGGAGCAGTTGCGGGTGTGTCAGCCCGGCGGTCAAGTCCTGTTTAAGACCCTGCTGCCGGAAGTGGTGCAAACCTGTCACTGCCAGTTCCGTATTGATGGGTCACGGGGCCTGTTAAACAAAGCGCAGGAACTGAACGCCATCACCTCGTTTCTGCGGCTGGTGGAAAACAGCTCGGCGCTTCGCGATCGGGTGGACTGGCTCAGTCTGTACAAAAAGGTGTATCGCCGTCTGGGTTTCACCGATGAAGCCGATATTTTCATCAGCACACCGCCTCAAGCAGAAAAGGGAGCCACCGCATGACCGCTTACAAACAACTCAGTTTACGTGAAAAAGCCACCCTGTTTACGGATCTGATTCGGGAACCCGGTTGGGATCTGCTTCAAAGTAGTTTCCGTCCGGAGCTGCGCACCCGGGTGACCGATACCGATGCCAAAGAGGCTTTTCTGTATGAGGCCATCCGGGCGCAAGTGATTCAGGAAATTTTCTGCACACCGCTGCTGATTATTCAACAGGCCGAACGGGAGTGGTCTCGCAAGCAACTGGATACGGACTAACGAAACTCAGCGCACACTCATTCATTTATACAAGGAGAAACCCATGTCTCAACCATCCTCTTCGGTAGCACCAGCGACACTTCAATCGCAAAATTCCGGCAATCGGCCAGCCGATCCCCCGCAAAGTCCGGCCAATCCGACACCGCCCACCATTGAGTCATTGCCGCCCAATCAGGCCCTGGAACTGTTTGTCAGCGATCCCTTTTCCTTCGTTCGACAAATTGTGGACGACGCCGCCAAAGTCCATCTGTCGGATCTCAAGGAAGAAGCCGAATTGAAAAGCGCCCTGAGCAGTTTCCGAAAAAAGTCACCGGAATTTGCCCGGTTTGAGCCGTTCATTCTGCAAGAGGTGGTGACCCTGCTGCGGGACGATCCGGACGGGGGAACCGATCAGTGGGAAACGCTGTTAGAAAAGGGCTTGGCCATCTTCTCTCAGAAATTTCAGGCCACCCTCAAAGAAAAAATGGATACCGTCGATTCCGAAAAAAATACCAGCAACCCCAATCAAAGTCCGTACATGGAAGCGGCCACCCCGCGTCAAACATCCAGTGAGCCGCCCCGTTTCTCTCGGCAGCAAATTGCCCAAATGAGCCTGCCTGAATTTCTCAAAAACGAAGCGGCCATCAATGAGGCGCTCAAAAATAAGCGGGTGCAGTAATAACAAGCCCCACGCCAAACACAGTCCCGACGGCCGCAGGTATTTGATCCAGCGGCTTTTTAATGTCCCGTTTTCATCAACCAGAAAGGATCCCCTACAATGGCAACCGCAAACTTCATTCCGGAAATCTGGAGCAAAAAGCTGCTCAAAATTTTTGACAAAACCGTGGTCATGGCCAACCTGGTCAACCGTGATTTTGAAGGCGAAATCACCAACGCCGGTGACGTGGTTCACGTGCGCACCTTCGGCGATGTGACCGTCAACAACTACACCCGGGATATGACCATTTCCTTCCAGAGTCTCACCGATCCCATGGTGGACTTATTGATCGACCAGCAAAAATACTTTGCCTTTAAAGTCGATGATTTAGACAAAGCCCAAGCCAATGTGGACATTCTGGAAGGCTACGCGGGTCGGGCGGCCATTGCCATTCGGGACGTGGTGGACACCCGACTGATTGGTCACTACACCGATGTGGACTCGGGCAATGTCATCGGCACGGATGTAGCCCCCATCACCCTGACCAGCGCCAATATTTACGGCTACATCACCCAGTTGGCCGAAAAACTGGACAACGCCAATGCCCCTCAGGAGGGCCGCAATCTGGTCATCACCCCCAAATTCAAGACCCTGCTCTTGCAATCCACCGAATTCACCCGAGCCACCAGCCTGGGGGACAACGTGGTGCAAAACGGCTACATCGGCAACGTGGCGGGCTTTGGAGTGCATGTCACCACCAACAACCCGGCGGTCAGCGGAGTGGTAAATCTGCTGGCCTTCACTCAGGATTTCATCAGCTTTGCCAGCCAGGTCAACAAAATTGAAACGGTTCGTCCTTACAACATGTTTGCCGATGCGGTCAAAGGGCTGTACCTGTATGGCTCCAAGGTCATGATGCCCAAAGCAGGCGCCGTGTTGAAAGCATCCGCCTAAAAACGCCTTTTCTCTCCCACTGTCTCTCTAACGCAACTCCACCGGAGCGATGGCCCACTGCGGGTCATCGCTCCTTTTTTTCCCGTTTTTTAATCCCAAGGAGATCAGGATGGATTTACCGTTTAACGATGAAGTCCAAGATACTTCAACACCTCCCGATATTTATTCAGAGCAAGCCATCTGGCTTTGTGAAAACAGAAAAACCAAATTCAAAACCCGTATTCAGGGCACCCTGGCCCAGATTCTGAAACAGTTTCCCGCCGACTATCGGCTCAAACTGCTTAAACTGAAAGGAGCAGCGGATGAGCACACTCCTGCAACTGGTGAATGAAATTCTGCGTCGTACCGGGCAGGTAGAGACCAGCACGCTCAGCAACGCCCAGACCCCCGTCATTCAGACCGTGGATTTCCTCAACGAAACCTATACGGAAATGCTGCAACGGTTGCAGGTCTATCGTCTGCAACAGTCGGCAACCTTTAACACCTCGGCTGGTACAAGCGCCTACAGCCTAACCCCACAATGTGAGGTGCAGGATGTCATCGCCGATTCTGTACAAGAAACGGGCAGTCAACGCTTACTGGAAGAGGTGGATTACAGCTACCCCATCGCCCACGGGGAAACGGTGACTGACCGACCACAGTATT
>DAIDMR010000252.1 GCA_027448865.1 Vampirovibrio sp.
GAGCTGTACGAGCGGGAGTTGGGTAGTTTGATCATTGACTCCTTGCGGACGCTGGTGAAAGGGCTGGGCAACGTGCGGGTGGCCCATATCAACGCCACGGCCTATGGTGGCGGGGTGGCGGAGTTGTTACACCGCCAGATTCCACTGATGAACCAGCTGGGGGAGGGTGTGGGGTTTCATACCGACTGGTTTATCCTCAACGTGGAGAACCCGGCTTTCTACGATATGACCAAGAAGTGTCACAACACCCTGCAAGGGGACTCCGGACGCCTCAGTCAGGCTGAAAAAGAACAGTATTACCGCACCCTGCTCTCCAATTATAGCCGGGGCAAATTGAATGAGTATGACGTGGTGATTATCCACGATCCACAGCCAGCCGGGTTGATTGAGCTGTACGCTAACCGCACCAACCAGTGGGTGTGGCGCTGTCACATTGATACCACGGCTCCCAATCCGGAGGTGTGGGACTTTATTGGCAAGTTTGCCAAGCAGCACGATGTGGCCGTGTGGACCCGGGAATCTTTTGTGCATGACCGCACAGATTTCAGGGACGTTCGGATCATGCCGCCGTCTATTGACCCCATCAGTCCTAAAAATAGTGGTCTGGAACAGGATGTCATCGACGGGATGCTGGTGAAATACGGCATTGATCCCCGGCGGCCCCTGATGGTGCAGGTGTCCCGGTTTGACCCCTGGAAGCAACCGTTGGAGGTCATTCAGGTTTACAAGGATCTTAAGGCTGAATTCCCTGATTTGCAGCTGCTGTTGGCCGGATCGATGGCCACCGATGACCCGGAGGGGATGCTGTTCTGGGAGCGTTCCCTGCGCAAGGCCGGGGAAGATCCTGATATTCACATTCTAAACAACTATCACGGCGTGGGGAATCTGGAGATCAACGCTTTTCAGCGGGCTGCCAGTGTGGTGCTCCAGTATTCCAGCAAGGAGGGGTTCGGTTTGACCGTATCGGAAGCCATGTGGAAGTTTCAGCCGGTCATTGGGGGACGGGTGGGCGGCATTCAGGATCAGATCGTGGATCAGGAAAGCGGTTTTCTGGTGCAGACCCTGGATGAAGTGAAACAGGCCATCCGCTGGTTATTGAATGAACCGGATAAACGGCGGGAACTGGGGGAGAACGCCCATCAGCGCGTGGCCGAGCATTTCCTGATCACTCGGGAAGTGGCGGATTACCTGCGGCTGATCCGGGATCTGAGGGCTTCCGGCTGATTGTGCAGGAACTCCCACTCCCTGAGCGCCTGTGGCTCAGGCCTAAGGGCATTCAGGCTCCTTGCGGGCTGACTGCTCATTGAACACCTTTGGGGCTTTGGTTAACATGTGTAACTAATTCGGCAAGAACCTGTCGTTTTCCACTTTTGTTCAAACAGTCTTATATGATATCGTGCAGTACTGAATCCCCTTTTGTAGGTCAATTTGAATGAGCACAACGCACACTGAGATTCCCCCGGTTTCTTCCCTTGGCGTTACCCCGTCTCACAAAGAGACTGTTGAATACCCCGCCTTCAATCAGGGTACCCTGTTTTGCGATAACATGGCCCCTTTGCCCTTACAGGCATTCCAGGTCGCGGATCGCATTCTGGTGGAGATGATGGCCGCCCTGAGCAGTGAAGCGGTGGAGGCCTTCAACGACAGCAAGCGCCAGTTGATGGCCCTTTTAAAGAAACACGGGATGCCCATTACCCAATGGAACCCTTTGCGGCTGGAATTTACCAATGCGCATTCCCTGGAAGGGAAGCAATTGCCCAACATTAATCTGGGCATGGTGCGTTTACACTCCACAGAAGGCCCCCTCTCTCTGGCGGCGACCTGCCTGCAAGGCGCCTCTCTGCTGTGCGCCAATCTGGAGCAGGTAAATTTATCGGAGGCCGAGCTGAGTAGCGCCGATCTGCGGTTCGCCAACCTGAGCGAAGCCAATCTGGACAAGGCCACTCTGATTGAGGCCAATTTAAGCTACGCAAACTTGCGGGGCGCTCGTCTAACGGAAGCCAACCTGTATCGGGCCCGACTGAATGGGGCCGTCGCCAAGGAAGCGCACTTTCAATCCGCCAACCTGCGGAAGGCCGATTTGCGTAACGCCGATTGCTATCAGGCCGATTTTCGGGAAACCCGCCTTCAAAATGCCGATTTGCGAGAGGCCAACCTGTTTATGGCCAATCTGGAGTCGGCCCGCTTGCGTCATTCCGACTTGCGCTCCGCCAATCTGGGATTTTCCTGTCTCTCGGATGCCCGGTTGCAACACGCCCGCTTGTGCGACGCCAATATGAGCAGCGCGGATTTAACCCGGGCCGATTTGAGCAACTGCCGTTTGAACGGCGTTGACCTGAGCCGGGCCCTGGTGCAGGATGCCAACCTGGCCGCCACTCAATTGGCCGAGAGTGATTTAACCCAGTGTCGGGCCCTGGAAAGCGCCAATTTTCAGGACGCCGTTTTTGATGTATCCACGCATTTTCCGGACAATTTTGAGCCCAAAAACCACGGCCTGAATCATTTGCAATTTTTGGCATTCCGCCGCTTAAGCCGCCTGCTGTCCGCCATTTTGAAGTAGCGCGCCCGCTGGCGTCTGGGGGGCACGGCCTTATGATGAAGGCGTATTAAGGTTTGTAACAAAGCCTCCAGTTTAAAGTCCCGCTTCCGATACTGTCTGCACAGAGCAAGGCAAGAGCGCTGCTGGATGCTGAAGGATTGTTTCATGTCCCGATGGGTGGATAATGCCCGGATTCATAGGGCGGGTTTCAGGAAACGAGTTGCCGGTTTGGGCGCCACGGCTACTGAAATGGGGCTGATTGGGGCGGTGGTGCTGGTGGCTAGCCTTGCGTTCCTGTTTTTCCTGGGGGAGGCCTTGCAGTACGCCTTCAGTTTTGTGCGAAAGGACATGGTGGCCCAGGTCTCCAAGGCCAATGGGCTGACCCCCGAGGCCTTTGTGACGAAATGGAAAGGCGATCAGCCGGGACTTGGCGAGGGCATTCTGAATCCTGTCAAACCGACTGCTCCTGTGGTGACTGCGGGGAGTAACGGCAGCGAGGCCCATGCGGAAATTTACAAAGCCTTGCAGGAATTAATCGATCGC
>DAIDMR010000253.1 GCA_027448865.1 Vampirovibrio sp.
CGAAATGGCGTCACTGGACATGGTGCTTATAATTCCATCTGATACTCACAAACAGGAACGGACTGGAGAAAGGGATCAACCGTGAATGGGGAAGGCGACCAAACTCAAACAATTGTTTTTAATACTATTATGCCCGTTCTCATAGCTCTTTCATATAGGTCATCAGGACTCGGGTGGCTTCCGCCGGGTCCTCGGTAATTAAATCGCTGATAGAGGTCTTCATGTGCTCCACCTCGGGATCCATCTTGGTTTCCAGAGCGGCGAAGCTGGTTTCCTCCAGCAATTGGGTGGCGGTATCCTCGGCGGCAATGTAGTTGTACTCCTCCTCGGGCTCATCCACAATCTGGCCTTCAGCGGGCTTTTTAAACAGGGTGTAGAAGATGAACATGGCTGCCATTCCCAGAATCAGCATGGCCCCCACGGAAGCCAGCTGGAGGTAGAAGCTCTGCTGGGCAGCGGCCTTGGCCGCCTGGGTCATGGCCTCTTCCGGATCGGTCAGCTTGGAAGAGAACTGGAAGCCTTTGATATCCACGGAATCGCCCCGGGAAAGATCAATGCCTGCGGCGTTCTGCACCAGCTCGCTAATCTCCTGGGTTTCCTTGGCGGTTAACACCTTGTTCAAAACCACTGCCACGGTCAGGCGTTCCACCGTGCCGGGGGCGTAAATCACCTTTTTACGCTCTTCGGAATTGGTGTAGTTGGTGGTGGTTTTGGTGCGCTTATACGTACTGTCCTTGTCCTTTTGGGTTTCTCCCTGATAGGAAGGCGCGGCGTTGGTCTCCACGCCGGGAGCGCCCCCTTCGGATTTGGGCTTGTTCCCGCCGCTGTACTCTTCCACGTCGCTTTGCTGGCTTACGGCCAGACCGGTGGGATTTTCCGAGTTGCCCCCCGAGGGGATGACCCGGTTGATCTCGGATTCTGCCTGATCAAAATTCAGCATGGCGCTGACGGAAACCACGGCGTTTTCTTTTCCCACCACCGGGGCCAGAATGCCCAGCACTTTCTTGGTAATCTTGTCCTCGTAGGCTTTTTGGCGCAGGTCGGCTTCACTCTGCCCGCTGGCCATGACGCTGGACGGACCCACCAGCGGATTGCCGGAGTTGTCGGCGATGGCTACGTTTTCAGCCTTTAGCCCTGGTACGGCGTGAGAAACCAGATTTTTAATGACCTTTACCTGCTCATCGTGCAGACGGAAACCCGGTTCCACCATCAACATGACAGAAGCCGTCACCGGCAGTTCGTCATCGGAAAACACGGTATGCTCCGGCTGGGTGACAATAACCTGCGCGTTTTTAATCCCCTGAATGGAGTTTAAAATCCCGGCGATTTCCTGAGTGTTCAGCTTCTTGATCCACTCTTTCTGCACATCCCCTTGCAACACCGGCGGAATTTTAGCCAGATTGATGGTGTTTTCGCTGGTCAGCTCGTTGGCGGTGGCCAGCACCAGTTCATTTTTCTTGGCTCGGGGCACCAGCAGGGTGTGGCCGCCGTTGGCAATGCGATACGGTTCGTGAAGCGTCTTCAGTTTCTCCACCGCTGCCGCCGCGTCCGGCAGGCTCATGTTGTCGTAAAGAATGTCATAGTCATCGTTGGTGCGCTGAAAGACAAAAAACGTGGAAAGTATGAGGGCCACCACCAGGGTGCCCAGCATAATGCGCTGGTTGAAGCTCAATTGATCCCAACGCTGTAAAAACCCGGAAAATATGGCGTTTATTCGTTCATTCATGCCCTGTTATCCACTTTCCACGACCAACGGTTGTATCGACAGTTTTTACCGAATGTTGTCCCGAAAAACCGGACTGCACACCCACGACCGGCCTAAACGCTCATGCGGGTGATTTCCTGATAGGCGTTAATCATTTTGTTGCGCACCTGCATGGCCAGTTGCAGAGACAATTCCGCCTTTTCGCCAGCGATCATGACGTTGTGCAGGTCAATATCTCCGCCAACCGCATAAATTTGCTTGGCCTGAGACGCTTCTGACTGCAACTGATTAATCTGGCTCATCTGATCCTTCAGAATGTTTCCGAAACTATCCAGCACATTGCCGGGCTGGCCACTATCGCCACTCTCGCTGGCGGCGGACTGGGCTTTTTTCACTGCGGAATCCGACTGCAGGCGATTGAGCAAAAGCTCTGATCCGGCTAAATTGTGACTGATGCTATCCACGGTTTGATACTCCTAAATCCACGGTGGGCTTGGCCTCATTGGCCTGATTTAAATCTCCATGGCGGCCTGATTCATGCCCTTGACCGACTGCAGGGCGGTTACATTGGCCTCATAGGCCCGGGAAGCCGAAATCATATCCACCATTTCGGTCACCACGTTGACGTTGGGCATTTCCACGTAGCCGTCCTTGTTGGCATCGGGATGCTGGGGGTCATACACCATGCGCATGGGGGTTTGCGCATCATCCGTAATCTGGGTCACCTGCACTCCGGCCCCGGCAAAGTCGGCATGACTGATGCTGGCCGTGATC
>DAIDMR010000254.1 GCA_027448865.1 Vampirovibrio sp.
ATGAGGGGAATACTTTTGATGGTTTTCAGATTGCTGGTGATGTTTTCGCCTTCCGTACCGTTGCCACGGGTGGCCCCACGCACCAGATGCCCGTTTTCATACAACAGGGTGACGGCCAGCCCGTCGATTTTCAGCTCCGCCACGTAGTCTATGGCGCTATCTGGCTTGTCCAGCAACTTTTCGACCCGCTTTTCCCAGGCAATCAGATCGGCTTCGGAAAAGACGTTATCCAGACTGTAGAGGCGCACCGGGTGTTTGACGGTTTCAAAGACCTTCAGGGGGGCATCGCCTACCCGCTGGGTGGGGCTGTCCGGGGTAATCAGCGCTGGATTTTCCTGCTCCAGGGCCACCAGTTGCTGGTAGAGCCGGTCGTAGGCGGCATCCTCAATTTCCGGGCGATCCAGTACGTAGTACAGGTAATTGTGCCGGTTTAGCTGCTGGCGCAGGCTCTCTATCTGTTGCTCGGCGGAAGCCATGGGGGTGGGGGCGTCAAGGTCACTCATCATGAGCGGAGTATAGCGAAAAATCCGCCCATAGAAAACGGGCAGCCTCAATCTGAACTTTCAGAATTTGGGAGTGTACATTTGAAATGCCTTTGGGTATAGTTTCAACCACAGGTTGTGAAACGTTTTTTCAAACGCTTCAGTCCCTTCCCAGGGAAACCCTCTATTGGAGCGGTGTCCGAGTGGTTTAAGGTGCAGTCCTGGAAAGACTGTGTTGGTCTAAAGCCAACCGGGAGTTCGAATCTCCCCCGCTCCGCCACTTTTTCTCGTTTTCGTGTATCCTTCACCCTTTTTTCACGGCTTGCAGTGAAATTCCGGATACACAACAAAATTTGCCCCGGCACAAAGTGGGTCGCACAGTAGTTGTGCTTCAAGTGGAATACATTCTACTTAACGGTGTATTGAAAAAATGCATTGAAAACCGTTTTGCACGGTCAGCGCATGGCCCCTGCCTGTTGTCACCCTGTTAGGGAGCCGGTTGGCGTGCTGGGCTGTTTGACGGTGTGAAGTTCAGTTGGTTTCTGTTCGTTGGTTTCAGGAGGTTCGGCAATGATTACTTTTGGCAGTGCGCTTCGGTTTGAGGGACACCACGCTCAGTACACCCCTTCTTCTAGTCGTTCTTCGTCGGGCAGTCGCTTGCCCAGAAGCGCTGGCCCCTTTGGCAGCGATGTTTCTCTTGCCACCAGACGCAGTGAGTCTTCGGAGCGATACGCCAGAGGGGAGCGGAAACCGTCGGTCAGGAGCGAATTAATTCAGCTCGCTTATCAACAGGCCATTCAAAGTACGCAAGCCTACATGGCGCAAACGCTGAAGCTGGTGAATATTATGAACATCGCCGCCATGCAGGGGAAAGAGACCCATCAGAACCTGCTTACCCGGATTCGCTCCGCGGAAATGGACGCCCATGGCGCAGCCATGATCCTGAATGACCTGGATCGCACCAGTGAGGCCTTTGACGATTTGCAGGAAGACTTGCAGCGGCTGGTACAGAGTCACCATCAGCTGGTGAAGACCGTGCGGCAGGACCCTCGCTTTGATCGCAAGGCCTGATTAAAACAGCCTTGCCCACGGTTTTGTTCCCGGTGCTTTACTGCCGGCATTGACATTCTTGTTCTTTAGTTTGTTTTCCCGTTTGTTGTTTAGGAGCCAGCGTATTGGCCCAGGCGCGCAAGTACGTCTATACAAACATCAAAAAAGAGAATGGTGTCTGTATGAGTCAGAAAACCGGAATCCGAGTGGGAAGGCCAAGCGTTTTTACGCTAGCAGACCTGTGGATGGGGCTCAATAGCAGCCTTCTTGAAAAGGGAAAAAGACCCAAAGCCAGTGGCTTGAGCCTTTTAGGGACAAACGAGGTGGTTTATGTGGATTCTATAGGCAGTATGGCTCTGGTTGCCGAAGATGCTCATCCACTGAACAATGGAGTCCAAGGCCACTGGTACAGGCTCCTGTAGACGGTGGAGGGTGAAAAACCAATCCTGACAACAATGCTTTTTTTATTACAGCGCCTGAAGCCCTCTGAAACGCCTGTGCAGATCCATTGAGGGCAGGACTCTTTTCTGAAAAGTCGAATTAAAAATCAACCATTGGGTCGGGGCGGAATTGATCTGCGGATCAATGCAATCGGGGGCGTTCTTTGTCATACTAGGAGTGTAACGAATAAAGCGATGTGGATGGCACTCCGTTCGACATACCCGGGTTCACGCAAACCACAGGGATAAGCGAGGAAGTTATGGTTGATAGTATTTCAGGGAAATCCAATCCAATTCAGGACAGTGGCCTGCTGAACGTGGATCGGCAGCAGTCCGTGGAGAAAACCAACCTGGAGTCGGCTCGGGAGGGACAGACCGCAGGTCTGGGCAAGCTGCTGGATGAGGCCACCATTTCGGACGAGGCCAGGAAAGCTTATGAAAAGGATAAGGAAGTGATGCGTTTCAGCCGCTTGGCCCAACGCATTCAGGTTCCCTTTGACGCCGATAAAGTAGCCCAAATCAAAAATTTGCTGGACAGTGGCAGAATTAACGAGTACCTGCGCAATATCAATACGGAAGAACTGGCTCAGAGTCTGCTTGATTCCCCGTCCGCCGCTTTTTTGCGCTAGGACTGCGCAATCGGTTTGAGGCCTCTTTCAGGTAGAGGGGTCTCAATATCCAAAAAAACTCCTGTGGATTGCCAATAGGCCTCATCGGCAAAGCCGTTGGGGCCTTTCCTTTTGGGTTGTTTTTCCGGCGAGCCGGTTGCCTGCAATCAGGGGCGACTGCCTGTTTGAAGATCCTCCATATGATGGAGTGAATTTGCCCTCAAGGTTTTCTCCCTCCTACCGATAACCGAGTTATCTGGTCCCCGATCGGTTAAACGAAGGAGTTTGCCTGATGCCAAGTCCGTTGGGTTTTAGACATAAAAGCGTCGCCTTGTTTCTGTTGGCCTGTCTGGTTTGGGCAGGGGCCCCGGATTTGACCGCTGAGGCCAAGAAAAAAGCTGCCAAAGTAGACCCGGCGGCGCAGGCGGCGGCGGAGGCGGAGGCCAAGGCCAAGGCAGCCGAAGCGGCATTGCAAAAGGGGCTTACCCCCTTGACCACCGATTTGACCAGGCTCATGATGCGCATTCAGGGGCGTGGCTTGCTGTCTCCCGATGAGGCGGGCAAGCTGGTGGAAATTAAATACAAATTGCTGGACTTGATGGAGCAGTACCCGCAAAATCCCATGTTGGCCAAGCCCCTGTATCAGGCCGGTACGCTCTTCTCCGAACGAGAGGCTTATAACGATGCCTTTGAAATGTTTCAATATCTGGCGCAGGGGTATATGAGCAATCCCTACGGGGCCAAGGCCAAGGGGCAAATCCAGATGCTGGAGCGCAAGTTCGGGGCCAATTACTTCTCCGTGGAAATGGCTGCCCCGGTGGCCCCACCTGCGACCGCCGAAAGTCCCGCAGGAGCCGTTGCCAGTGGGAACCCCAAAGCACCGGTTACGGCACCGGCAACGCCAACCGCAACGCCATCTGCCCCCAAGAAATGATTCTTCAACGGAGACTCATTGTAAAGGATTGTAACGAAGTAAACCGGGAGCGCTTCAGTTTTTTCTAACCCGAGACGATACATCCACAAAACAGAAACGCACCTACGGGAAGCCTTCAAAATTCAAAATTACTGAACGGTTTGCTTTCTGACGGACAGCACTGATTGCCGGAGCCAATTGCCGGAGATGGAACAATAACAATGACTGTTTTTCATCAGCTTGAATCCCTGCCCATCGCCTACCTGCTGGTGCTTAGCTGGGTGCTGTGCGCCACGGTGGCCGGTAAAATTCTGGGCCGGGCGCTGCTGGATTATACCTCTGGTTCTATTCAACGGCTGTTGTCCCGTGAAGTGGGCATTGCGGTTTCCGCGGACAGTTTGCCTGTTCACGTGTTAGAAAAAGCGATACTGCACAATCTGAATGTCCAGATTGCGTTTCATTGTATTGGGGATTTTGCCAGACTGGCGGGTGGATCAGCGTTACAGCCGGTTTTGCTGGTCAATCATCGAATTCCCGAGCCGTTGTACCCCGAAAGATACTGGAGTGGATGTCCGCCTGATTGCTGTTCCCCGGTCTAGCGGGTCTAGATTGTTTGGTGGATTTTTGGGCTCAATACAGCCCGGGATTCATCCAAACCTGAGTAAGAACGCTAGACTATACAGTAAGTTGGGATTAGGCGTTACATCTTTTACAACATTTTTTGGAGGTATCTGTTTCATGAACCAGTTCAAGCGTCAACAAGGCTTCAAGCGCAATCAAGGTTTCACTCTGGCGGAACTCTTGATTTCTCTGGCCATTTTGGGGGTGATTGCCACCTTTACCATTCCCAAAATCCTCACCTCTTCGGCCAACGGGCAGAACACCGCCATTGCCAAGGAAGTGGCCTCCATGATTTCAGCGGGGTTTTCCACCTACACGCTGAACAACGGGGTAGCCAACACGGTGAAGCCCGGCGACCTGACTCAATACTTTAACTATGTGTCCACCACTACTTCCGGTACGTTAAGCGCGGCCACCAGTGGTCAGGCCTTACAGACTTGTAGTGCTGTCCTGCCTTGCATGACCCTGCACAACGGGGGCGTACTCCAATGGGATACCGCACAAACCTTTAACGGAACCACCACCACCCACGCGGTGACCTTCAACCTGGATCCTGACGGAACTGGGGCCCAGGGTCGGATTACCTTCTGGCAATTCGCAAACGGTCGCTTTACCACCGGTGGTCAGCTGGCTGGTATTACACCGCAGTCTTCGGCCATTACCTTAACCACCACCACCACCGACCCCAGCTACCTGGCCAACTGGAATTAGGTTTAATAAACGCCTTGACGGGCTCTCTGTATGACAGGGGGCCCGTTTTGGTTTTTGTGGGGTGTCGTGTGTCGTTCCGAGACAGGTGGTTTAAGTCACGCTGAGCATTTGTTCGGATTCTGGGGGCCTATCATTCCCTCAGGCAATGCCTCCGGCCCGAATGCGCTTGACCAGCCCGGGTACGATCTGGCTTTTGAATCGTTGGATGAGGCTGATCTCGTCAGGGGCGCACCCCACTCCCGCCGGGTGCGGCTCCAAATGGGGCCGGGTGTAAACGGACTGATAGCGTGGCCCATGGGGCGCTGTTGTCATGGGTTGCCTGAGGACAAAGGCGTCCGCCGCCCGATGAAAGGCCTCCAGCGTTTGATCCAGTCGCTGCAGGGTGGTGTGTTGCCCTGTGGTCTGGGCCAGCTTGCGGGCCACCCTTACGGCTAGATTCATGCGGCACCAGTAGGCGATTTCGGGATGGGTCAGGGCGGCTACCATGGCGTGGCGAACATGGTGCCCTCTGGGCAGGCTGTGGGTGTTGCCGTGAGGCGCTTGCCCATAAATTTCCCG
>DAIDMR010000255.1 GCA_027448865.1 Vampirovibrio sp.
GGATCAACTAGGGGGTTCGGAATTTTTGCGAAAAATGATTGACGAAGCCCGGTTGTGACGCCGGGCTTTTTTATTTTGAAAACAGTTAACGAAAAACCGAAAATTTACAGGGAGCAAAAATCAACTGCTCTGCTATGATCAATCTATGCGAGTCCTGTTTTTGCTATTGATATCGTTTGTAGCCGTCTCGGCACGTGCTGAACAAGTTTGCTCAGTGCATGACGGGGACACTTTCAGGACGTGCAACGGTGAAAGTATCCGTGTTTGGGGCGTCGATGCCCCCGAATTGAAACAACCAATGGGGAAAGACAGTCGGGACTATTTGAGTCGGTTGGTGAGTGGCAGAGAGGTGGATTTAAACTGTGTTGGTAAATCTTATCAAAGGCGTGTTTGCCGGGTTTCTGTGTGGGTTCGGCCCGGTGCATCATTATCTGTCCAGCGCGAAATGGTCGGTCACGGACTGGCTTATGACTCCCCGAAATACAGTAAGGGCGAATTTGCCGAGGCCGAGGCGTTCGCACGTTCGTTAAACCGGGGTGTTTGGACGTTGCCGGGTGGTGGCGTCAGGCCGTGGGACTGGCGTAAAAGATAAGATTGTCTTCTAAGCGGCCAAAACATTGAATAATGATTCAATTGTTAAAAAATGTTTAGCTATAAAAGTTCGAACTGTGGCCGGATTAGCCCGCCACTTTTCACAAAGCGGCAACACACACATCAGAAGGCTTTCCGAGTTTTGAACCGAAAGGCTTTTTTGTTGGAACAGATAGACTAAAAAGATCTTACCTAGAAAAATTTTGGCTAGAAAGATTTATTAAAAAAAGCGCCGACAGGTTGATGGGAGGCTGACGATACTCTAGTCTTCGAGCCCAAAAGCGCAGAAGCGCCGCCAGCCCTTATTGATCGCCACGTTGGGGGCGCTTGGCGAGGAAAACAGACTCAGGGAAAACAAGCGGCAGCAGGGGAAACCCTGGAAAAGGCTTCGGGATGGCGGCTTCGGCCTGAGTCAGCAGTTGAACGACTTCGGCATGACCCTTTTTTTGGGCCAATTGCAACGGCGTCGCCCCTTTATAATCCTTGGCGGTGACTTCCGCACCGGCATCCAGCAGCGCTTTGACCACCGCCACATGCCCGCCAATAGCGGCATGATGAAGGGGGCGGCATCCATACACGTTGTCCGGCAATTCAATGCTGGCTCCGGCCTGAAGCAAGGGCTTCACCAGATCCAAAGCCCCCCGGCGAGCGGCAATCATCAACGGACTTCTTCGGTGACAACTGCCATCCAGCGCATCCACCTGAGCCCCTGCCCTGATCAAGGCCTGCACCGCTTCTCTGTCTTGAGCTTCAGCAGCATAGTGCAGGATTCGGTTTCCCAGGGAGTCTTCAAAGTCTGGATTAAACCCGGCCCGCAGAGACGACCTCAGCCTGCGAAAATCACCGTTTTGAGCGGCAAGGCAAAGCGCTTCCGACGGCCCGACTGCCATAGAATCCGATGGCCCGGCAAACCGCAGTGGAGCGGAAGATCCGGAACGCCCCGGGGTTTGTGGATCAGTGGCGGGTGGAGATACAGCGGGCGTCGGGGCAGGTGCCAGGAAACCGCGACCCACGCTGGAAGAAACACTTGAAAACATATTCAAACCCTTTTTTGTGCAGGAATTTTTGCCTGCAAGAATTTTTTCGGAGGGCCTTGATCGGCATACTGTCATCAGGGAGAAAACCCTGACTCATACACAATAAAACCAGACCGCCGCTCAGCGTGCCCAAGCCGGATCATTCGCCGGACATTGCCGGTAATCCGGTAGCCCGTCTCATCCAATCGCCACTGGGGCGCTACTGGCCCCTTATCGCGAATAGCGGTTAGAGCGCCTGCTGATATAAATCTGCTCCAGCAAGGTTTCCAGTCCCGGTTGCCGGGCGTGAGGCCGCAGGATATGAACCACCGAGCGGTGCCCGTAGCTGGCCGCCCTGGTCAGTGCCTCATTCACCACCGCTTCCTGCCGGGCAACAGGGCTTGCGGTGAGCAATTCAGACACCACCGCCGAGCGACCATGCTGGGCGGCCTCTTTCAAGGCGGAAGCAATGGCCAGTTCATCGTCCCTGACCGGGGTCTCCTTTAGCAGCGTGGTCACCACAGGCTCAGCCCCCACACAGGCGGCGCGTCTCAAGGCCATGGCCAGGGCCACGGCATCATCCTTGATGTCCGTCTTTTTCAGCAAGGTGGTCACCACCTGCTGATGCCCCCGGCCTGCGGCCTTTTCCAAAGCCGAGGCAATGACAGCCGGGTTTTTCCCCGCATTCATTTTACCCAGCAGTTTATTAACAATGCGCCAATGCCCGTTTTCGGCAGCCGCCGCCAGCGGATCGCCCCAGAAACCGGGCCGTTCAACGCCGCTGAGACAGTCCGCAATATTTTGAACCAGCTGGGTTAACCCTTGTCCAGCGGCTTTTTTCAAACGTTCCTGATAATGGCCCATTAACGCGTTGCCAATCTCGGGGCTGCGGGAAAAAACATCCCGAAGCTGCGGATGGCGTCCCAAATCCCTTCCGAAACAGCGCACAAATACATCCGTGTGGTTCACCACCTCGGGCCACTGCGCCTCCTCGGCCAGGGGTTGGGGCTGGTGTTGGGGCCGGGGAGCGGCGGCCCCCTGTGGAACGCCAGAATGCAGCGTCTGTGGATGCATCCGGGTCACCCGTCAGCCGAACCCGGCCCGGTCTGTTCCCTGCCAGTGGGGAACAATTTGGCCGCAACGGCTTGCTTCAGTTCACGATAATTCGGGTAACGTTCCAGACCGCCTTCATAACAGGTTTCCAGATAGTTCATGGTTTCCTGAATGTCTCCGTAACTCACCTGGGGATGGGTCTGAATATAAAAATTCAGGATGGGCGCGATATTTTCCGGAGGCTCAAAATACTGGGGGTCGGTTAAATTCTTCAAACAGGCCCGGGCCAGCTGCCCAGCCCGTTCACCCAGTGAGGACTCCGGATTGGCCCAGCTTCCGGCGCTGCCCAGCAGCGACAGGGCACGGTGCCGTTGCTCGGCAAACTCCTGAAGTTCCGGGCTGCCCAGCGGGGCCCGCAAACTGTTAATGTTTGAACTTTTGGTTAAAAGCCGGTGTCCACGGTCTAAAATCCCCAGGGCTTCCTCTACCTGACCCGGCTGCATGGATTTGTCCGATTCAAGCGGCATCCGGTCAGGCCCGGCGGTTTCCATCTGCCCCGCTCGGGGCAAGGCCTTTGACGTACGGGTAAACTGATCAAAATTTAATTGCCCCTTCAGGCTGGCGCTTTTTTGAAGCGATTTGCCTTTCAGTAGCTTTTCACCCAATGGCCCCAACTTTTCTGGCGTGCGGGGGGGAGCGGGGGTTGCACCGGTTCTTAGGGGG
>DAIDMR010000256.1 GCA_027448865.1 Vampirovibrio sp.
AAGATGACGCGGGCGAACAAGGCGAATAAACGGAAGGGATCTTGACCAAAAAGAAACACCTGCAACTAGCAGGTGTTTCCTTCGATCAGACTGTCAAAAAATCAGGCCAGAACCAACGCGGGCTTTTCCAGAGAACGTTTCATGAAAATATGGCAGCTGGCATGTCCCGTATTCCCCAGGCGCTCTTCCAGTCGCTGGAAGCCCAGCTTCTCATACATGGCGATGGCGTTGGTCATCACGCCCACCGTTTCCAGATACATCTGCTGGTAACCCAGGGCTTGCGCTTCCTGAAAGTTCTTTTCCAGCAATTTTCGCCCGAAACCACGTCCCCGAAGGATGGGGTGAAAGTAGACCTTTTGCAGTTCGCAAGTCTTTTCAGGGCCAACATACCCTTTTAACGGGGCAAAACCGCCGCCGCCCAGGACTCGTCCGGTGGCCTGTTCTTGAATGACCCAATATCCCCGGTCGGGGGCTTGATGGGGTGGCAGTTGGTAGGCGGCATAGAGATCCTGCAGTTCAGGATCGGAAGAGGCGAACCCAGGCCCCACGCACTTCAGTTCGGTGAGTACCGAGAGGATTACAGATTGCAGCTGAACGCTGTCCTGGGGCTCTATGGGACGAATTTGAAACAGGGAAGACATCAGGATGTAGCAACCTCCAATTCATTGGGGACGGGGGAAGTAGAGACGGGTTTGCTGGCCCAGGGGCGATTCATGATTTGCACCAGGGCCACACCACACAAAATGACAACGGCGCCCAGCACCATGGTGGAAGTCACGGCCTCATGCAGGAACAGAGCCCCGAACACAACGGTTAGAACCGGGGTAACGTAGGCAAAGGTACTGGAGACCGAGACCGGCAGTTTTTTCAGGGCGAACAGATAGCAAGGGGTGGCCAGCATGGTGCCAAAGACAATCAGGTACAGAAGGGCCAGGATGGACGTACGGGTGGGATGCCAATGCCCCCACCATTCGGGCGCGGTCCAGAAGCATACGGGAATGAGGAGAAGTCCCGCTGTCAGATTTTGCAGGCCCACGGTCATAAAGAGGGAATCCCCGGTTGGGTTTCGGCGCGCGTATACAGAACCCACCGCCCAGCAAAAGGTCATAAAGGCCAGGCCTGCCATGCACCACCAGAAGGTCGTGGTGACCTCCAGCGGGTGGGTCAGTTGTGGAAACAGCAAAATGACCATACCCAGAAAGCCAATGATAATGCCCAGCCAGGAGAGTCCCGAGATCCGTTCCCGAGGGGGCACCAGGGCCGATAGTAGGGTCATCCACAACGGGGTGGTGGCCACCAGTACGCTGCCGAAGCCGGTCGCCACGTACTTGACCGTCCAGCAAACAATGGAGTTTCCGGCGAAAAACAGTAAAAATCCGGTCATGGCATGAATTTTCAGGTTTCGGCTGCCGGGCAGCGATTCCCCACGCAGTAAGGCAATGGCCACCATGAGACCGCCCGCAATCAGGAAACGGACGCATGGCAACAAGGCCGAAGGAATACTGTCCACGCCCAGCCGAATGGCGCCGCTCGTGGTTCCCCAGATTAAATAAACAGCTAACAAGGCCGCATACGGTTTCCAGGAGTATTCACGTTGAAGCATGGGAATCGTTTTCCAAAACAAAATTGCTGGTGGGAACAGTGAGAAAGCGTTAAAGAGAAATTGTTAAAAACCGTTGGGGATAAATGTCGTGAGGGTGAGGAACTTGGGAAATCAGTCTGTAGAAGTGAGTCGTAAAAATAAAACCTGAGCCCCATTATAATTTGCGCACGCGGTTTGTCCAAGCATGAGCTGAGGACAGTTTCCCTTGCTCCCGTAAAGGTTTACCCAGGAAGTTTGGGGGCCTGCCGCCGGTGGCAGGGTTTTGGCAGGCAGTTTCTTTTCTTTCCTTTTCTTTCCTCCTAACGATTTTCGCTAACGATTCTCGCTGATGTTTCCTCGGCTAATTTTTCTCGCGAATCTGTCTCGTTGGGTACTTTGATAAATCTGGTGGAGGGAAAAGCGTTGAGACGCCCGTTATAATAAAATCAGAGAAGTATCGGCTGGCGACACGTTTGTCAAACTGAGCACAGCTCAGGCAAGCCGTGGAAATGCTTCTGGCATGATTTGCCCACGCCCTCTTTGTAACTCGCTGTACTCAAACCGTGACAAACGTGTCGCCAGCCGATACTTCTCTGTGATTATCTTCCCCAGGCCGAGGAGCCCATTTATGTTCTTGAACTGTAAACCGGTTGGCGCCTGGGTTCTAGCACTGCTCATCATCCTGTCGGGTCTCCTCTGTGCCAAGGTCAGTCAGGCCCAGGAAAGTAACCTGGTGGAACTGAACCGATCCAGTTATGGCAGTCGGTTTTACATGGATAAGGACACCATTCAGGCCACGGGAGACGGTACTCTGCGGTACAGGGTGATAGAGCTTCAACCCGGTCAGAGTAAGCCGGGGCGGGTGAATCAGAGTGAAATCGACTGCAATACCGGGCAATTAAAGTCCTCCATGGCATCTTGGGAGGAAGGCAGCGACGGAAAGCAAATCAACCGTTTACCCGGGCCCAGTCGCCCGGTGAAAATTTCCGGTTACTCAAGCTCTCATGCCATTTTTAAAAACATTTGCAACCAATATGCCCCGGAGGCCAAAGGGGCCTGGTAGCCCTTCGGTGAATGCACCAGCGAAAAGCGCAACACAGGGGGATTTATTTGTATTCCCGTTCCCGCACCCACTTGGTGGAAATCCACTTCTCCCCGGCAATCACCGGTAAAGATGCGTGCAGGGTCTTGCGATCGACCTCTCCCTCCGGCGTCACGTTTATGAACAGCAGGGCACTGCCTTTTTGGGGACGCACCCGAATGTCCAGCTCCGGGAAGTGGGTTTCCCCACCGGCTTCCACATCGTTCAGATAGAGAATGCACGTGGCCACCCGTTGCCCCCCGGAGGCCATAACGGTTGCGGAACCTTTCAGGTTGGGATCGAAAAAGTCGAAATGGGGGCGATATTCCTGCCCTACGCTGTAATTGAGTACCTGTAGCCCTTCTCCGTTTTCCACCGGCAGCCCCAGTAACAGGGCGATACGTTCCTCAATGTCAGTAATCACCGGGGTTTCCCGAATCATGAAATAGGTGCTGGTGCTGCTACGCGCTTCGACCAGGATAAATTGTCCCGTCTCCGGGTCAACCGTGGTGGAAGGCGCAATTTTGGGCCGGGCCCGCTCAATCAGATGCGCGCATTCCTCGTCACTTAAAAAGTTCCGCAAGGTCAAAACGCGGGGTTGGACGGATAATTCTACAATATCGAACATGCCAGGCTCCTGGGTCGAACGTACTAAACCCCGCTCGTCAGGGAGCCGCCAAGGCCTTTGTGCGGCAACGGCGCATCACGAACTAAGGGGTTGTTCTTCATTATAACGCTCTAAATAACCCTCTAATATTCCCAGAATCCTGTGGGTGCCCCCACCGTCCACCAGTCGTAGTCCGTTATCCGAATAAGGCTTGAGTAAAGCGGGGTTACGGGCAAACGTCAGAACCGACTGGGCAATCTGTTCGGGCGATACAGTGCCGCTTGTGCCTAGATACAGCTGGGCCCCGGCATCCGCCACTTCCTGACTGATTTGTCGCTGGTTGTCGGCCACGGCAATCACAATGGCGGGCAAACCCAGGCAGAGACGTTCCCAGGTGGTGGTGCCTCCCGCGCCAATAGCCAAATCCGCTTGCGCCATCAGTCTGGCCATATGCGGAGTCTGACAGTGAAAATGCCAGCCGGGCTGATTCTGGCAGCGGGCCTCAATGGCCGCTCGGGCAGGGTTGCTGGCCCCCACGATCACGTCCAGGTCACAATCGGGTAGTTGCAGTTCGGCTAGCGCCCCCAACACCTTTTGGGTTTCCCCGGTGGGATCGCTGCCCCCAAAGCAAACCTGAATGCGTTTTAAGGCAGCCTGTTGCCGTCTTCCGGTGGCCAACAGCTCGGAGCGTATGGCTGCGAATTCGGGGCGTAGCAGGGCGTACATCGGGCCTAACAAGCACCGGGTGGTGGACGGGATTAGCCCCTGATAGCGATCTTCCGGCCGGGCAAAATAGTTTTGATCCAGCAATAAATCGCAGTCATGATGTCGGTTGGCCAGATCGTCAATCACCAATATTTTTCCGACACTGTCCCGCAGGGAGCCCTCCCAGGCGGCATCCAGCTGATAATGATCCACCACCAGCCAATCCGGGCGCCTCTGTTGCAGATACTGAATGAGGCTGGCCGGAAGGGCTGCCGGATTGTCATCCTCCCACGCCAGCAGGCCAAAGCCCTGCTCCGCAATCCAGTGATTCATATCGCCGGGCAGGCTCCGACAGGCAAACGTGACCGCCATGCCCGCCTGGGCCAGTCGATTGGCGAGGGTCAGGCAACGCACCACATGGCCGGTTCCAATATCCACGGAAGCATCGGCCCGAAACAGGACGGTCACCGTAAAGTCTCCAGGAGTAGGGCGGGCTTATTCATATAGGTTCCATTGCAAGGGATCTACAAAACGGCTGTCATTGCTGGCAAAGGGAAAAAAATCATCCGTGGCCAGCCCCGGTAGCAAAGCGGCCACCATCTCGCTGAGTTGATCGCGACTTTGCACCCCGATTAAAGCATAATCCACCTGGGGTAAGGCGGTTACAAAATTCAAGGCCCCTTCCAGCGGGGTGAGCCCTTCTTTCACCAAAAACTCGTGATACTGGGCCATCCGCTTTTTCAGGGGCCAAAACCAGGGATGCAGGTGTAAGGGATCCAGCAAGACTCCCTGCAAAAAAACGTCTCTGGCGTGTACCTCAACCTGCCTGCTTTTTAGCAGACTTAAGTGCCCGTTGTGCAAAAATCGTTGATCCAGAACACTGAGCGGCAACTGGACAATGTCGGGCTGACAGTGTTGGAGCAGCCAGTCCAGCGCTTCGGTCTGAGACACGGAAAAAGCCGTTTTTTCAATCAGTTCCTGCTTTTTTAAAGCCTCCAGCCGATGAATCAGGCGCTCTCCCTGTCGGTTCATGAGAGCGGGAGAAAGTCTGGTTTTCAGGGCGTAAATTCGGGGCTGGGACAAGGCCTGTAAGGTGTCCAGCAACCCCTGTTCCAGTTGATCGGCGTAAGAACTGACGCCCGAGTCGGCAGAGAGCAGATACGGCCTAACCACCAGTTTGAAAGAGGCCTGCGCGGGTAAGCAACGCCCTACCACTGACAGGCTGTCCTCATGCTCGGCGGCGGCATCCACCAAACCGATACCGGCCTGCCCGGCCAGATTTAAAATCTCCCGAACGGATTCCACAGGCACCGAAAGTGAGTGCTTTCCGCTTTGCGCGGTGAATGCCACTGTACCCAAGCCCAATTTCATTGGTTTTTATAATCCCGATTATCCGGCACGACGCTGTCTACTTCTGATAATAACAAAAGCGCTCTGGATTTTTTGGGATTTTCAGGGAGGCCGCCAAAAATACTCAACTTGGATGACGCCGATAGCGGCGTGAAAAAGGTTCAATAAAAAGGAGCGCTCAAAAGGGACAAAAGCTGCTTTTCGCTTTGACATTTTGGGCCAGTGCGCATTCGCCAGATGTGGATATGAGTTAAGTATCGCCTTATTGCGTGGGCAGGGACTGATCGAGGTAATCTATGTTTGATGGTAAATCCATTTTAATCACCGGTGGAACCGGATCTTTTGGTAAAAAAGCGGTCAAAACCCTTCTGGAGCGGTACAAGCCCAAAAAAATCATTATCTTCTCTCGGGATGAGTACAAACAGTACGTGATGCAGCAGACCTACAACGCCCCCTGCATGAGGTACTTCATTGGCGATGTGCGGGACGCCCAGCGTCTGGATATGGCCATGAGCGATGTGGATCTGGTTATTCACGCGGCTGCCCTGAAGCATGTCCCCATTGCTGAATACAACCCGCAAGAGTGTGTTCATACCAACGTGACCGGTGCGGAAAATGTGATTCGGGCCTGTCTGGATCATCAGGTGGAGCGGGTCATCGCCCTGTCCACCGATAAAGCGGCCAACCCCATCAACTTGTACGGGGCCACCAAGCTGGTGTCGGATAAACTGTTTGTAGCCGCCAACAATCTGGCGGGACGCAAACCAACCCGTTTTTCCGTGGTGCGTTATGGCAACGTGGTGGGCTCCCGTGGATCGGTGATTCCGTTTTTCAAAAAACTGATGCAAGACAATGTCAGTGAATTGCCCATTACCGACCCGCGCATGACCCGCTTCTGGATTACCCTGTCCCAGGGTGTGGACTTTGTGCTGGATTCCTTTATGCGCATGAAAGGCGGCGAAATTTTCGTGCCCAAATTGCCCTCAACCCGTATTACCGATCTGGCGGAAGCCTTATACCCCGGCGTACCCCATAAATTTGTGGGCATTCGCCCCGGAGAAAAATTGCATGAGGTGATGTGCCCCAGCGATGACTCTCACTTGACGCTGGAGTTTGAGGCTTATTACGTCATCCAGCCCACCATTCATTTTTCCAATGATATTCAATATGACACCAATCAACTGGGGCAGCGGGGAAAGCCGGTTGAACTGGGCTTTGAGTACAACTCGGCCAATAACCCGGTCTTTCTCTCATCGCAGGAAATTCAGGCTTTGGTGACGCTGGATGAAATCGAGGTTTAGGCCACAACGTCCATTCGGAAAAAAAGTCCTGCTGACTCCTGATGTTCGCGTTGTCTAGCTTCGTGTACCTTTGCCCAAACCATTGGAGGGAGGGCTCAAAGTCGGATTCCTTCAAATGCAGGAGGCGTGGCCCTCTGGAAATGGCACACAATAAACATATCGAAGGCAATCCAAAAAAGAGTTCAACCTATGAGCAGAGAAACTTTTTCCCTGTTGGTTTTCAGTGTGCTGGCCATTGTGGGGGTCAATGCATCCTATCAGTGGATGGAAGCGCACAGCACCCTGGATGCAGGGGAGGCCTGGCGAAACGTGCGACCTGCCGCCCAGCATCTCAGTCATCAAAAAAAGACCGCCTTGCGGTTGACGCAAATGACCGCACCTACCAGCGCTAACAGTCATTGGGATTTTGAATTCCAGACTGCCTCCCGGCAAAAGGTTCATATTCTGGTGCGAGAAAACGGTACGGCTCTGGCGGTTCAGTGATTTGTCCCGCATGGGCAGTAGGGTACTGAAACCCGATTGCATTGAAGATGACGTGGGCCAGACCTTTGCTAGTTGGAGTCGGACCTACGTTTTCACCCGTGGAAAACTGTAAAGTCCTATGGATAGACGAGTTGATTTAAGGGCTAAAACGATATCCTGAACAATGAGGCCCAAGTATCAGTGACTGTATATATCAGTGACTGTGTATGAGAAGACGGCTCGTAAAAAAATGGCGGTTGTTAAACACGTTCATCAACTTCCAGCCAGCAATCCGGCAAGCGCCTGACAGGATCGCACTAGAAGTGTCGCACTGGAAGGACGGACTGGAAAAATCGGACCGAAAAAATCGGACCGAAAAAATCAGAAAGGTAAAAAAGCATTATGCTGAGTGAAAATTCAGGGAAGAGAATGAGCGGCACCAATCCGCAGCAAGCGATGACTTCTGAAGGTAGGGAGATTGAAACCCTGAAAGCCGCTTATTGGTCTGCTGTGGCCGCATCCGCGCATGCGGTCTTTTCAGAACCTGTCAGTCACAACCTGCCGACTGACCAGTCCTCTACATCCCTGAGCGCCAAAAAAATGGGTGCTTCATCCCGCCTTGCATCCACTTCGTCTTCTCAGTGGCTTTCGGTGTCGGAGTCCAAAGAGTTTCGTCGATTGGGTCCATCCCTGCCTGATCCGGCCAGCTTCCGGACGAACGGTTTCAATCAAGATCCGCAGAGTGGGCAGGACCCACACAGCCAGTTGCCAGGTATTTATCGGGCCACTTTAAAGTCCACCCTGAACTCCACCGCAAAGCCCAGCGGAGAAAATCAGATTCCAGAAAACTCGACTGAAATAAAATCGACCCCAAAAAATCTGACTCAAGAAAAAACGACGGTCGCCCGGGCGGATTCTGTCAGCAGCTTTTGGGAGCAGTTTGAAGGCCCGCAAGCGCAGCATGCCATGCCCGAGGGATCGGAAAACGCTTGTTTACGGGCTGAAGCACAGCCAGATCCGCTGGACTGGGTGGGCAAGCCGGAGTATCTCAACAACGACTTTTCAGACAACGATTTTTTGCTAATCAAGGAGCACTGGGCCGCAAAAATGTTAAATAACCCCAAAATGGTGGCGGCCCTGATTGGTTTATGTCTGCTGGGTTCATCGCTTTACGCGGGGCTTGGGTATTGGTGGCTGACCTCCGCCAGTCTGTCGCACGCCGCGGAACCTGAAAATGGAAAATCTCCTGTCCAGTCGCGCCATAGTGACTTGCTCAATATTCAAGCTCTACAGGAGCAATTACCCAAACAGCAACCCGCAGAAAAATTCGATTCCGATGAGCGTCTCATCGCGCAAGCGACTCCTGCGCAAGGCTTTACCCGGGTAGATTCAGCGGAGAGCATTCCGGGCCTGAGTGGACGGCCTGACCCGTTTTCCCCCCTGATTCAGGAGACGAACGGCGCGTTTATCGCACCGGCTGAAAATCAGGATGCCCTGACGGGTGTCCAGTACACCGGATTTATTGGTGGGGCCAACAGCAAGAGTAAAATCGCTATTATCAAGGTTGCAGACGTCAATCCGGCGGTTGCCCCCAAAACACTGTTCAAAAAAGCGGGTGAATCATTTTACGTGAATGGTCAGCGTATTTACCTGACCGCCATTGGCAAGACCGGTTTAAACCTGCAGCTCAACGGCGAAAATCGAACGTTGAGTCTGAATCCCTACAAGGTCATTGTCAATGCTACGGCAACCGGCGGTGCGAACCCCACCGCCAACAATGCGGGTAGTACCGTGGTTGGTGGCAACGGTTCGGTGGACACTTCATCCGCCAGCAACCCCGGTGCTGCTGGCTCATCCAGTTCTGCGGCAAACCCCTTCGCGCTGGAATTGACTGGTACGAAGCCCGCAAACAATGGTGCCACCATTGGCAACACGGCTGGCAGTGCGGTTGGGAATGCCGGTCAGGGCATTCACATCAATCTGGAACAGTAAGGCGGCGTTATGTTCGTAACTTTCTGCCCGAGGGCATTTCAGTTTGGGTAGAGACCGTTTTCAAAATTTCCTGGAGTCGAGTTGAGATATGAGAGGCAACCAATCATGAAGAAAACGCTGGCGCCATTGCTGGTGGCGATGATGATCCTCCAGGGGGCTTCCCCGTTGCCGATCATGGCTCAATCGGTCCTGGGTGCCGGCGCTCTGGACCATACCGCCTTGCTGGATGAAACCCTCAATGTGCCCAATGGAAACCGTCGTATTTCCCTGAGCGTTGACAATCAAAATATTCGCAATGTTCTCTACGCGCTGGCGGATACCGGGAAATTTAATCTGGTGATGGACGATTCGGTGACTGGCAATGTCACGATCGATCTGTCTAAAGTGACCATTAATCAGGCGCTACAATCGATTGCCTCATTGGGCAACCTGAAAATTCTGAAACAAAGTGGCAATATTTACCTGGTCATGTCCCGTGAAACCGCCCAGGCCAAGGGGCTGGATCGTCAGCTTTCCAAAGTCGTTGCCTTGCATTACACCAACGCCACCCGGGTGGCCAGTATGTTGAACAACTCCCTGCTGGCCAACGCCTCGCCGAATGGAACAACCGCGGCGGCGGGAGCCGGTGGAGCCGGGGGGAATGTCATGCAACCGGCCACAGCGGAAGCTCGCACTAACAGTATTATTCTGATCGGTACCGCTCAAACCATTGCCCTGGCGGAAGCGGCCATCGCCAAAATGGATGTCCCCCGGCAAAGCAAGACATTCTACCTCAGCCATTCCAACGCCCTGGATGTGGCTACCCTTCTGGCGGGCAGCGCCTTCAATGACGGGGTTGCCTCCTTTGCTCTGGGAGGCGCAGCCGCTTCAGGCAGCGCTGCTGGCGGCGTCAACGGAACGCCCAGAACTCCTTCCACACTTCGGGTGGAGCGTCAGGATGTGCAGGAAGGGAGTGGCATCAATGTTTTTGGCAGCAGTGGCGATGGGGTAACGTCCGGTCTTTCCAGCAACGTCACACTGAGGGGTGTTGTCAAAGCACAGGATAATGCCACGGTGTCCCCGGAAAGCGCGCTGATTATTCCGGATACCCGTCAAAATGCCATCACGATTATGGGCACTGCCGAGCAAATCGCCCTGGCCGAGTCGCTTCTTCCGACTTTTGACGCCCAATTGCCACAGGTCTCCATCGAGGCTTCCCTGGTAGAAATCACGGATACCAATAACAAGCAACTGGGAACCCGTTGGGGGATTGCGGACGGCAAATTGCAATTCGGGTTTAACAATCAACCGCTCAGTTCAGTGTCCGGAAGCGGGCTGATAGGACTTTCCACCATCACCGATATCACGGATGTCAACGCGCTGGCTCGCTCTGGTATTGCCTTTAATACCAGTCCGGCGGTAACCCGCCCGGATTACGCCTTTCAAATCAGAAACCTGATTTCCCAGAACAAAGCCAAGGTATTGGCTAATCCAACGGTGGTGGCCACACACGATACCGAGTCGATTATCAGTATTGTGGATGAAATTGTACGCCGGGTGGTGACCACGGTGGATGAAAGTGGTTTTGCCACCCAAACCGTGGAAATTGGGGAGGCGGGTATTGTGATGGATATCCTGCCCAAAATCGGCGAAGACGGGACTGTCAGCATGCGGATTCGGCCTTCCGTGACCAGTGTGCTGCGGGAAGAAACCGTTTTGGGCAACCTGGTTACCCTGTTGCAAAAGCGGGATTTGCTGGCTCAGAATGTCCGCCTAAAAGACGGTGAGACACTGGTGATTGGTGGCTTAATCCAGCAGCGGGAAATCAATCGTACGGACAAGCTACCCGGTGTGGCCGAATTGCCCATTGTGGGCGCCATGTTTCGCGCTTCTCAAAGAACCGGAAGTCGTTCGGAACTGGTCATGATGATTACCCCTCATATCATCAACAACACAAAACTGACGCCGGTCATTTCCACCACCACGACCGAAACCGGTGCCCTGAGTAACATGGCCGGAGGTAAGTAACCCATGCAGAACCTGTTTCCACCCCTGGGAAAAATGATCTTCAGCCAGCGCGTTAAAAAAAGTCTCTCCCTGGTTCTGAGTGTGGGATGCTTTTTTTCTCACGGCGGGCTACTGGCCTTTTCGGCGCCGACCGGTACGATTACCGGGGATATCCGGGTCACCGTCAATCCCAGCAACATCAAGGCGAATTTGCCCATACCC
>DAIDMR010000257.1 GCA_027448865.1 Vampirovibrio sp.
ATCATGTTCAGGGCGCCACGTTCTTTGACTATGGCCGGGTGTGGAACGATTCTAAAAACACCAGAACCAACCCCAATCAGCGGGGCTATACCAGCCTGGCCAGTGCCGGTCTTGGGGTGCGGGCCCGTTTAACCCAGTACATGCAGGGTTACGTGGACTTTGGCTTCGGGCTATTGGATCGTAATGACATTGAAATCAACTCCCAGCCCACCGCGCGGATTCACTTTGGGGTTCGCTCCGATTTGCTGACGGATGAATACAAGTCCTGGGGCAAGGACGTTTCCACGGTCAACGTGAAACCTCGTCGCAAAGGGCAGGCCAAAAAGATCAACGAAGCCAAGAAGGTCATCAGCTCCAACAAAATCATGGACGATGGCGCTGAACCTGTGCAGGCAGCTCAAAACTGATTTTTTCAGTGTAAACATCTCAAAGGGCCGATTCGACTCAGGATCGGCCCTTTTTGGCCTGCCATAGCGAAGCTCAAAATCTAGTGCGCCTGGCTGATTGCCTCCTGAGTGCAATCGGTCAAAAGTCTGCCCAGGACGTGCATAAAGGGGCCTGTTATGTAGTGTAGGGAGGGGATGCCCGCACACTCCTTTATATGGTTTTGTTAATTCAGATTAAAGAAATCATTCACACGGTCGAGAGGATTTAAACAAGGCAGTAAGTCCTTTCAACAGGAGTGTTTTATGAATAGCCCCAAAAGTGCCACCGCGGGTCTCATGATGACGTTACTGGCGGCAACGCTTACCTACCTTCAGCAGGAAGTCCCGGCACAGGCTCAGGATGTGAGTCCACAGCTCAGCGAGGCTACATTGTTCTTTAATCGACTGGCCAATGAAAGCAGCAATCCCCTGATTGCGAGTCTGGCCCGGGAAAATCTGGACAAGCTGCAAGGCAACAGGGCTGTTCGCCGCCAAGTAATCGTGCCTTTGCTGGAGCAGCCCGATACCAGTCTGGCAGTGCCCGCCCTGATTGATGGGAAGATCATGGCGACGTTTCTGCTGGATACCGGCTCCAGTTACACGGTCATCACCCCACGGCTGGCCGAAAAACTGGGCGTCATGATCACGCCCGAAACGCCTCGAATCTCTTTGGTCACGGCCAATGGGCCCATCAAGGCCCCCCTGGTGAAGCTCCAGAATATCAGCATCGGGCAGGTCAATGTACCTGAAATCAGCGTGGTGGTTCAGGAACTGGGCAACGGGGACGATCTGTTACTCAGCGGCTTACTGGGTATGAACTTCTTTCAGGGGATGGACATCACCGTCAAAGAGGATCAGCTCATTCTGGGCGTGCGGGATCAGCGCCACACCTCCATGAAGTAATCCCTAAGCCTGTCGCTTGAGCAGATCCCGAATCTCGCTCAACAGTGCCACCTCTGGCGGGGTTGCATCGGCCACCACAGGAACCTCCTCGGGCTTGGCCGCCCGCAAACGACTCATGGCCTGAATCACCATAAAAATACTCAGGGCGATCAGGAAAAAGTCCACGCTGTGCTGGATAAAGTTACCGTAGTTTAGCGTAATGGCCTCCAGGGCTTTACCGTCCGCACGAACCATCGCCTCACGCAGCACCAGCTTCATATCCGTAAAATTAATGCCACCGGTTATCAGGGCCAGGGGCGGCATAATCACGTCCGAGACCAGGGAGGAGACAATTTTGCCAAAGGCCCCGCCCGTCACCACGCCCACCGCCAAGTCCACCACATTGCCCTTGAGGGCGAACGCTTTAAAGTCCTGAATAATGCCCATACAGAATCCTTCTTCACAAACGAGATCTCACAAATTATCTTGCATCCAGCAAGCAATGGCCATACGGATGACTTGAAGCGCCGGAAAGACGATCCAGAAAGTCTTGAGAAGATCCGGTGTGGCGACAAGGCCGGAGCAGCGCACGACCGCAGCAGACCTCGGAAATGAACGCTCTTCGGATAGTCTCTGAAAAATCACGCTAGTAGCCCATCATGCGAGAGGGCATCATCATGTTGATGGGTACCTGATTCGTGCCAGTGGCAGGCTCAAACAACGCGGAAAACCAGCCCCGTTTTTTCTTTTTCCCGGGAGAAGTTCCGCTGGCGGTACTCGGATCACCCGATGACGCGGTGTTGCCCGACCATTGAATGACCGAGCCCATGGCCAGACGCTGATTCAACCAGCCCAGCGTGTCCTGAATGGCGGTGGCCTGTTCAGGCTTCATGGCAATGCGGGGCAATCCTTGCGTGAGGATGACCCGGGCTTGCTGATACTTGCCCTCGGCCAGCGAATGGTTGCCAGACTGATCATCCTGTTGACCAGACAAAATAAGGGAGGAACCCGCCATTCTCAGGGCCTCCCCCTGAAATTGGCCGGACTGGTTGGCCGCGGCCACGAACTGAGGGAACGCCGCATCGAACTGCTTGAGCTTCCAGGCCGACATGGCGAACCAGAACCGGGAATCGGCGTCCTGAGGATAGATGGACAGGGCCTGCTGAAACTGGTTGAAGGCCGCCGGGTAATCTCCCCCGTTGTAAGCCGTGGAGGCATTCAGCCGTGTTTCGGCGAACTGATTGAAACGCACCAGATGAATGCCCGCAGGATTGGTGACCACTGGCGGTAACGCATAGAGCTTGTGAGCGGTGGCAATGTCCCGGGCGCTCAGGTGCTTGCGTCGCCCATCCTCATACCGGCTATTGGGGTAAAGGACATCGGCAGGGTTTCGGCTGTGTCCGCTAATCAGGCCAATGGCATGGGCAATCTCGTGCAGCAGCGTGTTGTAGAGAACATTGTCGGTAAAGGCGGATCCATCCGTATTATGCAGGGCCAGCCGGATATTATCCTTAATCAGAAACTGATTCATGGCCTGGGTTTCACAAATCCCGTGGCGCAGTTCGGACTGACTGGAGAATCGGCCCTCGGCACTGCTGGCCGTGGGAACATTCATCCAGCTAACCTGAATATCGGCGGCCTGCGGATCCGCCACGAAGGCAAAGCGCAGGCGGTCGCCCATGGCTTGCTGCCATTCGGCAAAAGCCTCCTGTACAATGGCTTTATTGCCGGGACGCCAGTCGGAAAAGTCGGCCCCATCGGCAATGTAGATCTGAATGGGTTGTTCGGGATGACTCCAGCGGGTGACCGTCTGACTGGCCTCGCTTAAATAGTCAGGCCCGGTATCAATGCGGGCAATTTCGCTCAAGACCTGCTGAATGCCTTGCACTTGCTCCGGGTCTCCCCACCCTTCAGCCAGCGGCAAGGCGCTTTGATAGTAAAGATGTGCCTCCGGGAAGCGGCTATCGTACATGGCCATCTGCCCCATGCGAAGGTAGTCGTTCAGCAAAAACCGGTTGCGATCGGAGCCTTCGGGCCGCAGCCCGTAAATGGCCACCGCCTGCTTGAAGGAAGCCGTGGCCCCTGGGTAGTTATTGCGCCTCATCTGAATCAGGCCCAGCAAATTGTAGAGAATGCCAATATTCTGGTGCTGAGGCGA
>DAIDMR010000258.1 GCA_027448865.1 Vampirovibrio sp.
GATTGCCGAATTCATTCTGAGTGAGTTGGGTCGGCAAATTCCTCCGGTGGATGCGCGGGAACTGGAAGCCAACCGGCAGGATATGGGTCGCAAAGTGCTTCAGTTCGCCAAAGCGGCTGGTTAAGGCCTCAAAGATTTCTCTAACAATAACGACTTTCTAGCAAAAATTACCCCTTTCAATAAAAGGGGCTTTTTTTTAGGGGAAGCCTCTTTTATAAGGCATAGGTATAAGCTCATAGTAAGGTGATATTTCCGCGGGCTGCACGGCGGCTGTGCGAGTCCTGCTGACCGGGGGCGCTCTTTCGTTTATAATGAAACCGTCTTAACTTAACTCACGCAGCGCGTGTGCTGCACACAGGAGATTTCCCCATGACTGCCTCCGCGCAATCCACCGGTTACACTGTCGCTATTTTGGGAGCCACCGGCCTGGTGGGAACCCAGCTGATGCAAATTCTGGAGGAGCGGCAGTTCCCGGTAAAAACCCTGAAGCCTTTGGCCAGTCAGCGCACTGCGGGCACCACCGTGGCATTCATGGGGCAGGACTGGCTGGTGGAAGAGGCCACCCCGGAAGCGTTCGAAGGGGTGGATATCGTACTGGCCTCCGCTGGCGGATCGGTTAGCCAGGCGCTGGTGCCGGAAGCGGTGAAGCGGGGCTGTGTGGTGATTGATAACACCAGTTGCTTCCGGTTAACCGACGGGGTGCCCTTGGTGGTGGCCGGGGTGAACGATGCCGATATTGAGCATCATCAGGGTATTATTGCCAACCCCAACTGTTCTACGGCCCAGTTAATGCCCGTATTTAAAGCGCTGGATGACGCCTTTGGACTGGAGCGGGCCATTGTCAGCACCTATCAATCCGTCAGTGGCGCTGGCAAAGAGGGCATGGACGAGCTAATCAACACCACCCGCAGTGTGTTCAAAATGATGGGAGAGTCTGATATCCCTGCTCCTGCCGAAAATGAGTTTAAGGTGTTCGCCCGGCCCATTGCCTTTAATCTGGTGGCCCAGATTGATCAGTTCGTGGAAGGGGGTGTGGAAGACGGCTATACCAAGGAAGAGACCAAGGTGATCCATGAGAGCCGCAAGATTTTACACAAACCCGATCTCAAAGTAACTTGCACGGCGGTGCGGGTGCCGGTGATGGTGGGTCATAGCGAGTCTGTGACGCTGGAGTTCAAGAAGCCGGTGTCTCCGGAGGCGGCCATGGACATTCTGGAGCGTACCCCGGATGTGGTGGTGGCCCGAGACCCCAAAGCCTTTCCCACCCCGGTGGAGGCCACGGGTCAGGATCCCGTTTATGTGGGCCGTATCCGGCGTGACACCTCCAATCCGGAACATGGCCTGAACCTGTGGATTGTGGCCGATAACCTGCGCATTGGCGCTGCCCTGAACGCCGTGCGTCTGGCGGAAGTGCTGGTGAAACACAACTGGCTCAAGCCCAGACAGCCTGCCGGTGTTTAGTCTGTTGTCGGTTTCTGCTTGAGATTCTTCTGTCGCGTTCAATATAAAGGTCATTGCCATGCCCCACTTACAGGCCGAGTTGATTCCCGCCATGGTCACTCCCTTTCACCGGGATGAGTCCATTGACTTTGAAAAAGCCGAACAGTTGGCCGTGTATCTGGCCGATAACGGCTGCGATGGCATTCTGGTGAACGGTACCACCGGGGAGTCCCCTACCCTGAGTTTCGATGAGAAACTGGAACTACTGAAGGTGGTAAAAAGTGCTGTTCGGGGGCGCAACGTACAAATTGTGGCCGGTGTGGGCAGTAACGATACGGCCAAAAGCGTGGAAGAAGCGCGCAAAGTCTCCGCCTTGGGCGTCGATGCCCTGCTGGTGGTGGTGCCTTACTACAACAAGCCC
>DAIDMR010000259.1 GCA_027448865.1 Vampirovibrio sp.
AACTTCAGTTTGTCAATGGCGTCGGAGGCGTTGGAAATCAGCTCTCTTAAGAAAATATCCTTGTTGGAGTATATGGCGTGGATCATTAAATCCAGCAGTTCCTTGGTTTCAGCCTGAAATGTGTGACGTTCCACGGAGGCAGTGGTCATGGGCGTTTAAACTCCTTCAATTCAACACGGAATTTGCTGCCAGTATTATAAGATGAGTTGTCACTCAGACTGGCTGAACTTAAGTCTTTTTTAAGAATTGCGTTTTTTCTTTCAAGGGGGCTTTGCCCCCTGTGACCCCCATCCAGACCTCCCCGCGTATTCAATTCAAAAAGTGGATTCTGTGCCATTCCGCCAGTCTGGATGCCATCTTTCAGGCCTTGATTTCCGGGTGCAGGTTGGGCGGATCGAGGTGGCGATCCCGAATTTCTGACAGCAACCCCGCTGCGGCGGCCTCAATGTAATCCAGTACCCGATCAAACCCTTCCGCACCGCCGTAATAAGGATCGGGCACTTCCTGTAGATTCAACTGCGGGGCAAAATCCAGAAAGTAATGCACTTTGTCCTGATGCCCATTGGGGCACATGCGCATGACGTGATTGTGGTTGAGTCTGTCCATCACCAAAATATAGTCGTACTCGTCAAAGTGATGCTTCTTGAATTGCTGGGCCCGGTGGTTGCTCAGGTCAATCCCCCGACTCAGGGCGGCGGCCAGAGAGCGCCGGTCGGCGGGGCCACCCACGTGATAATCATCCGTGCCAGCGGAGGCCACTTCGATGTGATCCCGGAAGCCGCTGGTTTGCACCATGTAATGAAACACCCCTTCCGCCGAAGGAGAGCGGCAAATATTGCCCATACACACAAACATGACTTTAATCTTCCGGGGTGGCTGGCTGCTGGCTTGCGACATGGCGTTGGTGTCTCCCATGGCTGAGAAATGCCCTCAAAATCAACGTCCTCTATCATACGCGCAAAGCGCTGAAACTGTCATCGCGCTGACGGGTGGTTAAGGATGGCTGGTGACGGATGGGTGATGGGGGTTTGTAAGACCGGTGTCACCCCCGCATCGAGAAAATGGTACGAATGGCCCTGCCGTGTTATATGATAGAACCCTATAAAGGCAATTGTTATTACGGAGAGTTTTGGCATGAAAGTTTTGGTATCGGGCGCGTCCGGCCTGGTGGGTTCGGAATTGATTCACGAGCTCAAGCGCAAAGGGTATCAGCCGATTCGACTGGTTCGCCGTAAGGGCTTGACCAGCGATCCTGAAATCACCTGGGACATCAAGGCCGGCCAACTGGACCCCAAGGCCCTGGAAGGCATTGATGCGGTCATTCACCTGGCCGGCGAAAACATTGCTGGTGGCCGCTGGACCGATGAGCGCAAGCAAAAAATCTTTCAAAGTCGGGTGCAAGGCACCAAATTGCTGGCGGAAACTCTGGCCAAGCTGGCGCATCCGCCCAAGGTGTTTATCTGCGCCTCTGCCATTGGCTTTTACGGCAACCGGGGCGATGAAGTCCTGAACGATGTCAGCGCTAAGGGGCAAGGCTTTTTGGCCGACACCTGCAAACAGTGGGAAGACGCCTGTCAGCCCGCCCGGGATAAAGGTATTCGGGTGGTGAATAGCCGCTTTGGGATTATCCTCAGTCCCAAAGGCGGTGCCCTGAAGGCCATGTACTGGCCCTTCAAGCTGGGTCTGGCCGGTGATTTGGGCAACGGCAAGCAGTACATGAGCTGGATCGCTTTGGATGATGTGGTGGGCGCTTTGGCGCACATGCTGACCCATGAGGAGTTGCAAGGCCCGGTGAACGTGGTGGCCCCCCATCCGGTGACCAACCACCAGTTTACCGATGTCATGCGCAAGGTGCTGATTTGCCCCATGTTGCCCATGCACTACTGGACGCCGCCCGCGCCGGCCTTTGCCGTGAAAGCCCTGTTGGGGGAAATGGCCGATGCGCTGTTGCTCTCCAGTCAACGGGTGCAGCCGGTGGCCTTGCTGGGCAGCGGTTACGAGTTCCGCTACCCGGATCTCAAGCCTGCTCTGGAGAACATGCTGTAAAGCGGTTTTCTCACAATTACTATCCATCAAAAGAGAGAAGGCTATGGCAGTCTTCTCTCTTTTTGATTTTGCGGTTCAGTCGGCTAGTCAACCAGTGATTATCTTCTTCAAAAAAGGTTTTCGGTCATTGCCCCCTGTCATACTATTTGTCGTCGTAAGCTTTGTCATTCCCGAGCAGGCGGGAATCCAGTTTACAGAACTACGTTTTGATCGAAAGCAGCCGTTCATCATACTCTCGCCCTGGATTCCCGCCTGCTCGGGAATGACAAAGCCACGTGATAGAAGTGAGCGTGGCTCCCCAAGAGGACGATTCCACTGGATTTGAGACGACTGCATTGGGGAGGTCCGGAGGGGGGACAGCGCTGGCGCTGGACTCTGTTCCCCCTCCAGTGGGGGTGTGCAGGGGGCAAAGCCCCCTTGAATAGAAGGAAAGAGTCATGACGTAGTGGCTTTCTATCTGCAAGGGAATGACAGATTTCGCAGATACTAAAAAGCCTGATCGCGAGGATCAGGCTTTTAAATCTGAGGAGGAGGAGGCGTTCAAGCGGCCTGTTTACTTGCTGCTTTTGCTCTCTTTGTAGGCCACGTGGCGACGCAGGGTGGGATCGTATTTTTTGATTTCCATACGCTCCGGGTTGCTACGCTTGTTTTTGATGGTGTGGTATTCGTGGTCGCTCTCAGTGCTTTTCAGCGTGATGTGAGCGCAACCTTCGCCTTTTTTTGCCATGAGAAGAATTTCCTTTGAATCTGAGGGGGATTGCGTGGATTCTATATTAAATCAAGCAAGGGGGGAGTCAAGGGGCGGCCCCCCTTTCAAGTTGGGTGGGACTCTCGTACAATGGGAATAAAGACGAGCAACAGACACAATTGGTAAGGCGGGTTTGAATCATGGGTAAAGAACAGGCCAGACAGCAATCCGGTGCTGGCAAAGTCAATTTTAACAAGCTGGGCGTCATCGGGGCCGGGGTGATGGGGCAGGCCCTGATTCAAGGACTCCTGCGCAAGGGGATGGTCACCCCCCAAACCCTGTGGGCGGCGGCCAAAACGGAAGCCTCTTGTCAAAAAATCCGGGAAACGCTGCAAATTCCCGCCTTCTCCAACTACAGTGCCCAGTTGGCGGATACCGATGTACTCTTGCTGTGCGTCAAGCCCACTGGCATTAAAGGCGTTTTGGAAAAGCTGAAAGCCGGTGGCCTGAAGCCGGATACCCTGATCATCTCTATTGTGGCCGGGGCCACCATTGAGACGATGGAGCAGGCCTTGGGCACTCAAAACCCGGTGATTCGGGCCATGACCAACACCCCTTGCACGGTGGGGCAAGCCATGACCACCATTTGTGGCGGCACCCATGCCACGGAAGATCATTTGGCCATTGCCCAGCAGATTTTTGAAGCGGTGGGCGTTTGTATACCCCTGGATGAAACCCACTTCAACGCCGTGACCAGCTTGGCCGGCAGCGGCCCCGCTTATGTTTTTCTCATCATGGAAGCGTTGGCCGATGGGGGCGTTCGGGTAGGACTCCCTCGGGATGCTGCTCTGCGTATTGTGGCCCAAACCCTGTTGGGTGCGGCTACTATGGTGCAGCAATCCGGTCGGCACCCGGCGGCCCTGCGAGATGACGTGACTACCCCGGCCGGTTGTACCATTGGGGCCTTGTTGACCATGGAAGACGGGAAAATTCGCTCCGTACTGGCCCGTGCCGTGGAAGAGGCCACCAAAATCGCCGGAAATCTGGGCAAAGAAAAGAAATAGCAAGAACCCAAAACCAGAAAGCCCTGTAAGAACTATCAGCATCCGATTCAATTGTTTGGGAGAAATGAAAATGACCGTGAACGCCACCCCCACCAGCCCCCTCAGCACTCAGGACTACATTCAACTGGAAGACCAGTACGGGGCGCATAACTATCACCCGCTGGATCTGGTGATTGAGCATGCCGAAGGCAGTTGGGTCTATGATGTGGAAGGCAAAAAATATCTGGATTGCCTCAGTTCCTATTCTGCGCTGAATCAGGGGCATTGCCACCCCCGTATCCTGAACACCCTGAAGGAACAGGCCGCAAAAGTCACCCTGACCTCCCGAGCGTTTCGCAACAACCAATTGCCCTTGCTGTATCAGGCCCTGCACGAAATTTCCGGTCTGAGCCGGGCCCTGCCCATGAACTCCGGAGCGGAAGCCTGTGAAACGGCCATTAAAATGGCCCGCAAATGGGGCTACAAAGTCAAAGGCATCCCGGAAAATCAGGCTGAAATCATCGTGTTCGAGAACAACTTCCACGGACGCACCATCAGCATCATCAGCTTCTCCACGGAGGCCCAGTACAAGGATGGCTTTGGGCCCTTTACCCCCGGCTTTAAAATTGTGCCCTACGATGACGTGGAAGCGGTCAAACAGGCCATTACTCCTAACACCTGCGCCGTGTTCATGGAGCCCATTCAGGCCGAGGCGGGCATCCTGATTCCGCATGCCGGTTACCTCAAGCAGGTGGCCGAGTTGTGCAAGCAAAACAACGTGCTGTTTATCGCCGATGAAATCCAGACGGGTCTGGGGCGCACCGGCAAAATGTTCGCCTTCCAGCACGAGGGCATTCAGCCCGATGTGATCGTGGTGGGCAAGGCCCTATCCGGTGGATTCTATCCCGTTTCCGCGGTCATGGCCAACGATGAGGTGATGGGCGTCTTCCACCCCGGCGATCACGGCAGTACGTATGGCGGAAACCCCTTGGGGTGCGCCGTGGCTCGCACCGCCCTGGAGGTCATTCGGGATGAAAATCTGGTGGAGCGCTCCGCCACGCTGGGCGAAAAATTCCTGAACCAGTTGAAAACCATTCACAGTCCCCATATCAAGGAAATCCGGGGCCGGGGCCTGTTGATTGGCATTGAGCTGAACACCAAGGCCCGCCCCTTCTGTGAAGCCCTGAAAGCCGAAGGCGTGTTGTGCAAGGAAACCCACGATTTCGTCATCCGCTTTGCCCCGCCGCTGGTGGTTAGCGAAGCCGATCTGAACTGGGCCTTTGAGCGCATCAAGAAGGTCATTGAAAGTTTTTCCTAACCCCAAAATAATTGGACTGTACCGCCCGCATGAGCCATTCCTGTCAAGGACACCATCATCACCCCGATGACTCTCACAACGCTGAGTCTCATCATCACGGGGCGCAAGCGCAGGGACGCCATTCGCACGATTCTCACGGGCATCCCGATCATGGACATCCCGATCACGGGCATCATCATCACGGGGGGCACAGTCACCATTTGGGTGTCATCCTCTCCGAGCGGCATTTCAAGGTGCTGCGCTGGGTGTTCGTGCTTACCTTCCTGTATCTGATGGTGGAAGTGGCGGGCGGCATCCTGTCCGGTAGTCTGGCCCTGCTGGCCGATGGCTTCCACATGTTCGCCGACTCGGCGGCCATTGGTTTGTCTTTGTTCGCCGCCTGGTTGTCCCATCGTCCGGCCCCCCGACATCGCACCTTTGGCTATCAGCGGGTGGAAATTCTGGCGGCCTTTGCCAACGCCCTGCTGCTGGTGGGCATGGGGCTGTTTATTTTATGGGAGGGCTACGAGCGTTTCTCGCATCCGGAGCCCATCAAGGCCAGCCTGATGCTGTGGGTGGCGTTGGGCGGCCTGATTGTGAACATGATTTCGGCCAAATTGCTGCATGCCGATCATGATCACAACCTGAACATTAAGGGCGCTTACCTGCATGTGCTGGGCGATTTGCTGGGTTCGGTGGGGGCCATGGTTGCCGGTGGACTGATTTGGGCCTTTGACTGGCGCTGGGCCGATCCGGTGATGAGCTGCCTGATTGCCCTGCTGATTCTGTTCAGTGCCTGGGGCCTGCTTCGGGATTCGGTCAATGTGCTGCTGGAGAGCTGCCCCAGCCATATCGATATTGAAGAAGTGCGCACGGCCATTCTATCGTTTGAGGGCGTTCAGTCCGTCCATAATTTGCACGTGTGGAACATTAACATGCAGCGCATGTTGCTGGCGGCCCATATCGAAGTCTCACCGGAAGCCTACAGCGGGGAGACCCTCAATCGGGTGCAAAACGCCCTGAAGGAACAATTCGGTCTGTCTCATGTGACCTTGCAACTGGAAGTGATTCCGGCGCCAGCGGCTTGATGCTGAACCCGCCTGCGGGAGCGGACGCAACTTTTTGGCTGGAGAAACTTTCTCTATACAGCGTCCATTCAGGCGTTTATTTTTGTGGTTTGCCAATAATTTCCAGGATGGTTTTTTGTATGAATACCCTCAGTAGTCCGCTTACGTTCTCCTCGGCTGTCCGGTTTGGCCGAAAGGATCATGGGGCTTTGGTCTCCCCGAACGCCTCCCCCCGCCGTGCGGACAATCATCGATCCCGTTTAAGCGAACCGGAGACGGAAGGGCTTGCTCGCAATTTGTTTGAGGATCGCTTTGTCCACATGTCCGCTGATAGGAACGCGGCTGAAAGGACTCCCGCTACCAATACTCGGGCTGCCTTGCGGGCACGGCTGGAGGCGCTGGTGCGCAATGCGAGCATTCCCAACGGGGTGGTGACCCTGAACGATACAGGAACGGGCGTCGTCTCCGCGGCGTATGAGCTGGTCTAGGCCGGGCTCGCTCCTATCGACACTCAGTTGGCAATCTTATTAAGCAAAGGACAGACATTCGACATGCAAGCACTTGGCAATCTGACCGCCCGGCCCATGGCCCTGCGGTTTGGACGGCGGGATCATACCCAGCCTGCGCATTCTGGCGAGGCACCAGTCAGCGATCCCTCGGCATTGACGGCATTGACCCTGCCCCCGTCATCCCGCCCACTCTCCTTTTTCTCTCCGCCATGTCATCCTTCAATTATTATATGCCAAGGCTCAGGCAATTCAAACGGGCGGACTCAAACCCCATGGGGTCGGCCTTTCCCCCTTACTCGCAGGCCCCGATGAACGCTCGGGGGTCAGGGTCGGCTTCGGATTGCGCCGCCCGCCTGCCCGTTTGCATCCCCGCACCGGCTGTACTATGCTTGGTAAACGTGCCAAACTGTGCCAAGAACGGGAGACCCAGACGTGATGAATACCTTCATTTTGCCAGTGCTGCTGATCGCCATTTTCACACTGGGCGGCTGTGGTCAGCTCCCCGCCTCCTCCCCCTCGGCCAACCCGGAGAGCGCACCAGCCGCCGCGCCCCAAGCGACTTCCAAAGGACAGCAACTGTTTATGACCCACTGCGCCAGTTGCCATCAGGGTATTGGCCAAACGCCCGGCCCCAACGCCGTTGTCCTGAACTCCAGGACATTGAGTGAGGAAAGCGGATTCAAAGCCTTGCTCCGGCAGCCCTTCTCTCCCATGATGCCCGCCTTTGGGCCGGAAACCCTGAGCGATGAGGAC
>DAIDMR010000260.1 GCA_027448865.1 Vampirovibrio sp.
ACAGGGGGTTTTTGCGGCGAATGACCCGCAACATATCATGAATAACCGCCCCGGTGGCAGAAGTGACAATGCCAATGCGCTGGGGAAATTCAGGAATTTCCTGCTTATACGCTTCCATAAACAGCCCTTCGGCCTCCAGCCGGGCTTTAATTTGCTGGAAGGCCAGTTGCAAGGCGCCCACGCCCACCGGCTCCAGTTTGCTGCCCACAATGGAGTAGCTGCCACTGGGGCGATAAATTTCCAGCCGCCCGGTAAGATACACTTCCAGCCCGTCTTTCAGATCGAAAGTCAGGCGGTTGGCCGTGCTGGCCCATAAAATGCCATTGATGGAGGCCCCTTCATCTTTCAGCGTGTAGTACACATGCCCCCGGGAGGAACGCTTGACGTTGGAGATTTCCCCCTGAATGACCACGGTATGCCCGATAACCGGATGCGCCTCAATGGCCGCCTCCAGCAAGGCAGTAATCTCTGTTACCGTATAACTGCTTTTTTCAGGGGGAGAGACTTCCCGCCCGGCAGTCTCCAGCATACTTGAAAAATCCAGTTGCTGTTGACTGATATTGGCTGTTTTGGCCTTTCGGGGTGGCATCTTGAATCTCTCAAAACAACAACGCTTCCAATAGTTGAGGACCTGACCCGAGGAGATGTCCCTCAAGGCGTCGTTCCAGAATAGAAAAGCGACTCTAGCTCATCGTGAATGACCTGATCAGCCATCCACAATCAGCATACGATAAACGCCGATGAAAATTAAGCGTCTACCGTCATGCTACTGATCGGACTCAATTTCCCCTTCAAACTTGAAGTCGGATGCTTTTAAATTGGACAAGAAATTTTTAAACGCTTCTGCTTCAGCCTCATCCCGTTCCTGATCCGTGGAGATGGTGCCTTCGGCCATGACGTTGGCGGTGGCGAAAATTTGCACCTTGGCTTTCAAGGCCAGCGCTATGGCGTCGGAAGGTCGGGCGTCGATGATGTGCTGGATGCCTTCGCCGTTGGACAAATAAACACTGGCAAAGTAAGTGTCTGAGTTGATGTCGTTGATCTCAATTTTGGTGATGCTGAAGCCCAGGGTTTCCACGATGTTCCCCAGTAAATCGTGGGTCATGGGCCGGGCTGACTTGATATCTTCCAGCTGGCGGATGATGGCGCTGGCCTCGGCCGTACCAATCCAGATGGGCAAGGCGCGACGGTTTTCCTGATCGTTTAACACCACAATGGGTGTCCCCGTTCGGGTATCCAGCGCAATGCCCATTACATACAATTCAACTAGCGGTAAACTCTCCAAATCCTAATCCTCAACAGAAACGATAAAGCCCCTTTAGTCTATAGGCTTTATTATACTGTATATTTACTAAAATTCGGAAACGTTGCGGACGAAACTGCTATTTGCCCACCTGATAGGGGGCGGGCGGTAAGGTTCCCAGCCGATTCAGCGGCCAAATCCGGAAAACAGCCCGACCGATCACGCGTTCATCCCGGGCAAAGCCCCAGTAGCGGCTATCCAGACTCTGATTCCGATTGTCCCCCATCATGTAATACTGCCCGGCGGGGATTTTAACTGGCCCGCAGTAGGGTTCCGGTTTTACCAGGGTACAGGTGGCGGCAACCTCATTGATGTAGGGTTCATCCAGCTTTTTACCGTTGACCCAGACCCCTTGTCCGGGAACCACTTCCACCGTATCGCCGGGCAAGCCGATCAGACGTTTGATGTAAGCCACGTCAATGTAGTCATCTTTTTTATAAAGCAGGCCGGAAAAACCCGTCCAGCGCAAAAATAGGCTGACCGGATCTTTTTTGAGCTGGCTCATGGGCGGGTAGAAAACCAGAACGTCCCCGCGCTGATAAGGCCGCTTCCATCGGGTGACCCGCTCAATCACCAGCCGATCGTTCACCTGCAAGCCCGGCAACATGGATTCAGAGGGAATCAGTCGAAGTTCGCCGATAAAACTTTTGATTACTATCAGGAAAAACAGGACAAAGACAACCACCTCTATCAGCTCTTTGGCCAAAAACAGGGCCGTATTGCGTCCCTGTTTTTGCTTGACCCGGATCAGGCTGTTATCAATTTTTTCAGGCGAAATTTGAAATTTTTTAATGACCTGCATCAGGGCCGCATCGCTGGATAAACAAATCGCCTTCAGCCAATGTTCCACATCCACCAGCACGGTTTTAGACCCTGCCGTGGTGGCACTGGTTTTGGCCAGTGTCTCGGCGGTGGCCAGTAAATTCTCCGCGGAGGAAGGCGGGGAGGCCGATGCCACGGTTTGCTTCAGGACTTTGCTGAGTGCCCGGGGAGAGGCCTGCAGTTCTTTCAGCACGCTGTCCAGCCGGTTGAACGGACGATGGGTCATCAGGAGGGCCTGAAAATACAGGCGGTCGCTGGGTTTGGAGAGTCCTGCCTTTTTGGCCAATTTGCCCGCCAGATGGATGGCGTCTTTTACATCTTCGGAATAGCGAACGGTGTCCAAGTAAAAATCCTCGTACGGCCCAAAACTAGCGACTGCTCAAGTGGATGGCAGGCATCCCATTCTAATATCAGTCGGTTGAAATCTCAATGCAATTTCCACCCCGACGACGAGCGGCACTCAGGGCATTCTCGGCGGTGCGAACCAGAGCGGACACCGAGGTGTGTCTCTCGCTCAGGGGCACAAGCCCGGCGCAGACCCTCAGGGGCAAAGTGGTGTCCTGCCAGACCATGGACGATTTTTCAACCCGGGCCCGAAACCGTTCC
>DAIDMR010000261.1 GCA_027448865.1 Vampirovibrio sp.
GTTATCGCATTCTGGTCAAGCCGGATCTGAAGGCCATTGCCGCAGGCAAGGATGAACCCTGGCCCTCGGGCAATTATTTGCGTCCGGGTACCGAGGCTAACGGCTGGATTTTGCTGGATCGAGTTCCGTTGGGTTATGAACTGTGGCGTCAATTTAACGCTTTCCCCCCCACCTTGAAAGAAAAACCAGCGGATGCCGACAAGGATGGGCACTATACTGGCGAATCCGAAAAAGAAAAGCCGGTCAAACGGAAAGCGAAAAAATGAAGTTTTTTCCGGTCAGCTTAATCGTTTCCTGGTTCTGTCTGCTGATTCCGGCAGTGGTTTTGGCCGAGCCGCTACTGGAGGTAGAGCTAAAAGAGCTGAAAATGGAGAATCAACAAGCCAGGGATCGGGAATTAACGCTGGAGAAGGTGTTGGATCAGGTGCGAAAGAACCATCCTAAACTATTCAGCGCCGATTTGGAGCGTCGTATTGCCGGGGCGAAGTTGCTGGAAAAGCAAGGGGCGTTTGATCCGGGGATTTCTCTGGAGACCGACTATTTGCGCTATAACGATTTCAGCAAGCGGGGCAAGATTAGCAAAACGTTTGACAATGACTTGTCGTTTAACTGGCTTACCCGTTCTGGTCTAAAGGTAACCACCGGGGGGCGCTATAACACGGGCGATGTAAAGCCTCCCCTCTATCCGACCGGGGACTCGGGGGAGTATTACATTGGCGCCAAGTTACCGCTGCTGCGGGGCTTTCGTATAAACGACAAGGTTGCCGCCGAAATGCAGGCCGAAATTGGAATTCCGCTGGCGGATGCCGCCTACACAGAAACCCGCCTTTCCATTTTGCTGCAAGCTGCTTACGCCTATTGGAACTGGGCGGTTGCCGATCGCAAGGTCACTGTGGCCAAGAATATCCTCAATCTGGCGGAAATCCGTTGTAAAGCCATCGAGGAGCGCGTTCGTCAGGGTGATTTACCAAAGATTGACGCCGTGGAGGCTTGCCAGGAGGTACAGCGGCGTCAGGGCTCCTTGTATAAATCCACCCGGGAGTTTGAAAAAAATGTGTTCAAGTTGTCCCGTTATTTGTGGGAATCCGGGGGGAATCCGAGTCCACTGCCCAAGGCGGCGGAAATTCCCGTGCAGTTGCCCGAGCCTCTGCCTTTTAGTGATGACGACTGGATGGAAGGTCGTAAAGCGGCACTGGAAAAACGGCCTGAGCTGAAGGGGTTAAATCTTCAGAAGGAAATCACCGAGGTGGATTTAAGATTTGCCAAAAACCAGCGCCTTCCGATTGTTGATTTGTTTGCCACCCCCGGCTACGATACCGGAGGCTCGTCCATCGGCCCGAGCATCAAGGCGGGTGTCATTTTGACTGTGCCGCTTCGGCAGCGCACCGCAAGGGGCTTGATTGCGGCAGCCCAGTTCAAAATCCAGAAACTGGATTTAGAGCAGCGGCTTTTATTGCAACAGGTTTTGCTAGAAGTGGATGATGCCGTATCGGCCATTAACGCCGCCTATCAACAGTATCTGGCGGCACGGCGGGAGTATGATCTGGCCCGTGAGCTGGAGCAGGGCGAGCGGGATCGATTTGATTACGGTGATAGCACCTTGTTTCTGGTCAACCAGCGAGAGCGTTTGACAGCTGAAGCCGCGGTGAAGCTGCTGGATTTAGAGGCCGAGTACCATCAGGCCAAGGTGAATTTTCAGGCCGTGACTGGCCAGCTATAGCGCTTCCTTATTTTTCAGGGTGTGGTTTTAATTAGTCTGCCTAACCCGCGGATGAACAAATCACAGGCTCTCGACGCGTCCTGAACCGGATCAGGTTGTTGAGGCATCCGGTTCTTCTCTTTGCTCCGGATGAACACGTCAGTGGGTAAGGGTGTGGCGTGTTCTGGGCACAGGAAGCGGTTCCGCAAACTCCCGATACGCTGTCCGACAGCCTTGTGCGGCATGCTTCACAACGACCGATGGCCGTAATTCTACTAAAGCGAGCCTTGGGGTGACTGCTAAATGGAGACTGGCCGTAAAGCGGATTTTAAATATTTGTTAAAAAAAACTAAAGTTTCCAATTGTAGAGCCGAGACTCAACAGACAGGAGAAAGAATGTGGAGAACGACTGTAAATTTTAAGTGATAGGCGAACACTGCGGTAAAAAATTTATGACAGATACCAAGATGAACACTGGAGATCATGGCCCACATTATCCGGGCCAAGGGATGCTGGAATACACCCTGATAGGGGTGCTTGTGCTGGTCATCTGTGTCGGTACCCTGGAAATACTGACTGGCAGCTTGAGTAGCGCCTGGCAAACACTTCGTGCCGACATGGAAAGCAAACAGCGCCAGACGGTGGCCATCACAGACCCACTGCCTACAGCATCCGGCTCTCCCACCGGTGAGGGACTGAAATTTGTCACAAAAAAGGGCACCGTTATTACCCTGCCCAGTACTGTCAACAATATGGAAAAATCCATAGAGACATTAGGGGCTAATGGCACTACGGCCGTCTTGGTGAACAGTCTGGAGGAATTAATCAAGCAGTTGGTTGAAAACAGGGAGATTAATAGAACACAGTCCCAAAGCCTGATTTATCTTGCGAACAGCGGTCATGCGCTGGCCAAAATGCACAAACTGACTGAAGACGCGATTGCCAATACCCGCACGACTGATGAATACCGGTTTGTGCTCGAGAGTATCCCAGGTCTCGTTGAGTTAAGCGAAGAGGGTTATCACATCCATGGTATTGGATGCTATTTCCCGCATGAACTGGATCCCTTGCAGCCAAATGCTGAACTGATGCTTTTCGGTGTAACCGGTGACTTTTTGAGGGCCTACCAGGAGGCTGTGGCCAGTGGGGCGTTGGAGGATCCTGCGGTTCGGTTAGTGGTTGAGGCCCTGACCCGAAAGATCAGCAATTTAAGCACGGTTGCAAGTCATACTTTTGAAAGACTTGCCCACAACGAAATCTCACACAGCGAAGTGAGTGGGTTTATTGCTGAAAATATTGATAAAACCCACGACAGCTCAGCCCAGATCTGTACCACCGGGAACGGCCAGGACAGCGGGACGCAGTGTGTGAGCCGTGGATAAATCCCGGTCTTGTCCCGATCAGGTTTTAAATTCTTTTACAAAAACTAAAGTTTCCGATTTCCGGGTCGAAGTTAAGAAGAGGTAAGGATCCGGCTAAAGAATTTAAATTTATAAAAAATAATAAATCGGAAACGGTAAAAACGAATGCCAGATACCAAAACGAACAATGGATATCGTTACCAGATTCATCAGGGTCAAGGGTTGCTGGAATATTCCCTGATCGGCATGCTGGTTCTGGTGGTCTGTGTTGCTGGCCTGGAAATCTTCACCGGTGAGATGAGTCAGTTGTGGCAAAAACTTTGGGCTGACATGGAAAGCAGGCAGGGCCAGGCAGTCGCCGTTACAGCCCCGCCCTCTCCACCCGCTCCATACCCTAAGTCTCCCGGAGATAGTGAGGGACGGCCCGTGGTGATTGAGAACCCGGGCGCCACGAAGTTTGTCACAAAGAAAGGCACCGTGATTACCCTGCCTGACACTGTTGACAAAATGGAAGAAACCATCCGGACACTGGGCGCCAATGGCACCACCACGATATTGGCCAACAGTCTGGATGTGTTAATCAAGCAGTTGGTGGCCAACAGCGAGATTGACAGCGCACAGGCCCAAAACCTGATGACCCTTGCCAATCAGGGCCATACGTTGGCTAAACTACAAAAACTAGCCGAAAACATTGTTTCCACCACCACAACGTCTTCCGAATTCGTGGCCCTTATGGAGAATAACCCAACAATCATGTCTAAAGATGAAGATTCTTACCGTTTCAATATGGGTTATTATTATCCTGATGATGCGGATCCGTTGGATCAAAATGTGTCGTTTCTGGCAGACGGGGTCGTTGGTGATTTTTTGAGAACCTACCATGCGGTACTCGCCAGTGGGGCGCTGGATGACCCTGCGGTTCGGGCCGTGGTGGATACCCTGACCCGCAAGATCAGCAATTTAAACACTGTGACCCTGCGTGCCTTATGCTCACTCTCCAATGACGAAATTGGACAAAGTGAAGTGAGTGAAATCATTGCTAAAAATATTGATAAAACCCACGATAAATCGGCCCAGATCTGTACGACCGGTAACGGCCAGGACAGCGGGACACAATGTACTGGTGGCGGATAAACCGGCTTGGGGCATCTCGTCCAGAACAGATTTTAATTTTTGTTCAAAAAAACTAAAGTTTCCGGTTTTCGGGTCGAAGTTCAGACGGACGGGCGGAAGAATCCCCAGATAAAGAATGTAAATTTTATGAAGTGATAAATCAAAAAACGGTAAAAACAAATGCCAGATATCAAAATGCAAAACGGATGTAGTTGCCAAAATTATCAGGGTCAAGGGTTGATGGAATATTCCCTGATCGGCATACTGGTTCTGGTGGTCTGTGTTGCTGGCCTGGAAATATTCACCGGTGAGATGAGTCAGTTGTGGCAAAAACTTTGGGCTGACATGGAAAGCAGGCAGGGCCAGGCAGTCGCCGTTACAGCCCCGCCCTCTCCACCCGCTCCATACCCTAAGTCTCCCGGAGATAGTGAGGGACTGCCCGTGGTGATTGAGAACCCGGGCACCACGAAGTTTGTCACAAAGAAAGGCACCGTGATCATCCTGCCTGACACCGTTGACAAAATGGAAGACACCATCAGGACATTGGGCGCCAATGGCACCACCACGATATTGGCCAACAGTCTGGAAGCGTTAATCAAGCAGTTGGTGGCCAGCAATGAGCTTGATAGAACACAGGCCCAAAGTCTGATTAGCCTTGCCAACAAGGGCCATTCGATTGCCAAGTTGCAAAAACTGACTGAGGATACCATTTCCAACACCAGAACGATTGATGAATATCGCGAAATTATGGAGAGTAATCCAAATGTTACGTTATTCGATGGGAATCGTTATTTACATCTTTTAGGTCATTATGATATGAACGCCGAAGATCCGTTGCAACCTGGTATCGGGGCTTACGGGGCAACCGGTGAGTTTTTGAATGCCTACCACGCGGCAGTCGCCAGTGGGGCGCTGAATGATCCTGCGGTTCGGGCCGTGGTGGATACTCTGGCCCGAAAGATTAGTAATTTAAGCGCCACTTCAAATTTTACTTTTGTGGCACTCGCGAATCGCCAAATCTTACAAAGTGAAGTCAGTAGTAACATTGCTAAAAATATTGCCAAAACTCACGACAAATCAGCCCAGATCTGTACGACCGGGAACGGCCAGGACAGCGGTACGCAGTGTAGCCCCGGTGGCTAAACCGGTTTGGGGCGTTTCGTCTGAATGCCTCAATCGGGCGATACGCCAGTGGCGTGCTGAAAAAATTCTGCAAAGCACTTGTCTGCGGCCAATCTATCCAGTGGAGAGGCGAAAATCCTGGCCCTTGGAGCGTGCAAAACACCACCAGTTCCTGCCTGAGACTGAATGAATGAGGGCAATCGAGAGAACGACTGTGGCTATTGCAGGGGTTGATCGATCTGAAAATTTTGCCAACTGGTTTTGCCGGGCTGGATAATAATTTGTCGCACAATTTCATCGTTACCGGTCACATCCGGGTGATGGATTCGGAGGTTGTAACCGCCCGGCGGTAGGATCAGGCGGAAATGCCCATTGGCGTCAGGGTGGCTGGTAATCCACTGGTTGGCTCCATACGGTTCCGCAGAGATGGCAATGTCGCTGAGCGGAGTGGAAAGCACCGGGCAGGCTACCTTGGGCTGGCTATCAGGGCATACGGTTCGCAAGGTTAAAACGCCTTCCAGATAGCCATTGGTCTCCCTGTTCTTTTCTGAAGGCCTTGATGGGATGGCGGAGCGAGTTCGATAGGGCCATAGCGATGTGCCGAACCAGCCGCCATACCCAGTATTATGCCCGCCCCCGCCCCAGATACCAAAGCCAACCCCAAGCTGGGCCAATGCCGGTAAGTTGCTGACCACAACAGCCAGAAACAGGCTACTAACACGAAAGACGCATCGCCATTTCAAGGGTGAGACTCCTTTCACGATTTTTCGTGAAACAGTCTTTTCTGGTCTAGACGTCTGTTAAATCTTTAAGTTCTTAAGCCTCAGCTGAGCACTGAAAGACTGTGACGCTGAATTGTAACGCCGAGAGGAGGCTCTTTACCGGTCGGGTCGTGGCCCGGACACCGGCCACGCATCAAAAAATCTACCCAACAGCGGATACCGTTTTTTAGCATTTGCCGAAATTTTCTGATCAAGGTTTGCGAATTTCGGACAATCTCTTCACAGTCCTTTTTCTTCACAATCCTTTTTTATGAGGCCCTTCCGCGATGCTTTCGAGTTCACGACGGCTTAGCGAAGGGCTGGATGGAGGATCTGGAGCGGGAGACGGGGCTCGAACCCGCAACATCTTGCTTGGAAGGCAAGTACTCTACCAATTGAGTTACTCCCGCGCGGAGACTCGGTCACATCAGCCATAAACCAGTAATCAACACAAACCAAGAGAGGATGGTCGGGATGACAGGATTCGAACCTGCGACCCTCTGCTCCCAAAGCAGATGCGCTACCAAGCTGCGCTACATCCCGGTTTATAAGCCTGATGAGAGAGTAAGCTAATCCTACAACAATGTTGGGACCGTGTCTATTCTCGGCCGTAAAGCCGCCCTGTGCGGCAAGGCTTTTTTGCTTGCCGCGGTTAACTTGCCTTCAGGGTTTTCTGGGTCTGGTACTGCTGGTCTAACAGCGTCAATCGTTGCTGTAGCCGCTCCATTTTTTGAGACATGTTGGGTAAGGGCCAGAACTGGGCCAGAATTTCCACAAATTCCATTTCATTCCGAAGCCCTTGAATCTGTCTGGATAACTGTTTCAGTTGCTTCTGACGGACTTTTTCTTCAATACGCTGCTGAAATTGCATCATTGACCCCTTTCACTCTGATTACGAATGCTGCCACGCCAGGTGCTTCGCGACGGAGCCCCACTCACGGCATTCCGTCCTGCGCGGACGTGGTTTAGGATGAGAGAAGAACTGTTGGATGATGGATATACTATATATAAAAATTTGCGTGCCAGAGAATTGCCTTTATGTCCCCAGGAGAAGTATGGATAGTTACAAACTGTTACATTGACAACAGTGAGTGGGTTGCAAGTTAAGAGTGCCAATCCCTCGGGGTTCGGGGTAAGATGTTAAATCATCCTGATTGCGTGCCGATTGTGCGCTTTGATGCTGGGTGGCCCAGACGTTATGGGGCAAAAAGTGAGGCTTATCCCAAAATGAATGCTTTGAAATCCTGCGTTTTAAATACTCCGATGGAGGCCAACCGCCTGAGATTAAGCCCTGTGGAGCGGCAGCCTCACTTTGAGATACTGGACACTCAAACCGGTCAGTGTCTGGGTCGGCTCAACCAGCTTGAAAATGCCACCCACACGGTAGAACTCTTCTGGGGGAAGGGTGGTTTTATGGGCATGGTGACCTCGCCCACGGGAGGCCATTATTTTGCCCTGCCCGGATCGTCGGTTTGCGTAGGCGGGGTTGAATTGTCGCTGGCCGGGCAGCCCATTACCGGAAATCCCGCCAAGCAGCCCTCCGAGCCCAAAACCCATACTCCCCAGACCCATTCCATCCAGGCCACTATCTTGGGGGCCGGTCTGGCTACCCGATTTGAGCGTATTTCCGGGGATAGTACACACTACTCCAAGCCCGCTGTACCACTGGCCGGGCATTGCAGCGTGATTGAGTGCATTGCCAACAGGCTGGTGGCTCACGGTTTCCGCAACATCATCGTCAACACCTTCTTCAAGCCAGAGTCACTGATGGCCAGTCTGAGCCGTTGTCAGGAAGGGCAAGTAGCCTATATTCACGAGTCGGAGCCCTCCGGTACGGCTGGCGGACTACGAAAAATGCTGATCGATCCTCAGTACCAGCCTCTCCTGGATATGCGTCAGCCTTTGCTGGTGGTGCAGGGGGACTCGGTGACCGATGCGGACTTTAGTGCCCTGATGGAGGCCCATATCGCCCAAGATGCCCTGTTGACCATTGGCTGTCAGTGGATTGATGCGCAGGATGTGGATAAATTCGGCATTATTGTGACCGATCAGTCCGCTGCGGATGGTCAATCCGGTAAAATCATGGCCTTTCAGGAAAAACCCAAACGTGAGGAGGCCAAATCCCGGCTGGCCAATACCGGCTTTTATATTTTCTCCCCCCGTAGCTTTCCCATGATTGTGGAAATTTATAACGACGCTTTGGCCACCACCCAGCAAAAAGCCCGTCAGGCGGGCGTTCCTGTACCCGCTGAAGTGGCGCTGGACTTTGCCATGGATATTTTTCCGGTGATTTTGCGGCGGAGCCTGACCCAGCCGGAACTGGGCGCCTTCTGGGCCCAAAAAGTGGATGGCTACTGGAGCGACATTGGCAACCCAGTTCAATACCTTGAGACCATTCACGACTTATACGCGGGTAAAGTCCAGATTCCGTTACCGGCGGAAAAAAGTCTTTACTACCGGGATGGTATTGTTTACTGGGAAGGCGCTCAGGCCATGGCGGAAGCGGAGCAGGCCGTTCTACAGGGCAACGTGCTGGTGGCCCTGCCCTTTTCCGGTTAAGAATTCTGACTTTTTACCCCGTTTTAATCGACTTTTTTCCACGAAACGATCTTGTTTGTGCTTTCATGGCATCAAATTATCTTCAGATGCCTTTCTACTCATTGAAACTTTCAGATTAAGCGATATCTTATCCACCAACCGGTTTTGAACCAAAGGTACTCCAGAGCATGTCTGCTCCAACCGGGATAGGCGCTTTGCCTGTTCATAAAACATCCATTCAAACGAAGCCTGTGGCAGCCAGCGCTCCCACCGGGTATTCGCCTGGAAAAAAATCAGCTGGCAAAAAATCAGAAAGTCGCGGTGAGCCCCGCTTTTCCGGTCTCGCGGATGCGGCAGGTTCTTTGCTGGCCCGGGGAGAGGCGCCCAAGTGGCTGCAAGAGACTTTTCTGTTTACGGCCAAGGAAGGCGCTTCCGCTGTGTTGCCCCTGGAGGCTGCCGTGGTGGCGGGCCGCACCCAGAGCGCTTATCGCCGGGACGGCTGGATGGAAGTGCAGGAGCGGGTATTCGAGGAGGTGGCCGCCGCCGCTATCTGGCTAAAGGGTGTGGATTTCCTGAAAGATCGTTTCAAGTCTGGCCAGAATCGCTTTTTACCGCAATATAAGCATCTAAGCCCCGATATCGCCTGGAACCGTCCCTGGGGCAAAGTGCAAACCGTGGATTTAACCGCTCAGGAGCTATTTGCCAAGGACAGCAAGGAAATCAGTTCCTTGCTGCGTTTGAAGTCTGCTCGCTGGTTGTTCAGTGTTGGACTGGCCTTGACCGGGGTGGCCTATGTGGTGCCCACCCTCAACCAGCTGAAAACCAAAGCCATTATGAGTTATCAAATGTCCCGCAGAAAGCGTTCACAGGAAGGCGATAACGTCCAATTCGGCGATCCGCGCTTATTGGGCGCCACGGCTTCCCCTCAGGGGTTGCCAACGGGCCTGAACCACCATGCTTTTGGTCAACAATTGAGTCGAGTGAGCGCTTCTGCCAACGCATTCAATCCCATAGTCAAACCAGTATCCAATCCATCGTCCAATTCATTATCGATCCAATTAGCCAATTCCGGGAGTTCAATCAATCCACCCTATCGGGGTGTTGCCTTTAGTCCTAGCGGCTTTGCCAAGGGATTCTCTCCTGCTGCTTTTGGGCCGTTGGCCAATGGCCAGCCGGTTCGCTTTGGCGGTTTTTCCGGCGGATCTTCCGTTACTCAGGCCTTGGGGCATTTGGTGGATCAAACCCCCTATGGCAGCATTCTGGTGGTGGACGCCGGTATTGCCGGTGGCCGGGGCTACGTGGCCAGCAAGCGTAGCGGCTTTGAGACCGTGGAAGTGATTGTCCGCGACTTGGGCTCGCTGTACTTCTATATTTTATCCGTCCCGCACATTATGAAGGGGCTGGGTATGGTTGCGGATAGCGCCTTTAAAACCAGCAGCAGCCTGGAACCCAAAATCGCCAAAGCCTTGCACGATCAGTTAAAACAGGCGGACAGCCTGTCCGCCGTGAAAACAGCCTTGCAGGGAAATGGGCAGCCCGGCCTGATGTTGCCCGAAAGCTGGCTCAAAAAACAAATTCGGACAGCGGATGCCCAGAAAGTGGCTGAGCTTCTGGCCCTGGAGGCGCAGGTGTATCTGGGAGATGAAAGGGCACAGGCCTTTGTGGAACGGATCCGCAACACAAAGGGCAGTGTGATGCCTGACACCATCCAGGAATGGTTGACGGAAATCAGTCAGGGGCAGGGCGCTTTTAAAGGCTGGACGGCCCAGGAGCGCCAAAATCTGGCCATCGCCCTGAAGCAGGCGTTCCGCCATAGCGTGGGGATGACCGTTGATTTGAAAACACCCCACAGCTTTGTGGCCCTGTTGGAAAAGCAGGCCCCCGGTTTTGCCGAGGCCTTCGAGTCTTTGGGGGAGGCGGAGCAGACGGCATTTCACAGGAGGCTGCGGGGCATGGCCCAGGTGGACGCTCTGGATCAGGCACACTCCGTGTTTCAGCGCACCATCAATCTCCTGCGCAACCCCTTGAAGGGCTTTGATTTTAGCAAGGCCGATGAATCGGCTGAATGGCTGAACGGGGTCAAAAACCGGGGGATTTTGCTGGACGATCTGGCCAAACGGGATCTGCACGCAGAAGGCCGGGAAAAGGCCTTACAGACCATGAGTACGTTACTGGAACAGGCCAAAAAAGCCGGCCTGAAGTCGGAAATACCGTTGCTGGAGCAGTACCATGAGCAATTGAAAACCTTGCTCTCCCCGGACGCGGGCCGGTTGTTCTCTTTGGCCACCCAGGCGGGAGAAGAGAGCCTGAATCACAAGCTGCGAGAATTATTGCAGGGTGGTTGGGTCAACAACACCGCATTTCTGCGGCAGGCTCAGGAAACGTTGGGTCAGTTCACCCCGGATTCTCGTGTGTTTGCCGACCCGGCGCGCGCTCACAAAATGCGGGAGGCCATTGGCAAATACAGCGACGCTCTGCTGCACTACCTTTCCGAACAGGGGCAAAAGGACGTTAAAACCGGCCTGGATCGTTTTTTAAAGCTGAACAGTAACCTGAATTACACGGCCCGTTCGGCCGCCTTGTTAGGCACCATGGCCTGCCTTGGGTGGCTGGTGCCCCATGTGCAGACCACCATTACCAAGCGCCTGACCGGAAAGGATAAAAATCCGGGTATTGCCAGCACGGCCAATCAATTGGGCTACGGAGACGTTAAAAGGGCCAGCGCAAAAGAAGATTTGAGCGCCCTTAGCGGGACCCCCAAAGGGGTGAAATCAACCGCCTTACCCCCTGCGGTGGCTAAAGGTATCTTTGTGGGGCAAACCATGCCCCGATTTTATCCCCGTGTCGGGCAAACAGCTTACCAAAACTAGGGCTTAGCCCAGAGTTCCGGTGATATTGACCTGTGTCGAGCCCATTGCAGGGGTTCCCGGTAATGGATGCGGGCCGACAGAGCAGGCGAGATAGACCAAAGCGCAAAGCAGGCTTGTCAATTCAAGCGCGTATTCGATGTTTGGCCCGGATTTTTGCATGATGACACTGCCCGTGATTAATAACCATAATAATAAAAAACAAAACAATTGAAAAATTGCCTTTTGACTCCCTTTTGACTCAATGTCGCTGGTTGGGCTGCGCTCTCCCCGGATGCGTGAGGGTTTTCCCGGATATTACGTTTTGTCCGACTTGCCCGGACAAAGGATTGATCTTGGTAGGGTCGATGGCTATACTATAACAAGTAAAGTAATTTTTATAAGGATACGAATGCGTGTCGAAGACGGCGGATCAAATGACTGAAAACCTTACGGAACAAACGATTGAAGCCCAATCGCTGCAGGATGTTACCGAGAACCTGAACCGTTTGATGCACGCCGGCCTCTATGGCGTGGAATCGCCCATTGAACGGGCCATGGAGCTGATTGGCGACAAGTATTCCTTCCAGATTATCCACTTGCTTTACCAGCTGGAGCGTCAGCGCTTTGTGGAGCTGGAGCAGCAAATTACAGGAATCTCTCCCCGCACCCTCAGCGCCCGGCTGAAGCACCTGGAGAAATTTCGTCTGATCAACCGGCACCAGTTCCCCACCATTCCGCCCAAGGTGGAGTACGAGTTGACCGAGCGGGGTCGGGATCTGGCCAGCACCCTGAACCATCTGGAAACCTGGGTCAATCGCTGGTTCCCTTACGCCCCTTCCACCGAATCGTAGTCGATTTCTGTTAAGGGCTTTGTTTGTCTGACCGGGTGTCTGGCGGATTATAAGCGGGCCTTGCTCTGTTTTGGGAATGGCGAACTGGAAAATTCGCGCTGTTTTGCGTAAATCCGCTAGAATGGTAGGGATAGAGAGAGAAGTATTCATCAGGCCCTATGTTTCGCAAGCAAACCCCGTATCTCTACCTGATTTTACCGGCTATATTCATGGTCAGTTTCTTTTTTCTGCCCCTGATCATGGCGTTTGGCATCAGTTTGTCCGATTACTCCCAGGATATCTATCACCCCGGTTTTGTGGGCTTGCTCAATTACGCCCGACTGGCTCATTCCGCCCCATTCTGGAGTGCCTTGCGCAATACCTTCGTGTTTTTGCTGGGAGTGGTTCCGGCCATGGTGGTGTTGCCCATCTTTCTGGCCTTGTTGCTCAATGGCAAGCTCAAGGGCATTGCCATTTTCCGCAGCCTGATTTACATCCCCGTGGTTATTTCCATGGTGGTGGTGGGCATTGCCTGGCGCTGGCTGTATGCCGATGATGGCTTGCTCAACTGGTTTCTGTCCCTGTTCCATCTGCCCCGGGTGGGTTGGCTGGTTAGCCCGGATATTGCCCTTTACAGCGTGATGATCGTGGTGGTCTGGAAGGGGTTGGCCTACTACATGATGATGTATCTGGCCCATTTGCAAAGCCTCTCTTCGGATTTATACGAGGCCGCTGACATTGATGGGGCCAACCTGTGGCAGAAGCACTGGCATGTCACCTTGCCCCACTTGCGGCCCACCATGGTCATGGTGGCTATCATCAGCACCATTGGCAGCCTGAAGGTGTTTACGGAAATTTACGTGATGACCCGGGGCGGCCCGGTGGGGGCCACCAAAACGCTGGTGTACTACATCTACGAGCGGGCCTTTGAAAACCTGGATCTGGGCATAGCCAGTGCGGCGGGCATTGTCCTGATGCTGATTCTGCTGGCCTTTAGCTTGCTGGAAATGAAACTGTCCCCCAAGGAGGACACGCCCCTGAAAGCCCTCAAACCGGGGGCAGGAAACAGGCTGGCCTCTCAAAATGCCGTGGTGGGTAAGGTGGGATGATGAAAAAAACGCTCCAGTACATGCTGCTCAGTCTGTTGGTGCTGCTTTCCATTTTTCCGTTCCTATGGCTGTTGTCCACGGCCCTCAAAAGTCCCTCGGAAAATATTTTTGCCTACCCCCCGCAGTTTATTCCGGCCCAGCCTACCCTGCAAAACTTTATCAGCGTGTGGCAGAAGGTGCCCATGCTTTGGTTCTTCATCAACAGCATCGTGGTGACCTTGCTGACCATTGTGTTTAACATCACCCTGAGCGTAATGGCCGCCTACCCGCTGGCTCGCATGCAATTCAAAGGGCAAAATGCCATTTTTTTCAGTATTTTGGCCACCATGATGATTCCCTTTCAGGTGCTGATGATTCCCCTGTATTTAATTTGCCTGAAGCTGAATCTGACCGATGCCGCCGGGTTGGTGAATGGCTGGCTGGGGCTGGTGCTGCCTTTTGCCGTCAGCGGGTTTGGCATCTTCTTTGTACGGCAAGCACTGGTCACTTTGCCCAGAGAGCTGGAAGAATCGGCGGTGCTGGATGGGTGCAACAGTCTGCAAATTCTGTGGCATGTGTTGCTGCCCCTCATTCGACCCACCTTGGCCACGCTGGCCGTGTTTGCCTTTATGGCCACCTGGGGAGAATTCCTGTGGCCCAGCATTATCCTGTCCGAGCCCAGTCACTTTACCTTGCCCGTGGGTCTGGTGCAGTTACAAAGCGCCTTTAGCGCCGACTGGAAGCTGATTGCCGCAGGGACTTTGCTATCCATGGTGCCCATGCTGGTCTTTTTCTTTGCCCTGCAAAAGTACTTTGTGTCCGGGGCTACCAGCGGGGCAGTGAAAGGCTAGTAGAAACCAGGCAGGAACCTAAAAGCCCACCAGCGTACTCACCGGATCGTAGTACATGTCGTTTTCGGTTTCGCTGGCGTAGGTCTGCTTCAGGCCAATCTTTAAAGCACCACCGCCCTGGGCCAGTTGGGTGCCATCAATCGACGCTGAATGTCCCTCCTCTGGCGAAGAATCGCTTTCCCGTGTTGTGTTGGCATCCAAGCCCTTGTGTGGCTGTGCCTCAGCCTGAAACGTCGACTCGGTAGGGTCTGTTAAAGCGTCCGGGCGATTGGGCATCAGCAGAGGCACGGCAATGGCCAGAATGAGGGCCGCCGCAGCCACGGGTGTGTATTTCTTCCAGAACAATCGCTGTGAGGCAACCGGTGTGCGTTTAGCAGTGGTTGCCTCGGTCTCGGTGATTTTGGTCAGGATGCGATCAGCCAGTCCCGCTGGAACCTCCACAGGCTCTAGGTCGCTCATTGATGCGGTTAAATAGGCCAAGTCGTTCTGATAGGCCTGGCAGGCGGTGCATTGCTCCAAATGGTCGGCTAAGCCGGTATGTGCGGCTTCCGAAACGGGTTCGCCTTCCTGTAGGCTGAATATGATGTCCTGAGCCTGTTCACAGGTGAGTTGGGGTTGTTTGGGTGGCTGCACGGGCGTGGTCATGAGGCCATCTCCTTTACGGCGTGTTTCAGCTTTTCGGTACCGCGCTTAATCCAGGTGCGCACGGTGTTGAGGGGAACGCCCAGAGTCTCGGCCACAGCTTCGTAGCTGAGATCTTGCTGATAACGCAGCAGCAGGGCTTGTCGGTATTTATCGTCTAGCGTTTCCAATGCCTTCAGCACTTCTTCGGTAGAAAGTTTACGCTCTAGTTGTACCACCACGTCATCGGCAGTTTGATGCTCGGCTTCTGTCCAGGTGCCCTCTTCCTCCATAGCGTTCAGGGAAACCAGCCTGGATTGTTTGCGCAATTGGCTGATGGCCGCATTGGAAGCGATGCGAAGAATCCAGGGCTTGAACGGCCTTTGGCGGTCAAAGTTTTTCAGATTCTGGTAGGCTTTCACAAAGGCCTCCTGGGCAATTTCTTCGCTGAGTTCATGATTTTGGGTCATGCGGTACAGATAGTTGTAAACGGCTGGGAGATAACGCTGCATGAGTTGGGAGAACGCCTTTTGATCCCCGCACAGGGTGCGGTCAATGAATGCAGAATCCTCGGGCAGGAGTGCCGGGTTGAGAGAGAAGGTCTGGGTCATCGCAGGGCCGACTTGGCGTCAACAGAACAGACAGGAGTCACGATGGGCAGTGAGCTTAGTAATCCTCGGGCGGGTGCGAACGCCCACCCCCGTTGGAACGCTGAGCCCAATGTCTGGCCTTGAGGGCCTGAAGTTTCTGCAATTGCTCCGGGTTGAGTTGGGAACGTATGCTGAACCAGGTTTTCAGGCGAATTTCACTGAGTCGTCGTTGCAGATCGTTAATGTCGCTGTTCAGGGCGCGTGCCCCCGCTTCGGTGGCGTTGGGCGTCTGCAGGTACTGCATCATGGCCTTGCGTTTGGTTTTGAGTTGCTCTCGCAGAGGCTGGCTTTGAGCGCGTCCCTGTTCCATGGTGCTTTTGACTTTTTGTCCTTGCTCGGGACTGAGGCCCAGTTCCTTCACCATTTGCTGATGACGCTCATCAGCGGAGTGACTGGCAGCCTGGCCCTGCACACGCCCGCCCTGACTGGATGGATCTGCGGAGGCTG
>DAIDMR010000262.1 GCA_027448865.1 Vampirovibrio sp.
GCTTTTCGCTACTATAACCCGGTCAGCGACGAGGTTCGTTTTCTCAGTTATCAGGACCCCGACAGCTTGCTGGTAACGCAGGGCACGGTGACTCAGCGGCCTGCGGCAGTGGCCGTGGAAGCGCCTGCCGTGAAGGTTGAAGAGGCTCAGGAGAATACGCAGATTACGCCGGCCCAGCCTCAGGCCCAGGAGCCCATGAAAACCGAGTCCAAGTCAGCCGTAAGAGGCTATTGGTAACTGGTCCTAGTTGAGGGCAAAACACAAGCTATCCCCTGAAAGCAACGGCTTCCGGGGGATAGTTTTGTGCGGTCGGGGTGAGTGGTGAGTCGGTTAATAGCTTTTGGCGTCCAGTTTAACCTTGCCCCGAAAGATCCAGTAGATGCTGATGGTGTAGGCCGTGACCATGGGAATGGCCAAAATGGCGATGATCAGCATGATGCCCAGCGTTTTTTGAGAGGAGGCCGCGTTGTAGATGGTCAAGCCCCACTCCGGGTGCGGGTTGGAGGGCACCATGTAGGGGAAAACCCCCAATCCGAATAAAGACATCAGCAGGGCAATGTTCAGGCAGGAAAAGGCAAAGGCCCGTAAATCCCGGCCATAGTAAATGTCTCGGGGAATAGCGGCAATGGCCAGCATGTTCAGCAGGGCCAATACGAAAAAGCCGGGCTGACTGCGCACGTGTTCCGTCATTTGAGGCACATACAGCAAGGTGGCCATGGTGGTGGTGACATAGCAAATGACAAAAAAGGCAATGGTGTTTTTAATCCAGCCACGGGCTTGGGCTTGCAGCTCCCCTTCGGTTTTCATCACCACGTAAATGGAAGCGTGCATGGCAAACAGGGCCACTGTGGTTAAGCCAACCAACAAGGCGTAGGGGTTCAGCAGGCTTAAAAAAGTGCCAGTAAACTCGCCTTGGGGGCTCAGGGGAATGCCTAGGGCGATATTGCCCAAAGCCACCCCAAACAGTAAGGCACTGGTAGTGCTACTAATGGAAAAGCTGGCGTCCCACGCTTGCCGCCACCAGGACATGGGTTCTTTACTGCGGAATTCAATGGCCACCGCCCGGAAGATGAGCATGACCAGCAAAATCATAAACGGTAAATAAAAGCCAGAAAATACGGTGGCATACATATCCGGGAAGGCCGCAAACAGAGCGCCCCCGCCCGTGACCAGCCACACTTCATTTCCGTCCCATACCGGGCCGATGGAATTGAGCATGAGCCTGCGATGCTCATCGGTTTTGGTCAGCAGGTGCAAAATGCCCACGCCCAGGTCAAAGCCATCCAGCATGGCGTAACCCGTCAGCAGAATTCCCACCAGTAAAAACCAGATTAAATTCAGATCCAGCGCTTCAAAGAACATTGATATCACCCTCCCGGCTTTGTGTGGTTAAGCGTGGATCCAGGTGGACGGAATCGTGATCCGAGAACACCGGGCCCTTTTTGATTTTTTGATTGAGTAAATAGATAAATAAAATGAACAACAGCGTGTACACGCTTGAAAACAGGATGATGGAGGCCAGAATGTCATCGGCCTTGACCACCGGGGAAATGCCCTGCGAAGTTCTCAGTAGTCCATAGACAATCCAGGGTTGGCGGCCAATTTCCGCGGCGGCCCAACCTGCCTGATTGGCAATCTGGGGCAGCATGACGGCGCCTACAAAGAGCCACAACACCGGTTTGCAGGTGTACAAGGTGCCTTTGAACTTGAGAATTACGGCCAGCACGCTGAGGCCAATCAGGGCCATGCCAATGGCAATCATCAGGTGGTACATCTGGAAGGTGATGTTGACTGGCGGACGCTCCGTTTTGGGAAATTTGCCCAGCCCAACCAGCGGCTTCTGGAAGTCGTTGTGGGTCAGGAAGCTCAGTCCGCCCGGAATGGCCAGACCATGCGTTTTTTCCGCTTTTTCATCCACCCAGCCAAATAAGTACAAATCGGCGGTTTTGTAGGGGTGATAATGCCCTTCCATAGCGGCCAGCTTGGCCGGTTGGTGTTTGGCTACCACCAGGGCCGATTCGTGGCCGGTGACCAGTTGCAGGAAAGAGGCGATGAGGGCCACGGTTAAGCCAATGTTCATGCCCGCTTTGGCCATTTCCATGTGCTTTTGCTTGATGAGATAAAAGGCGCTAATGCTCAGTAATAAAAAGGCCCCGGCTAGCCAGGCACCCGTAATAACGTGACTAAGCCGTTCTACCGAGGAGGGGTTGAAGACCATGGCCCAGAAATCGGTAATTTCCGCCCGCATGGCCCCGTTATGGTTGACCAGATGAAATCCGGCGGGGGTTTGTTGCCAGGAGTTGGCCACCACAATCCACACGGCACTGAAGTGGGCACCCAGACAGACTAAAACGGTGGAGAGAAAGTGCATTTGTTTGCTGACCTTGTTCCAGCCAAACAGCAGCACGGCCAAAAAGCCCGATTCCAGAAAGAAGGCGAACAGCCCTTCCGCGGCCAGGGCGCTCCCGAAGACATCGCCCACAAACCGGGAATAGTTGGCCCAGTTGGTGCCGAACTGAAACTCCATGACAATGCCGGAGGCCACCCCGATTCCGAAAATCAGGGCGAAGATGGATACCCAGAAGTGGGTCATCTGATGATAGACTTCCCGGCCTGTTTTGAGGTACAGGCCTTCCATAATGACCAATAGCAGACCCAACCCAATGCTAAATACCGGGAATATATAGTGAAAGCTGATGGTTAAGGCAAATTGAACACGGGATAACATTACAGGATCCAGAGCCATGCTGAAGCCCTCCAGGAGTGTTTGTAGGGGGTAAATAAGCAGATGAATTATTACTATGGCTAGAGTGTAGCGCTAAGAACCCGGCTGAACATTGCGAATTCTTACACTATGATCCGCAAGTGAATTGCCCGAGTGGGGGATAGCCATTCGGGTAGTCTTCGCCGGAATTCTTGCTTGCGTGCTTCCAATGTACGTGATAAATCACTTATATGTTTGAAGTCATGGTTGAAAAACACTTTGCCGCTGCGCACCATTTGCTCAATTACCGGGGCAAATGCGAAAATCCTCACGGGCATAATTACGTGGTTCAGGTGTTTGCCCGTAAGGGCACTTTGGATAAGGCCAATGTGGCCTTTGATTTTACGGTGCTCAAAGCCGAGCTGAACCAGATTGTCGATGATCTGGATCACAAGGATTTAAATGTGGTATTCAACGGGGAAAGCCCCAGCGCAGAATACATTGCTCGCTACGTTTACAAGCGCATCCAGAAAAACGTGCCTGAAATCACCAAGGCCGTTGTCTTTGAAACACCCACCCAGTCCGCCTGTTATTTTGAGTAGAACCCTTTCCGAGACTAGGGCCATCTTTGAGTCGATGAGCGCCGTTATGACTTTGATTTAAAGGGCGCTTTCAGGGCGCTGTTGGAGTGCGTCCAGTTTAAAAAGCAGTAGTTTCGATGCGCGAATCAGTCCAGACTGGATGTCAAATCCGGCGGGCAGCAGACTGGGTTGAGTCAGGGCCGGAGCGTTAGGCTCTAGGAGGCTTCTGGCAGGCTTCTGTTCAGCCATTTTTCCGGAGCCACCACGTTGGCATGGCTCCAGAAGTTTTCCAGTTGATAAAATTCCCGCTCGTTGCGGTGCATCACGTGAATGACCACATCGCCGTAATCCAGTAAGCACCAGCGATAGGTTTTATCCAGTTCTGACCCGATGCGTACCTGTCCGTGTTTTCGAAATGCTTTGTCAATTTCATCGGCGATGGTGCGAATTTGCGCCGGACTGTCGCCAGTGCAAATTACAAAATAGTCTGCCAGATAAGAAACTTTTCCCGTATCCAGTACCAGCGTTTCCGATGCCTTCTTGGCTTCCGCCAGATTTGCGGCCAGCACGGCCAATTCAAAAGCGCTCATGGTGTTTTGTGGAGTCTGGGTCAAAAGCATTTCTCCTATGCGTTGCTAAACAGGTTACTAACTCATAATTGTTTTTCCGCACGTAACTTTAACACAAAGTCATTGCGGGCCTCGATGGTTCGGGGATGAATGGCCTGGTGCTTCTCAATCAGAAACTGGATGGTGGAGTCCAGGATGTACAACATGGTGAAGTCCAGGCTATAAGGGTTCCTGAAGTCCAGCGACGATGTAACCTTCTGGACGTACAGGGGATTGCGGGTGTTCCCCTCGATTTTATCGGCAATATAAACGATTTTTTCCACCCGGCTCATGCCAGCCCGCCCGGTGGTGTGGAACCGTATGGCGTCTAAAATCTCCGGCTCCTGTAAATCCAGGGCTTCCCGCACTATTTCAGCACCCACAAAGGGGTGTAAGGTTTGTGGGGTCTTGCGATCCATCTCGTCCAATGGGATTTGATGCTGGTCGCAGTAGTTCAGCAGCTCGCTGGCCGGCATCAGTTTGGCGGCATCGTGCAACAGACCTGCCAGGATAGCCTGATCCTTTTCAACGGATGGAAGATTAAACTTCTCGGCCAGCTCAGCCGCCTTGTCCATAGCGCCTAAAGAGTGCTCAAAGCGCTCAGCGGTCAACTGCTGACTTAACCAAGCCTTGGCCTGTTCCAAATCAAGCACGGTAGAAGTTTGAATCAAGGGCATCCTTTTATCTGGTTAGATACTTTCACTTTTGTATTATAACTGTTCCATCAAAGAAATGCCATCCTCCAGATGGTTAAATCCGGTCTGCGCAGGTCATTGAGCCCTCTCATCTATCGGGTGGCGAATGGCTGCAAGGGCTCCCCGTTATGGGAGAACACTTCGTTAATACGTTCCACCTTCCGGCAAACCCCGGTTTTAACTTCAATCGTGAATTTCACGGCGTTTACTTGCAGGATGTCGTCCGGGCCAACGTCCAGACGGGTGGGCAAATGGGACTTCAGGCGTTGCAGAGAGCCGCTGGCTTCCATCCCAATCACGCTGTTGTAGGAGCCGTTAAATCCGGTGTCTGTAATGTAACCCATCCGATTGTTCAAGATTTTGGAATCGGCGGTCTGTACATGGGTGTGGGTGCCGGTCATGGCGCTAACGCCCAGTGAAGAGGCGTGCCAGGCCATGGCAATTTTTTCGGCGGTGGCTTCCGCGTGGAAATCCAGGAAGATGATGGGGGTGACGGCCAGCATGTCATAGACCAGCTCTTCAAACTGCTCCCAAGGGGAGTTGTAGTTGCCCATAAAGACCTGCCCAATCAGGTTGATCACGCCCACTTCGCAGCCAGCCACTTCAAAAATCCGGGCCCCACGCCCGGGGGAAGCCGCCGGGAAATTATAAGGCCGCAGCAGATTCACTTCATCAATGAAGTTAAAAACCTCTTTTTGATCCCAGATATGGTTCCCGCTGGTGAAAATGTCCACCCCAGCCTCGCGCATTTCATCGTAGTGCTTGCGAATCATCCCGAAGCCGTGGGAGATGTTTTCGCCATTGGCGATGACCACGTCTGGACGTTCGCTCAGGCTGTCCAGGTAGGCTTTGACTGCAGTTCGGCCTGGTTTCCCGACGAGATCACCGAAAAACAGGAGTTCAATATGTGTTTTGGAGTCCATAACGCTTTGAGGGCCTTAAAAGGGGCTGTGGGGCAGAGGGAATTAAACTGGTAAAAAATAATTTTAATCTTAACCCAAGTTAGCGGGGGTCACAAGTGAACCTCCTCAAAGCGGCCACAGCCATTCTCGCAGAAGGTGTATCCCGGTCAGTCGCGAAAGTTTAAAAGCAGCCTGCCCTTGGACAGGCTGCTTACAGGAAGACAGGATAGCGCGTAGAGATTGTGGCAGAGTCAGTCTGGCACGTGGGATAAAGTCAGGGGCTAGTTGTCGCCGGATTCCAGCGGTGTGGAGATTGCTACACCCGATCCGGTGGCTTGACTGGCCAGAGCGGCAGTACGCATGGCTGCAATTTTGGCCCGCACTTCCGCGTCAATTTTCTTCATCACTTCCGGGTTGTCCTTCAGGAAGTCACGGGCTTTTTCACGGCCTTGCCCGATTTTTTCATCGTTATAGCTGTACCAGGTACCGGCTTTTTTGACGATGTCCATATCGGTGGCCACATCCAGCACGCAGCCTTCCGAGGAAATACCTTGCCCGAACAGAATATCGAATTCACAAACCCGGAACGGCGGGGCCACCTTGTTTTTGACCACCCGCACCTTGACCCGGTTGCCGTATTCTTCCCCGTCTTTTTTCAGGGTTTCGACCCGGCGAATATCCAGACGGACGCTGGCGTAGAATTTGAGGGCGTTCCCGCCAGTGGTGGTTTCCGGGTTGCCGTACATGACACCAATTTTTTGGCGCAACTGGTTAATAAAGACCACCGTTGTCCGGGTTTTACCCACGATGGCGGTCAGTTTTCGCAGGGCTTGAGACATTAAACGGGCTTGCAAGCCCACGTGGGAGTCGCCCATTTCGCCTTCGATTTCCGCTTTGGGCACCAGAGCGGCTACGGAGTCAATGACCACAATGTCCACCGCGCCGGAACGCACCAGTTGTTCGGTGATTTCAAGGGCCTGCTCTCCGGTGTCGGGTTGACTCACCAGCAGTTCATCGATTTTTACCCCGATTTTTGCGGCGTATTCGGGATCAAGCGCATGCTCGGCATCCACAAATGCTGCAATACCACCGTTTCTCTGGGCTTCAGCAATCACGCTCAAGGTTAAAGTGGTTTTCCCGCTGGATTCCGGGCCATAAATTTCTACCACACGGCCCCGGGGTAATCCGCCAACACCTAGGTTTAAGTCCAGCGCCAGCGCCCCGGTGGGAATGGCATCCAGCCCTACCACCTGACGATCGCCCAGCTTCATGATGGCCCCTTTGCCAAAATCTTTTTCGATCTTGTCCAGGGTGTAGCTCAGGACTTTCCGGCGTTCCTCAAGCGAGGCGTCTTCCAGATTGGCGCTGGTCTTGGCGGATTCTTTGTCTTTAACGGCCATGCGGATTTCCTTTTCAATGGTTCGGGAATGAATAAATTGAAATGCGGGCAGGGCTTTCAAGTGCCCCGTTGGCTTTCACACTGCGCTCACAGAATACTCGTTCGTAAAACGCCATGGTACGAAATTGCGATCTGGTTGCCTATGCCATTGAAGGCAAATGTTACACACGGCAAATTCGTTTCTTGCACAAAAATAGTATACCTCGAAACTTTGTTCTATGGAAATTATTTTCGATAATAATCCAGTCGATGCGTTTACTCACCGCTGATGAGGCCACCCAGGAGGTTACCTCCCAGGCCGCCCAAACCTTTGCTTTGCTCATTGTTGCCGGTAACGGCGGCCGATAAAATGCGATTGGCCAGACGGCTGAAGGGTAGAACCTGCAACCAGACTTTGCCGGGGCCTTTTAAATGGGCAAAAAATAGCCCTTCGCCCCCAAACAACATGTTTTTCATGCCTTTGGCCAGCTGAATGTCGTAGGAAACACTCTCGGTCATGGCCACCAGACAACCGGTGTCCACCCGCAGGCTTTGCCCGGCGGCCAGCTCAAACGGAATCATGCCGCCCCCGGAGTGGATATAAGCTTGCCCGCGGCCGCTGAGCTTCTGCAAAATAAAGCCTTCGCCCCCAAAAAAGCCAGCGCCCAGCTTGCGGGTAAAGGCAATGCTCACGTCCACTTCCGTATCCGAGCAAAGGTAGGAATCCCGCTGGCAGAGCAGGGTACCCGTTTCCGCCAGATTGATCGGCATGATTTTACCCGGATAAGGCGCGGCAAAGGCCACTTGCCCAGCCTGTCCCTGCGCGGTGAAGGTGGTAATGAAAAAACTATCCCCGGAGACGGCCCGTTTCAAGCCGGACATCAGGGCGCCCACCATGCCGCCTTCCTTGTTGGTGCCGACTTGGGTGTTCATCTCAATGCTGTCGCTCATGTACAACATGGCTCCCGCTTCTGCCCGCACCGTTTCGCCCGGCGCCAGCGAGAGGGCCACTGCCTGAATGTCGTCTCCGATGATTTGGTGTTGCATGGGGATGGATGCTCCTGAGGATACTGCTAATGATGACTGGTGATGCGTTGGGTGATTTCCACGTGCCAGCTTTCGCCGGGCTCTAAGCTGAATTTCCAGTTGGGGAACAGGGCGCTCGATTGATAGACCTTTTCAAAGCCCGTTTCAGACTGGGATACCGTTTCAATGGGGAAGCGCCACACGCTGCCCAGCCGATTCCAGATTAAATGATAATCGATATCCAGCCATTCATCCCGCAGGCCGATGCCGTACACTTCCTTGAGGGCTTCTTTGGCAATCAGTTTCTTGCTGCGCAGTTTTGTTTTGCTGTCTACTGTTTCCAGCACGGCTGCTTTGCCGGCTTTGGTGATGCCTTGAGCGGGTTTGGGGGAGGCCTGAGGCAGGTAGTAGTATCGATCGGGGGCATCGCCAGCCAGCAAGTTCACGTTAAACTCCACGGCAAACCACAGGCTTGCCTTGTGTGCCGATACATTGGTTAGGGTATAACGGATGACCGTCTGGGCCTGAGCAGGGTCAGACAGGATTAACGCCTTCTCCACCCGCATAGCGGTAGGTTGATCGTGAATCCAGACCGTGCCTTCCCGGCTGAGGGTGACTGTGTGACCGTCAATATGGCTCTGATAGCGGCCAGTGACAAAATCCCCCTGCTCCGGGTAGGTGGATTGTGCCACCGAATCCAGGGTGGTGCCTTCCCCCCAGAAGTGATCCAGCAGGCTGACCCGACGATGCCAGTCATAGTTTAAATATTGCTCCAGCCGATTCCCGGGGCCACTGGCGCTTTCCTTGAGTTGGTCGTGGTAGGGTTCATAGCGCCTGGCCAGCGTGTCCAGCAGGTTAAAATTCTTGGGCCGATAGTCCAGTTCAAACAGGCTTCCCCCTTCGTGAGGGTGTAAATACAGATTCTGGGCGGTGCTTTCTATTAAAATTTCCGGCTGACCGTCGCAATCCAGGTCGCGTGTCTCGATGTGGGTAAAGCTGGGGCCGTATTGGATGGTGTCTACAATGTTTTCGGCCTTGATTAAATGCTGATAGTTGGCCGTGCGCAGGTTGGTGAGATACAGGCCGCCAAAAACCCCATGCCAGAAGATATCGTTGGATTGCCCTTTCCAGAGTTCATCCAGCGCTTCCTGGTGTTGAATGCCCTTGTCCTGCGCCAGACGATGGATCTTTTCGCTGACGTACAGCATTTTTTTGTGGATATTATTGGCCTCCGGGTATTTCACCAGAAAATTTCGCCAGAATCCGGCCTGAAAAAAGCGTTGTTGCTCTGGAGAGACGGACTTCAAGGCCTGCTGGTAGGCGTTCCACTGTTTGGCGGGCAAGGCCCATTCCATCATCTCGCTGTAGCTGGCCGTGGGTAGGTAAATGCGTCCCAAGGGCGGGGTTTGAGCCACATATTGCGAGGGGGTAATGGGGTTAATCCAGTCCTGATTGGCACTGAGCGCCTTAAAAAATTGATCCAGCCATTTTTCCTTATAAACCAGTCGATGAGAGCCGGGCCAGACCCCGAATTTTTCACCGTCATCAAAGTAAATGGCGGCCTTTTGCCCATCGGCGCTGGCCACGCTGCCCAGATAATCAATGACCGCTTGCGGGGAGGCGTAGGGAATCTGGTAGCGCAGGGTTTTGTCCACCGGGAAAATATCCACGGTTTTTCCTTGCTCTTCGCTGGTGTAACGTCCGTGCAGCGCCTGTTCTTCCAGCCCTGCCGCTTTAAAGTGGCTGTCATCCAGAAACAGGTAACGAATACCGGCCTGGGCAATGGGTTGAACCAAATGCGGTTCCCAAACACGCTCCGCCAACCAGAGTCCGTGTGGCCGCTGCCCGGTCAGGGCTTCCACCCGGTCGGTCAGTTTCTCGATTTGTCCCTGTTTGTCACGGTCTGGAATGATGGCCAGTACCGGCTCGTAATAGGCTCCGCCAATCATCTCCACCTGGCCCCGCTGGATCAATCGTCGCAGTTGATCGATAAGGCCGGGGTGTCGATCAAATAGCCAGTCTAGCAAGTAGCCGGTGTAGTGAACGCTCATGCCCACACTGGGATAAGCCTCCAGAACGTCCAGGAATGGCTGATAGCACTTGCGATAGGCGTCTTCCACCACGTGATCCCAGTTATCCACTGGTTGGTGGTTATGAACGCCTAAAATCAGATTGATTGACTTGCCCATTATCAAGTCCCCTCCGGTTGAAGCGACGCCCCCCGGTTAGGAGCGGGGGACGAAACGGGTATGTCCCTGAGATTACACGGTCTGTAATTCAGCAGGATACGACGTGGGAGCGGGCAGGTTGGCGGTTTCAAACCAACGGAAGTCCAGATTGGGGAAGGGATTATCCACTTCCTTGCTGGCGGCCAGTTGCTCTTCGTTGATTTGATCCTTTTCAATCATGTCGCACAGCTGGTTGAAAAAGGCCACGTGCTTTTCAAAGCGCTCCACAGCGTAGTCCTTGGCCTGGAAGGTGGTCACCAGGAAGGGCCAGTCGCTGCTTTCCAGCAGTAAAAGCTCTCTTAAGGCCTGATTGAGGACTTCAATTTTAAGTGCGTCCGTTTCATGGGCGTGTTTTTGAGCCAGCTTGCGCATGCGGACTTCACACTGGTGAATGGTGGGCCACATCCATGCGGTGTGCTGGTTGTTCCACACCCAATAATGGCCGCCCTGACCCCAGGTGCTTTCCGGCAATTCAATGGCTTGTTGCGGCGGATAATGCTCCAGATACTGGCTGGAGGTTTCCACATCCACGCCTTCGCAGGCATGCAGCATTTTAATGACGTGCTTCAGCCAGGTAACGCCCTCAAACCACCAGTGGCCGTACAGCTCGGTGTCAAAGGACACCATGACCAGCTTGGGTTCGCCGGTTTTGTGGTACTGCTCTTTCAAAATGTCGTAAACCAGCGATACAAAGTGATCGGCGTGCATTTTGGTCTGGTTTTGAGCCAAAACGGGGTCATACAGCATTTTGTCGCCCAGTTCGGCGTCTTTACTGGTTAAGCGCCAGTACTTCATGCCGGAATTGGCATCCTTGCGGTGGAATTCCCGGTATAGTCCATCACCCGGGTAGCCGTGCGCCGCCGACCACACCTGAAAGCTGGCCCGGTTGTTGCGGCCAATAACGGCCACGGGGTAATCTTTCAGCCAGTAGGCTTCATGAGTGGTCAGGCCAGTTTGGCCCCGGTTGGGTAGCGGAATGTACTGAATATCCCGGTACACCCCAAAATCCCGACGAATTTCACTGCTGACGCTGCCTTCAATGGCATGGTACTCGGTAAAGAAGTGCTTGATGCCGTGCTCAAACAGGAAGGCTTCAATGGCGGGGCGCAAAGTGGGCTTGCCAGTTTCTGGATCGACATGCTCTTGCGCGGGCCGGTAGGCGCATTCTGGCAACCAGATGCCTTTGGGCGCTCTGCCAAAGTGACGCTTGTAGGATTCCACGCCCACCTTGATTTGGGCCTGAATGCTCTCATCGGTGCCCAGCAGGGGTAAAAAGCCGTGGGTGGCCCCGGAGGTGGTGATTTCAATGCAATCCGCGTCTTGCAGCTCTTTAAAGGCCTTGACCAGATTTTTTTGGTACTTGACGGTAAAGTCTTCCAGAATTTTGGAATAATACTGTTGGTAGTAGCCTGCTAAAAAGCTGAGATGCTCTGAATGGGGTACCTTGGGGTCTGGATAGCGCTCCACATCCTCATCAATGACCGCGATACGGCCTTTGATAAACTTGATAAAGCCTTCTTGCAGATGCTCGTCGGCCAATTGCTCAGTGAGGATGGGGGTTAAGCCCACGGTGATTCCGGCTTTAATGCCCTCTTCCCGCAGTTCGTTCAGGGCGTTCAGCAGGGGAATGTAAGTTTCCACCATGCAGTCGTACAGGTTTTCTTCCCCAAAGGGCCACATCCCGGCTTTCCGATAAAACGGCAGGTGGCTGTGTAGCATTAGAACGAAAGAACCGTAATGTTTCATAATCATCCATCCACACCAACATTGCCGCCCATCTTACACGATACAAGCATGCTTTGCAAAGTTGAGGTTATGGCTGAGCTGAAGAGGGTTGATTTTGGCTAGATGGCAGGTTGGCTGTATAGGCGGCTGTAATTCCAGTAGCTGGTAAATACTTTTTTGATGTAATCCCGGCTTTGGTCATAAGGGATTTTTTCTACAAACATATCCGGGTCGCTATTGAAACTGTTACCGCCATTGACCCAGCGTTTCATGGCATTGGGGCCGCCATTGTAAGCGCCTACGGCAGGCATGGAATTTCCGTTAAACAGCTGGTGCAGGTGCGATAAATACCGGGAGCCCAGTTGGATATTGATGGCCGGGGTGAACAGATCGGGGGTTTGAAAGCTGGATAATCCTTCCCATCCAGCCACTTCCTTGGCCGTGGAGGGTAATAGCTGCATCAGGCCCCGGGCGTTGGAGGTGCTGATGGCAAATTCGTTGAAGTAGCTCTCTTCCCGCATGAGCGATTGAATCAGGTAAGGGTCCAGCCGGTTTTTGCTGCCCGCTTGCCGGATGAATTCAGCAAAATAGACCGGGTAAAGCAGCTTCAGTTCATCCCGAGTGCCTGCGGGTTGAATGGCGGTGCGTCCACTGTTGATGAAGGAGTCCTTGACCTGCTGATCCAGGCCGTCTCGAATGGCCCGCAGCCCCTTAGCCCGGTCGCCGGAGACCTGAGCCGCCCAGCTCTCAATGCTGGCTGGCACGGTGCCCATGGTTTCGGTAGCCAGTAGTTTCAGATCTTCCGTGGCCCCAATGCGTTGCAGTTCCTTGGCGGCATTGCGTAGATACCAGCCGGTTTGCCCGGCACCAAAGGCATCTGGCTTGGGCAGGATGTCCAGACTGTTTAAATCGGTATTGGCAGCGGGATAGTCGGCTCGGCTTCCCAGCGTGGGCCAGCCCGGATCGGGCCGGTTTTGCGTGAGAACCCGC
>DAIDMR010000263.1 GCA_027448865.1 Vampirovibrio sp.
GTGGCTTCCCAAAGTCACCAAAGCAGAATCCACCAACTGATGCATTTGCCGAACGTTCATCAGGCGATCCCGTTGCGATTCGGGCAAGTGTCCCTGATCCCAGGCGTTGGTGCCGCCGTATCGGCCCGGTAACACAAACACGGTGGCCGGACATTGCTCCGCCTCCAGCACCGGCAAGGCCTGCAGCAGGTTGTTTTCATACCCATCATCAAAAGTCAGCAGCACCCGGCGGTTGTCATTCAATTGCTGCGGGCTCATGGCCAGGGCCTCACTCATGGACACCATGTCAAAGCCCAGCAACCGCAGGGTGCGAATCAGGCGGCTCAAGCCCACCGGGCTGATGCTGATGTGCTTGCGAGCCGGGTGTGAGATACGGGCTTCCACATGATGAAAGTTGAAAATCAGCATGACAGTATGTCCTTTAGGTAAGGGCGGGCGACGGGCGGTAATATGGAAGACAGGGGAATCCAGCGGGTGAAAGCCTGAACGAGGGTGCGGGCCATATAAAGCACATTACAGCCGGTGCGCACACTGAGCAAGGCCAGTTGACTTTTGCGTCCCTGAAAGCAGGCGTTCCACAGGCTGGCATCCGGCCCTTGGGCTTTTTCAGTCAACAGGGTCTGGTACAGGCGCTGGGCCGCTGGCAAGTAGCCATACATCAGGAACCGGCACATTAAATTCCGGCGCTGTTGTAAGGACAAAACCGCCAGTTGTGATGGGCTCAGGCTGTCCTGAAGGGTTTCCACAATGGAGAGTTCGGCAGTCAAGGCCGCCGGATAGTCTTTCAGTACCGAGCGGCATCGCCCCGCTTCGCTTTGCCGGTACAACACCAATCGTTGCCCGGTGGCGTAAACCGGGAATTGCTGGCTGGCCTGAATGAAAAAGACCCGATCCTCATGGTAACAACGGGTCTGAAAGCCCCCCACCGCCGCCACTACATCCCGATGCACCAGCGTGGTGCTGGGCAGGAACAACCCTTCATCACGCAGGGCCACCTCACCCACATCACCCTGATGGGTGCTGATTTTTGGCAAGTTGAGCAGACGGTTCCGCTCATCCACGGCGTAATAGCTGCTATAGACCAGACAAGCCGGCTGATTGGGCCTGGTTGCCCGACGAATGACTTTCAGCTCCTCGCTCAACTTGTGAGGCAGCCACAGGTCATCGGCGTCAATAAAAGCAACATAATCGCCCTGAGCCAGTTGAAAGGCGTGATTGCGCGCGGCGGCCACCCCCTGATTGGGTTGGGACACCACCCGCACCCGGGCATCGGAAATAGTGGACAACGCTTGCAAGGTGCCATCGGTGGAGCCATCATCCACCACCAGTAACTCCCAATGGGGGTAGTGCTGATTGAGAACCGACTGGACGGCCCGCAACACGCAGTGGGCGCCATTGTACACGGGCAGTAGGATGGACACCGTGGGCATCAGGTGTTGATAGACACGAGTCAGGTTTTGCACAGTGGCTTCCAGTGTAAAGTGCTGTGCCCGCTGTCGCAGTGCGCTCTGCAAGGCTGCTTTCTCCGAAGTCTGAAGTTGCAACCACTGGCAAACCTGTGCTTGCAACACTTCCAAATCGCCGACTGGCACCAGACAGCACGCCGTTTCCGGCGTTCCCAGAATTTCGGTGGCCCCTTCGCTGGCATAGGCCACGCAAGGCACGCCAGCGGCCATGGCCTCCACCAGCCCCAGCCCGAACCCTTCCCGCCGGGAGGGGTAAACCAGCACATGGCTCAGGGCCAGCAGGTCGGGTATCTCCTCCCGGTAGCCCACCAGCCGAAGGGCGGGCAAGCCCTCGGCCCAGCCCTCAAGCTGGGGTTTCAAGGGGCCATCCCCCACCAGTAAAAACTGAACCCGCGGATGACTGCGGGCAAAGCGCCGGGTCAGTTCAATAAAATCAGCGGGATTTTTATTCTCATCCAGCCGATTGATAAAAGTCACCACCGGACGATCCGCATCCAGACCCAGACTATCCCGCAACCGTTTCAACCGGGTTTCATCCGGCGGGGTCTGAAATTCAGCCACGGCAATGCCATTGTGAATGACTTGCGACTGGGCGGATTCCGCAAGGAAACCTTGCGCCAGTAAACGCTGGCGTTCGGCATTGCTAACCACCAGCAGGGCGTCCAGCCGACTACTGGTGAATCGAAACAAGGCGGCCACCAGCCGTTTGAACCAAGCCTTGCCCCCTGCAAACGGTTCGGGGTGCGCGTACAAACTGCCATAGCCATGAAAGGTAAACACCACCGGAAAGCCCCACAGGCGGGGCAGCAAGGTTTCCATCAGACCAAAGTGGACATGCACCATGTCCGGTCGTTCCGCCTGTAGAATCCGCCGGAGTTGCCGCCAGGCCCCCCAGTCGAATGTTCTTAAAAAGGAGGGCTTAAAGAATGCGGGACTTTTTAGACCGTAAACCGCAAAGCCGTGCTGCTGAAGGCGTTGATACAAGGCACTGCCAGCGGAACACACAAAGACCGGCTCAACCTTTCCAGATTGCCAAAGCCCCTGTCCCACCTGGAGCAAATAACGCTCAATCCCCCCCATTTGCCCAAAATCCTGATAGAAAAACAGCACCTTACGCCGCTCGGCAGCCGCCCCCCAGCGGAGCCCCGGGTCAGCGGTCGATATGGCGTTCTCTGCTTGGTTGGCGGAAGGCATGGGGATCATGAGTGTGGGGTGGGTATCCACGGTTGGGTGTGCGTCATCGATTGGGTCTACGACATCATGTGATTCTAAAACCGGTCACAAAAAATCGGGAACCGACACTTTTACAGGGCTTCCTCATTTAAACATCATGAAAACAGAGCAGCCTTAAAATTGCCCGGTCACAGTCTCCCCCGCCCTCCCGTTCATATTTAGATAAAAAAATTGTTTCGCCATTGTTTCCTATCGCCCCACTTGCCATTTCCGCGCAGGCGGGAATCCAGAACAAGATTGCCAAAAAGGCGTTTCCTTGACTGATGCAAGCAATCTACAATGGTTCCCGCCTGCGCGGGAATGACAGATCGCAGCAAGGAAAGCAAAGCCGGAGGACACTATCAAACCCAGACAATCTGTCTTGAATCATTTCGAAGTGTCTTGCCCACCCTTCCTATTTAGATCTGTAGTGTGTAAAAAAAAGAAGACGCCTTGCCAAAAATAATTCGCTAAGCAACTTTTAATCTGGAGGGGATTTTAGTAAAAACAGCAATTATTCCCTTTGACGGGTCTTATCTTTTTATCGCATCTTTCTGACTCACATCTTTCTTATCGCACCTGTCCCCTTACCGCCACTTTCCCTATTTCAATCATCAGGAAATCCAGCATGTCAAGCCGAGCGATCCGCCGATTCCAACGTATTTTGACCCCATGCCTCATGCTTTTCGCCTTGATAGGACTGCTCGCTTGCCATCCAGACAGTGGCCAGGCCGAAAACTTTACCGGACAGCTTCAATTTGCGGAAGGCAGCTACCGCATTAATGTCGGCGATGTACTCAGCGTCAACGTCTACAACCAATCCGACCTATCCGCCAACGGCATTCTGGTTCGCTCCGATGGCAACGCCTCCTTCAACGGTATCGGGGAAATTCAGGTGGCCGGTAAAACCATCCGGGAAGCCACCCAGCTGCTGGAAAGCCAGGTTCGGGAACTGGTTCGGGAGCCCCGCATCAGTCTGACCGTCAGCGAAAGCAAGCCCCCCAGCGTGTATCTGGCCGGGGCGGTCATGCGACCGGGCATGTTACAGGCAGGAAACAGCACGGCCACCCTGAGCAACACCAGTAACAACACGGGCGGTCTCCCCGGCGGCAATGGATCGGGTCTCAGCCAGAGCGGCAGCGGACTGTCCGGCAACCGTATGGATTTCCGCCTGTCCAGTGTGCTGTCGGCTGCGGGCGGGGTCAAACTCTCCGCCGATTTGGCCAACGTCACCGTGACCCGGGATGGGCAACTGTATAAAACCGTGAATTTGTGGGAACTGCTTAAAAACGGCAGCAGTGAAAACGACCTGATGCTGCAAAACGGCGATTCCGTCTATGTACCGGAACTCCCCCATCAGGCCCTGGATGACGCCACCTACCAACTGCTGCTCAGCTCGGCCATTGGCCCTCAGGTTTTTCCGGTGCGCATTATTGGCGATGTAAAAACGCCGGGCGTCTATGATTTGAACAGCACCAGCCCCTACCTGAATTCCGCCATCGCCAAAGGGGGCGGCTTCAACTACGGGGCCAATATCAAGGTGGTGGCCATTCGACGCTTTAGCGGCGAAAACAAGTTCAGCACCCTGATGGTCGATCCCAACCGTCACGATTTTATGCTCCGGCCCAATGACGTGGTTTATGTTTCCGAGCAAAAAATCTACAAAACTGGCCGTTTCGCCGACAACGCGGCCAAGGTGCTTTCCCCCTTCACCAACATGGCTTCCGCCGTGTTCGGACTGGCCGTTCTGGGAGGCATCCGCTAACACGGCCCTGCACTCCCTCTCCCGTTCCCGGTTCCGCAACGACTCCACACCCTGCTCACACTTGCCGATCCCCCCTGATAAAGGACATCGAGATGGCCCCTGTATTTTCTCCCGCACACATCCAAAATCACGCTTTCCCGGAGCCACCGGAGCGTTTACTCCCCAGCGTGGCCAGCTTCTGGCGACGGAACACCGCCCTGATTATGGGGGTGGGTCTCTTTGTGTGCTTCTGGATGCTGATTTACACCGTATTTGTGTTCAAGCCGGGTTATGCGGCCAAAGCCATGGTCATTATCAAGGACTCCGCCATCACCAGCCGTTACGTGGAACCCGATCAGTACTACGCCCTGCAAACCACCTCTTCCAGCTCCTCCAACCCGGTGTTGAACACCATGGGCATCCTGAAATCCTCGGCCATCAGCGAGGCCCTGTGGCAGTTTTTTCAAAGCAAACACCCAGAGCAGCTTAAAAAACTGAAAATCAAAACGCAGGCGGACTGGAAAGCCTTCTATCAGGATGGTTCCGCCTTTATTAAAGCCAAAAACCAGCCGGGAACCGACCTGATTTCCGTGCAATTCAGCTGGAGCGATCCGCTGATTGCCAAAGAAGGACTGGGCGTTGTTTTAAAGGCCTTTCAGAATGCCAGCCGGGACTTAAACCGCTCGGAGCAAAGCACCCGCACCCAGTTTCTGGAAGGTCAGGTTCGGGAAATTGAAGCCCAGCTTTTGGCGGTGCGAAAACTCAAAAGCACCTACCAAATCAGCAACAAAACCGTCAGCGTCCGCCGGGAAGGCGATGATCTGGCGGGCTCCCGCATGGAGTTGAGCAACCGGCTGAGTCAACTGGAAGCGCAAGCGCAGGGGAAAGAACGCCTGGCCCGTCGCTATCAGCAACTGTTGGGCATGAACCCGGAAAAAGCTCTGAAGGCCTCCGCCCTGGGACAAAATGGCACCATCGCCCGATTGCAGGATGAGCTGTATCGCCTCCAGCAGCAGTACGCCCTGCTCAGCGCGTCCCTGACCGAAAGCAACCCCAAAGTGCGCGAAATTGAAGCGCAGATTGCTCAAGTCAAAGCCAACCTGAACGCCGAACAATCCCGCACCATGGGCACCGCCAACAACACGCAAACCGTGGTCGCCGACACCACCCGTGGCGATTTGGTTCGCAACATGTTGCTGGCCAACGGAGAGGCGCAGGACTTGAGGGCTCAGGCGGCCATTATTCGCAAGCGTCTGGGACAGGTCAACGTGGACATCAGCCAGTTCCCCCAAAAGGCTGAAGGGCTGGCCCAGATTGAGCAAAAAGAGGCCTCCCTCAGCGTGGCCCTGGATCATCTGCGGCAAAAAGCGCTGGAGGGGCGGGTCAAAGAAGCGCAAACGCTGAGTAACGTTTTCATCGTGGATGAGCCCAGCCTGCCGCAAAAAGCCCAGTTCCCAAATCGCAATCACCTCATTGTACTCAGCCTGTTAATGGGTCTGGGTGTGGGCATTGCCACCGCTTTCGCCAAAGAGCAGCTCAGTGGCTCCTCCGCTGGTTACAGTATGCCCGACTGGATGGAACCCCTGGAAGGGAGCCAAACCACGGCAGAAATGGCAGAAGCGTCAGAAATGATAGAAACCGCTCAGCCCCCTACCCGTCCAGCTTCACCCCGGACGTTTGAACCGGAACCCGCCGAATTAAGCGGAGGAGGCACGCCCTTTTCTCTGGCCCATACCCTCATGAGTGAGCCCACCCCCGAAAAAATGGGCTTACCCGCTGCCGGATCGCTGTTTGACGCCCTCATTCCCGTGTCTGGCCCCATCACTCAGCAATACCCGACAGCCGCCACTTTTCGCAGCGATTTGACCCAGCCCCTTTCTGCGGAGTCCGTGCGCCCCTCCGCCAGTCAGCAGGCAGAACGCAGCAGCAGTAGAACGCATCACCTTCAACCCCCTATAGCGCATCCCCCGGAAAATGCGGTGGAAAATCCAGACACCCCTTCCGCCGTGTCGCCCGCCACTTCGGTGCGCCTGGCCAGTGCGCCCACCCCGCACCAGATGGCGGAAATTCAGGCAGCGCACAAGCAAAAAGCAACCCCGCCTATGACGGAACAGGAAGGCATTCCCGTGCTGCACGCCCCCCCCGCCACCGCCGAGGTGATACCGAACATGCCCAGCGCCTCTGACCGCTCCCTGGAATCTGAAAATGCGTCCATGGCGGAAAGCCGACCCATTACCCACGAACCCGTCCGCTTCAAAGCCCCCTCACAGGTCACCGTGCAGGCGGAAGCACCGGCCCCTTATGCCGAAAGCCTGGCGGATGCCGCTTACGACGCCCCTGAGACCACTGAGCATTCGGAAACCCAAAATGCGCTCTCGCAAAACTCCCTCTATGATCAACAGGCTCTGAAAATGCCCATGCCCCGCCGCAAGCGGGGAGTACCCGCCTTCCTGCTGAGCGATGAGGCCCCAGGCGACGGACAAAGCCCTGCGAGCCACGATCCTGAGGAAACCGGCTTCAGCCAGCCCTATACCCTCATCCCCAAAAAGCAACGCCTCAGCGCCGATGACAACCTGCTGGAAACAGTGGCCCCCCTATCCGCGCCCAGCCCTGAGGCCCAGGCCACTGAAAACCTGCCCTTCCCGGATTTGTTTTCCGAAACCAGTCTGGGGAATGCGGATAGCAGCCCCCGCCCGCCAGCGTTGAATCCCCCCTTAAACCCCATGTGGATTAGTCGAAAACCGTATGAGCATCCGGAAGCCTACTTCGGGCTAGGCCGCCGCAAGAAAAAACGGATGGAACCATCCACCTCGCTCAACCGGCTGATGGCCGCCCTGCAGCAACAGTCGGGCGTCCGTAAACCCTGAGCGTTGACTGGCCCAATACCGTGACCTCCCCCCTCCAACCGGATGCGCTGACCATGACCACCTCCCCTTCCACGGACTGGAAATCGGCACTCCCCAGTGGCAAGCCATTGGCGGTGCAGCTGGCCGGGCTGGGAATGCTACTGGCGTGCGTAATCTACCTGGTGCTGCCAGCCTTAGGGCTTTCCGGACTGTCTGACAGCCTGAACTATCAGCGATTGGTTATGTTGTGCGGCGCGGGCATGGGAGTCATCGGGTACTGGCAGTACTGGCGCTTTATTATCCCCCGGCCCCAATTGCTGGTGGCCTTTGTGATACTGGGTTGGCCGCTGGCGGCGCTGGGCAACGCGCACCTGCTGGCACTGGGGATTAACATTCGCTTCACCCCCCTGCTGATGCTGATGCTGATGCTGCCCATGCTACGGATTATCATTCCCCATACGGGGCTGCTGTGGCGGCAGTTACCTTGGCTGAAATACTACGCGGCCTTCATTGTCTGGCTGGGGCTTTACTACATCTTTTACAACGCCAAGGCCACCGATCCTCGCCTGAGTGGCGGGGAAAGCGCCGTAGGCGATGGCGCGGTCAGTCTGGTTCAACTGGTGGCCTATGTCTACTGCCTGCTTTGCGTGGCCTTGTCGGCGGTGACCGTGCTAAGAATCAGGAATTTCCGGGGATTCTTTGACGCCCTGAATCAGGCCCTGTTGTGGGTCAGCGCACTGGAGTCGCTGGTGACCATCGCCGGTTTTCCCTTCCAGCTCACCAGTATGATGCTGGACGGTTTTTTACGGGCCATCGGTATTTTTTCCCACCCCAACCCCTTTGCCCATCACATGGGCATCTTAATGGTCTATCTGCTGGGCCTGTACTGTTATTATCAGGGCGATCGAAAACACCGCATGCCCACGGCCCTGCTCTGGGTTGGGCTGGCCATTAACCTCATCGCCTTTTTACTGGGCCTCTCCAAAACGGCCATCAGTGCCTTTGCCCTGTGCGCCCTGATCATCTTTTTGCTGAATCTGGCCGTGCCCGCCATTCGCCGCAGCTTCACCCAAATCGCCATCAGTCTGGTCACGCTGCTTCCGCTGGGCCTGTTTATTTTTGAGGCCCTCTCCGGTAAAAGTTTTTTCGGCATTATGGAATCCCGGATCAACGAAACGGAAAGTATGAACTGGCGGGCCATGGTGTGGCAGGACTTGATGGCAGACATTGATCTGGCCACCATCTGGCTGGGACACGGCTTTACCTCGGCCAACCAGACCGTGTTTAACCTGACCTTCAACGACGCCAAAAACGCCAATCCCCTCATGATGGTTCACAACGCCTATATCGCCCTGCTGTACGATCTGGGCATTATGGGCTACCTGATGTTTGTGGCGCCGCTCAGCTTAATACTGCAATCGGCCCGTGGCTGGATGAACGCGGTAAAACCCGCCCTGCGAACGGAACACACCATCATCATCGCCCTGACCGTTTACTTTTTATTCGCCTGCGGCTTTGATGAGATGTCCTACATGTTTGACGCCCCGCAACTGTACTGGACACTGGTCAGCATCCTGTCCTGCATGGCCCTGCGAGAAAAGCGGGAGTGGCAGTCATGAGCCTTGAAAAGCGATCCTTGCTGGGCATGCTGACCGGTGGCCTGAGCGTGGTCATTAAAACCGGTCTCAACATTATTCTCATCCCCACTTTAATTGCAAAACTGGGCCTGGATGCCTTTGGCCTTTACGTGCTGCTCATCGCCATTTTTGAAATTTCCAATCTCCTGGATCTGGGCATTACCGACGCGTTGGTCACCAGCCTGAGCGGCGAAGCCCACAACCCCCAAGCCAAAAACAACTACCTGACAGTGGGCCACCGCTTGTACAGCGCGCTGGCCCTGCTGTTTTTGCTGGGTGGAGCTGCGGTGTATCCGGGGTTTTCCAGCCTGTTTCACGTTTCACCCCACTTAAAACCGCTGGCCCAAACCGGATTTTTGCTGATCATGCTGGAATCGGTATTAATGGTTTACGGCGCCTATTATCAGGCCATTTTACTCTCCCACTGCAGCCAGCAATGGACGAATCTGGCGGATAGTGTTTACGCCATCCTCAGCAACGTGGGGGCCCTGCTGGCCCTGTGGCTGGGCGGAGATTTAATCCTCGTCTTCGGACTGCGGCTGTTGGCCGCCCTGCTTCGCCTCAGTATTATCGTGGTACGGGCCAACCGCCTTGAACCCTGGTCATGGTTCGGAAACACCGGCTTTTGCGTTCCCACCCTGAAAAAACTCTTTCGCCTGAGCGGCCATGCCATGATGATCAACTTCAGCATCATCGTTTCCCATAAAATCGATGACATCGTTATCGCCAAATTTCTGCCCATCAGTGCCGTGGGGGTGTATGAAATCGTCTTCCGCTTTCTGGGGGTCACCCTGCAAATCTGCCTCAAGCTCCACGAGGGAGTCTATCCGCTGTTTGCCCGCATGGCCGCCCTCAATCAGACCGCAGAAGCCCGGCAACTCTTTTTAAGGGCCAGCTGCTTCCTGAATTTTGTGGGAGCCTCCTCCCTCATGCTGATCGTCCTGTTTTATCCCGAACTGTTCGGTATCTTTTCCGCCGGAAAAGTCCCCCTTGCCCAAACCCTGCCCATTCTGGCGCTGGCCGTGCCCTGCGTCCTCAGTGGTATTTTGCAAATGCCCGCCAACGCCTTCCTGTTTACCTGGGGACAGCACCGTTTCCTGAGCGTCACCAGCATTCTGGCGGCACTGGCCAACCTGGGTCTCAGTTTTATTCTGGTGCAGCATTGGGGCATTGTGGGAGTGACCCTGGGCACCCTGATTCCCCAGCTCCTTCAGCACCAGTGGGGACTGATCGGCCAAGCCTGCCGCACCTTAAAAATTTCCGCAGGCGACTACTTAAAGTCCGTTTACGGGACAATTTTCTTCCCCCTTTTTGTTTCTTTCTGTTGGGCCCAGCTGGGTCGCTTCCTGATGAGCCACCGCCCCTTTGCCAATGAAGCCACGGAACTGGCCATCATTGCCCTGATTGCCCTGAGCGCTCTGGGTCTGGGCGCGTGGTTGTGGCTCCGCCGAAACACGACCGCACAGGAGAAAACGCAGCTTCGCCAGTTCATCGTTCAAAAAGTTTGCGGCCTGAATCAAAAACGCACGCCACCCCCCTTAACCGCGGATTCCCTGTCATGACCAACACCGACCACCCCGAGAGTTTCCATCCAGCGTCAGCGCAGGCGTTGCCGCTTGTTTCCATTATTATGCCCACCCACAACGCGGCTGAATACATTGGTCAATCAATCCAGTCCGTGCTGAATCAAACGTACCCCAACTGGGAGCTGCTGATTGCCGATGATGCTTCCAGCGATGAGACCGGGCAAATTGTGGCCTCCTTTAACGATGCCCGCATTCACTATCAAAAACTGGAGCGCGTGGGACATCCCGCCGGGGTGCGCAACGCCGCCCTGCGCCAGGCCCGGGGAGCGTTCATCGCCTTTCTGGATTCCGATGACTTGTATTACCCGGATACGCTGGCCAAACTCTCGGCCCCCCTGCTAAACAATCCCGACCTCATCTCGGCTTATGGGTTTGCCGATCAGATTGATCATCAGGGCCACCCGTTGCCCAACCCCATTCAACTGATTGAAGCACCGCCCGAAAAAAACGGGCCAGAACAGCCCGCCAAAACCCATCGCCACCCCACCAGTCATTACGCCCACAGCTGGGATCGCATTGTCACCAGCCAAATCAGTTGCCTGCTGGCGGGACTGATGATCCGTCGCAGCGCCTGGGAGCAGATCGGGTACTTCAACGAAACCCTGTGCGGCCCGGAAGACTATGAATTTTATGTGCGCATGTTTTTACACAACCATGCGGGCGTCCTGTGCCTGAACGACTACGTGTACCAGTACCGTATTCACGCGACCAGCCTGACCAAAGCCCCGGAACACTACGAAAAATTGCTGAACAGCTGCCTCAAAATCATGCACTGGATGTTCACGGAAGCGCCCATCCCTGATCACGTGCGTCCCCTGAAATCCAAAGCCTATCTGGGCTGTTACCGCTATCTGGCCCGGGAGCGCCTGTTGCAGCACCAGCCTCACATCGCCCGAAAGCTGGCGCTGAAAGCGTTTCAGGAGCCTCACATCCAGCTCCGGGACGCCCTGTTCGGCTGTGGCCCTTTGCTCGTTCGTTCTTTCCTGCCCACCGGGCTGGACGACAGGCTGGTGTCCTTGCGCCGGCAAGCACGCTTCTGGAAAAGCCGCCTTAAAATCAGCCAAATCAGCCCTTTATCCGCAGGTTCCCAATGAGTTCAACCACCCGTATTATGGAAGTCCAGTCAGCCACCACGGAGCCCCCATTGGAGCCCCCAGAGACCCAACCTCCGGCTTTCCGGGTTCGAGTCATTCGCTCGCTCGCTGAATTTTTACCACTGAAAACACAATGGGACGTCTTCCTGAAAATCGCCAACGTGGAAAACCTTTGCCTCACCCACGCCTGGTTGACCCAGTGGTTGCAACACTTTCCGCCTCAGGAACTCCTCATTATCATTGTTCAGGATCACCGGGACAACTGGTTGGCCGTGGCCCCCTTAAAAATCAGTCTGGGCAAACAGGGCTTCGCTTGCAAGATGCTGAGGCACTTACAGTTTATTGGCACACAACCCAACGTGTATGACTGGATGGAAATCGTCATGGCCCCCGGACAAAACGAAAGTGCCGTGCTGAATACCATCGCCAGCGTCATTCGTAACAGTCGCTGGGATGTACTGGATTTCCTGTTTATGCGGAATCGCGCCCAATGTGAGGGGTTGGCCCGGGCGCTTGCCCCCCGGCAGGCAGAATCCGCCATCCACTCCGAGACCGTGATGCCCTGCCTGCCCTTGCCCGATTCAATCAAGGCGTATGAAACCACCCGGCGTAAAAAAACACGCCTGGAAGTCAATCGGCATTGCAACCGCTTCGAAAAAGATCTGGGAAGCCGTCCCCGGCTGGCATTCCAGACAGAGCCGAAAGTCAGTGGCATTTTGTTGAAAGAATTTGTGGACAACCACAAACAATATTGGGCCAGCCGGGGGCAAAAAAGTGATTTTCAGCGCTTTCCAAAACTGCATTCGTTCTATCAGAATATGCTGGATGAAGCCTGTCGCGTCAGTGGGCAAAACGCCCCCAGACTCCTGCTCTCCACGCTGACCGTGAATGATATGACCTTAAGTTACCAATTGGGCTTCTGGCAGGGCAGCAGTTATCTCAGTCACCTCACCAACTTTAACCAGAATTTTAGAAGCTACAGTCCCGGCACCTTGCACATGGATGCCCTGGTATTCCACGCTGTAGAAGCCGGGGCAAGGGAATTTAACTTCGGGCGGGGGGATGAACCCTATAAACACCTCTGGACGCGGGACAAACGTCCGCTCTGGAATTTACGGCTGTTTCGGCACCCGGTGGCGCACGCCCTGTGGACTCTGGATGACATCCTGAAAAAATGCCTGGGGAAAACCGCCGGATGACCCACGAGACGCTCACGCCACGAGCCAAATCCACCGAGGCCCTGAACACCGCCCCGAACGCAGGACTGTCAATGCACCAGCAGCCCGAAAACGGCTCTCCCTTCGAAATGCCCTCCTTTCATCAGTGCTGGTGGCGTTACTTGTCCCCCCGGTTTGATATTCCCGTTAAAGGGCAAGCCTTGCTGATCCACAGAAAACGAGTGGCCCGAGGGTTTCTGACGCTGAAAGAAGCACGGATATCCGGGTGGAATACGGCCTGGCATCAAACGCTGAGCGCAGACCGAATCGCCGAACTACACCGACTGCAACAGACCAGCGCCTGGGATTATTTCCAGGTGCGCCTCAAGACCGGCCCCGATCGGTCTCAGGCCATTGAGCAAATGGATCTGCCGGATTTTCCCTGCCTGATGGTGCCCGCCCCCTTGCAATACAGCATTGATCTCAGTCAAGGGATGGAGCCCTATTTAAAAGGCCTGAGCCACAACAGCCGCAAGAGCCTGAAAAAGAAAACCCGACTGGCGCAAGCGCTGAAACCCACGCTGGTGACGGTCTCGGAGCCCCAGGCCGTTGAGCGGTTTTTGGAAGAACTCATTCAGCACCACATTCAATACTGGGATCAGAAAACCGGGTACAGCTACCTCAATCACCCTGAGGAGCAACAGTTTCTCTATCATTGGGCACTGGCCCTGCACCAAAGCGGACAACTGGTTCTGGAACGTCTGTTAATGAACGAACAAACCGTCAACCTGAGTCTGGGTGTTCGTAATGGCCCTGCGTTTTACTGGCTGTTTACCGTGAATACGGGTCTACATAGCAATTACGCCCCGGGCATTGTGGGCCTGAATTTGCGGCTGGAAGCGTATGCCAGACAAAATATTCAACACTTCCACATGGGGCCGGGCGATTATTTCTATAAAATCCAAAGCGCCAATCTCACACTGCCTTGCTTTGATCTCTACATCATCAACCCCCATTCCTGGAAAGGCCGACTCTATCAGGAATGGCTCAAACAAAAGCACCGTCGGGATATTCAGATCATTAAATCGTAAAATCATTCGCCTTCCCTGACTTAAAACCCATGTTTTGAACTTGGCTGTTCTTGGGGAACCCCTGAAACTTGGGCGTGAAATCTTTCGACAGTGCTGAGCGGCAGTCACACAAGAGATCAGGGTGATCGAGCTGTTTCCGCTCCCGAAACGATCGAAAGATTCCACGCCCTGAAACTTTCTGTTGGCAGCCAGTGTATATAAAATACAAGGCTGATTTTTGTGAGTGTTGAATCCCTCAGCCGTTCGCCCTCAACGTTTTCGGAGAGTTTTTATGACCATGAATTTCAAATCCATCCAGCAATTTGGCCTGATGAGTCTGGCCGTGATGACAGTGATGAGCGCAGTCCCCGCTGCCTTTGCGGAACCAGCCACTCCCAGCGGAAAGTCCGGCCCGGGAGAACAGCATCAGCACAAAGGCGAGCGGTATAAAAAGTACGCTGAAGAGCGTCAAAAATTCATGCAGGAATTAAACCTGAGCGACGAACAGAAAGCCAAAATGAAGGCCGCCCATGAAGCGTTTCGTCAGGAAAACGCCCCCGCCATGGAAAGCCTGAAAGGCAAATACAAGCAACTGAGAGGACTGGGAAGCGATCCGGCCAACGATGCCCAGCGACAAAAACTCAAAGCGGAAATCCGGCAGGAGCGGGAAGCCCTGATGATCAAGAAAAAAGCCAGTATGCAAGGCATTCTGACCCCGGAACAGCAGGCCAAGTGGGAGGCCAAGCGGGCCGAACGCAGGGCCCAATGGCAGCAGAAAAACAAATAAACCACCCACCCCCTGTCATGCAGGCCTGAGATTTCTCTCATCGCTGTACCGCATTGACCTTAAACGACTCAACGGTCACGGGCTTGGCCCGTGACTTTTTTTTGCCGCTCATAGCCACAGCCGACCGCAGCCGTTCCCTGTGCAGCCCCGGTCTGTCAGGCCGCTTTCAGTCGCTGGTGGGCACGCGCAATATGGGGATAGGCCCAAAAGTAACAGGCGGCGCCCAGTATGGTTAAAATGCCCCCAAGTTGCAACGTCCGCGATACCCCCCAATGGGTGCCCATCCAGCCCACTCCCAGACTGCCAATGGGGTACATGCCAATATAGGCCAAGGTATACAGACTCATCACCCGGCCCCGCTTTTTGGGATCGGCCAGTGTTTGCAGCAAAATATTGCTGGAAGCGAACAGCAGCATCATGCCCAGCCCTAACAGGTACAGACAGGCCATGGCCAACCAGAGCGAGCGTACCCCGGAGAACAGCAGCATGATGAGTCCAAAACCAAAAACGGCAAACGGCAGCAACTTCAACAAACTCTCCACCGCCTTGTGAGACGCCAGATAAATCGCCCCGGTCAGGGCTCCGGCGCCCACCGCGCCCATCAGCCATCCCAACGTCTGCACGTTTCCCTGTAAAATATCCTTGGCGTACACGGGAATCAGCACTGAGTAGGGCAAGCCCACCAGACTGGTCAGGGCCACCAGCCCCAGAATGGCCTTCATGGGGGGATGCTGATAGACATACTGCAAGCCCTCTTGCAGACTTTGCCAATACCCCATGGGCACCTCAATGGGCTGCTCCCGACGAATCTGAATGGCCGCCAGGGCGGCTAGCACCGCGCAAAAACTCAGGGCGTTCAGCAAAAAGCACACCCCTTCTCCCACCTGACTGATGAGTAAACCGGCCAGCGCAGGCCCCACCAGCCGGGACCCGTTGAACACCGAGGAGTTGAGTGAAATGGCGTTACTCAAATCCTCGGGTTGATCCAGTAAATCCAGTACCAGCGACTGCCGAATGGGAATGTCCAGACCGGTAATAACCCCGGTAAACGCCGCCAGCACCATAATATGCCAGGGTTGAATCCAGCCGCCCAGGGTCAAAACCGCCAGAATCAGGGCCTGAATCATGGCCAGCGACTGGGTGGCCATCAACAGACGCCGCCGATCATAGCGATCGGCCATCAAACCGGCCACAGGGGCAATCAACACCCCGGGTGCCTGATTCAGAAAGGCCACCATGCCCAACAACCAGACCGAATGCGTCAGTCGGTAGACCAGCCAACTGATGGCCACCTGCTGAATCCAGGTGCCCGCCAGTGATACGACTTGTCCGCTAATAAACAGCCTGTAGTTTCGACTGCGAAGGGCCCGAAAGGTATTTTTAAACAACGCCAGCAATTCCATCTCCCTGCAAAAGTAACGCAACAGCCTGGTTATGTGATTCGGTTATGTTCCGCCATGGCAGAACGGTCTGCTTTTCAGCCTCAGATTGTGGGCCAAGCCCTATCATTATAGGCACACAAACACACAAGGCCCAAACGAAATCAATCCGTCCGAGCCTTGTGTGGTAAACGATGGATGGCCTAGAACTGTTTAATGGCCTCAATCAGTTCGCTATTGGGCGGCAAGCCCTGTTTTGCGTACCGGATAACGCCCTTGCCATCAATAATATAGACCGTTCTCTGGATGCCCTGTCCATCCTCTTTGAGCGCGTGGTAGGCCTTGGCCATGGTGCGTTCGGCATCCACGGCGATGGGGAATTTATAGCCTTGCGCCTGGGCAAACTTCTCGTGACTTTCCATGGAGCCCGGATTGGAGCCCAGAAACTCCGTGTTCAGGCCCTTGAAGACTTCGGTATCATCTCTCAGGGCGCAGAGTTGCTGGGTGCAGCCAGGGGTTTGATCCTTGGGGTAAAACACAATAACCAGGTTTTTACCAGCATATTGGCTAAGCTGCACGGATTTTCCGCCGGTGGCCGGTAAATTGAAATCCGGTGCGGCGGTGCCCACGGGCAGGGGTTGATAGATATCGATGGTGGTTGACATTGGATTACATCCTCCCATTACAAACAAACTCAATAAACCAAACAAAACAGAACTACACAGGGCCGTTGGGAAAGTGACTTTTTCAAACACGATAAACGTCCATTGGTTAACGCCTCGTCCGATTAACTTTCTTATATTATGGAATCATTCTGATTGGATCGATTGGGACAGATAGTAAAAATCACCTGATAGTGTCGGGTAATCCTACCACAAAAGCCCAGCCGGGTATAGAACGCGATTGCGCGGAGACCCTCCGGTTTTTCAGGGCAAATCCGGGGTGTTTTAAAGACAGGCACAGACACAAAAAAGCCCCGTCCATCAATGAGACGAGGCTTTTAAGTTTTAAGTGGTTGCGGGGGCAGGATTTGAACCTGCGACCTTTGGGTTATGAGCCCAACGAGCTACCGGGCTGCTCCACCCCGCGGTAAAAATAGTAAAGGCAATGATGAAGTGCGCTTTAAAATTGAGTGTGAATATAGAATGCCTGAAAGAAAAACACATTGCAAGCCCCAGTTTCAAAAAACCAGTATCAAAAAAATGTAAACCCCATCGTACTTGGGCAGGCCAGCCTCGGGTGATACAATCAGGCAGGTCTGCAATCCCATAAACTCCCAGAACAACAGATCCTCAATCCGCTGGAAAGGCTTTGCGCATGCTCAATCTGTTATACTTGCCAATCGGCTTGGCACTCGGCTACTGGATCGGCTGGCTCTACGCCAACAGCAAAGCCAGTCAGGCTTTCAACGAGCTGAAAAATCAGCTATCCCGAACTGAAACCGAAAACCAGTTGCTCAAAGATCAGCTGGAGGGGTTGCGTTCCACGGAAGATTTGCTGCGCATGGAGCTGAACGAGGTCAGCCTGTCCAACGTACGACTTGAAACCTTGCTGGAAGAGAATAAAAAGCTGACCGAGCAGCAACAGGAGCAGTTTGAGGCATTGAGCCAGAAAACCCTGAAGAGCCTGAAAGACGAACTGGAAGAGAAAGCCAACCGGGAATACCAGCAAAAGCAAGCTCAGCTGGATGAAAAACTGGGCGCCTTGCTCAAACCGCTGCGAGAAGTCATTGAGCAAAACGAAAAAAAGGTGCGGGAAATTGAAAAGCAGCACACCGAGGACACCGCCTCCCTGAAAACGCACATTGAAATGATTGTGGCCGAAACCGGCAAGCTGGTGGGGGTGAAAAACAAGCTGGCCGAAGCGCTCAGTAACAGCAAAGGCCGGGGCGACTGGGGGGAGATGGAGCTGATCCGCCTGTTAGAACACTCCGGGCTGATGCCGGGCGTTCATTACGAGGCCCAGAAAGTGCAGGATGGCCTGCGACCCGATATCACCATCAAGTTGTCCAACCAGCGGGTTCTGTACGTGGACGCCAAAACCATCCTGATCAACCTGGAGCGTCTGCTTCAGGCGGAGGACTCCGAAGCGGAAAACAGCGAACGCAAAAAGCACGCCGCCGCCCTGGAAAAAGAAATTTTATCCCTGAGCCTGAAGGCTTACGAAACCCGCTGCAAGGAAAGCATCGATTTCGTGGTGCTTTATGTTCCCCGGGAATCCATGCTGCGTGCGGCGCTGGAAGAGCGCCCCGCCCTGATGGAGCAGGCCTTCCAACGCCGGGTCATTCTGGCCAGCCCGCTGATCCTGATGTCCATTCTCAAAACCGTGGCCTACGGCTGGGATCAGGCGCAACTTTCTCAAAAAGCGGATGAGATTCATCAACTGGGTAAAGATTTGCACAAGCGAGCTGCCACCTTTGTGGAGCGCTTTATCAAGGTGGGCGATCGGCTAGAAGCGTTGGGCAAACAGTTTGAAGAGGCTAAAATGTCCCTCGAAGGCAGACTGGGGCTGGTACCTCAACTGCGCAAGTTTGAGGAATATGGCTGCAAGTCGGAAAAAACACTGCCCCCGCCCACGGCGGAAGAAAGCAGTCAGGCATTGTTGCCGGAGAAAAACGGAAAGGCCCTGCAAAAGCAGGTCGTGGACGTGCCAGCTTCCGTCCTGGCGCTAACCGAGTAGCGTTTTCTCCCGCAAGCTCCCCCCGCCGCGTTGTTGATGGTGCGGGTAAACGCCGGTCTGCCCGGCCCGGGAGCTGACTCGCCAGAATGGGGCACAAATGGCATCCAGTCGTGCAGATTATGCAGGTTCAATGCATTCAGCCAAATGTCATCCAGGCGAATGAATTTGAATGGCGAACGCGTAAAACCTGCCCGGAATTCCGGTACGATTAAGCCAGCGCCTGAAAGGCGATCGCACACAAATTTACCGGGTGCGGCGTGAACGGATTTCATTAAAGTCTGCCAGGAATCTGCCGACAGACTCCTATAGGTATATCTCGATACGGCTGAATTGACCTTGAGCGTGAAGAGTAGCAGTGTACAGAATCATTAAAAACATAACGCAATGGAGCATTCTGGTTCTTCTATGGTGCCGTTATTTCACGGCCCTTTGGGACCCTTTGGCTGGCAATCAGGATTTATCAGTGGGCATGGCGCCCTATCGGGACTGGCGCCCGCTGATTGACGGCGTTTACACCATCAGTAGTTATCTCATGTGGCCGGTCAACCTCCTGTACAATGACCTGCTCATCCATGTTTTTCCGCCTTCCGACTGGTTCCCGGGCATTTACATGGCCAACCTGCTGGCCCTGCTGCAAGGCGCGCTTGCCACTGCTCCCCAGGCTCAGGCAATTCTGGCCTCAGACAGCATTCAACAGGCCATGGTGGGCTATATGGACTTTCTGCCCTTGATGGCCATGGGATTTTACCTGCTGCTGGGGCCGCTTTTGGACGTCTGCATTGACTTGTTCAAAACCGTTATCTGGAATTTGTTTATTGAAATGTCCTTTACCAAGCGCAAGGAAGGTCGTTATCAGGAAGCCCTGGAAAAGCGCGCCGCCGATCTGGTGAAGCTGAACGTGGAATTCAAGAACCTGTCCAAGGAAAACAGCGCTTTGGCCCAGTCGGTGATTACCGACGAATTGACCAAGGTCTATAACAAGCGCTTTTTCATCGAAAAAATCACCTACGAATTCAATCAGGCCAAAAGCAAAAAGCACATTCTGGCCATTGCCATGGTGGATATTGACCACTTTAAAAAGCTAAACGACAACTACGGACACCTGATGGGTGACAAGGTGCTGAAAGCCGTGGCCCAGGTAGCCAAGGGCAGCACCCCCAACGACTGCTTCTGCTGCCGGTTTGGGGGAGAGGAGTTTTCGGTCATCATGCCCAAGAAAACCCTGGAAGAGGCTACCGCTATCATCTCCAAAATCCATCAAAGTCTGCCGCTGTTGCGCTTTGAGGAAGACCCCAACTTACGAACCAGCGCCAGCTTCGGGATTTGCGTGGTGGATTTTAAATCCCCCGAAGGCCAAGCCCTGACCTCCTATGAGGATCTGCTGAAGCTGGCCGATGACGAGCTGTACAAGGCCAAGCTGAACGGACGGAACCGCATTGAAAGCGTTTCCGTGGGCGGCTAGAACCTGCCAAAGCGGTGTCTTTTTGCAGGAACCAGCGCGTTTTTCCTTGCGAAAAAGCCATGAGCGGCCACAAGGCAGGGAATCATCAGACTGCGGCTTCGATGAATCTCCAATTTAGAATTATTTCTATTTAAGATTGATTCCTATTTAAAACCAGCTCTTCAAAGACAAAATTGATTTCATTTACAGTGAGGCTGCCTTCACCTAATTTATTTCAGGCAAGGCGGCCTTACCCCATTTTCATTAAGACAAGACAGCCGCTTCGGCATTGACAAAACCGGCCCCGTAATCGGCAGGGCCGTAGCCGGGAGCTTTGACCGCGGTGGCTTGCAGCCTGGCTTTGACTTGTTCAAAGGTCAGCCAGGGGTTGCGTTGCAGCATCATGGCAATCACCCCACACACAAAGGGGGTGGAATACGAAGTCCCTTGCACCACCAAGTTATGGCCTAAATGACCCTGTGGCAAACTAATCCCCATTTCCTCTCCGGGGGCGGCAATAGTGGGATTCATCCAGTAACCATCACCCCGGGAAGAGAAGTCAGCCACTTTATAAGCAGCCCGATTGCCCGGTTGCTGACGAGTGTTAGCCGCCGCCACCGTTATCACATAAGGACTTTCCGAAAAGAAACCAATCTGCGATCCAGCTTTCCATGAAACTCCTGGTATATCAAACTCACCTTCGTTAAACGCGCCCGCCACTACAATCAGACCGGCTTGGGCGGCCCGACGGGTCGCCTCTGTATATTGAGCCTTCACCGCTTGAGCCACCGCGTTCTGTGTCAATATAGAATCCACTGCATTAACCACAGCCTGCATTTTTTCAGCTTTTGAGCCCATTAAAGCTGACCCCAAAAGAGTTTGGCGCAACATGGGGTATTTGTAATACCCATTTTCATCTTGTCTCAATAAAACCCAATGATAGGCATGCCCATATATTTCGCTGTGACTGAGTCCCCAAGTCGCATTTAAAACCCGTAGGGCCGGATCTCGTTTGGCTATCAAAGAGTTCAACAAATCAATCCGTTCCTGCATCATTGTTTTGTAGTCTTCCACCAGGGCATTTGAGAAAGCTTGATAATTATCTGCAGCCAATTTCAGAGGACCATCCGTATAAGGCCGTCCAAAATCTTCCACCTGGGCCCCAGGCGCTACGCCCCAGATGGGATCGTTGATAATGGCACCCACTACCCGAGTATGAGGGTGCTGCTCCCATTGATTATCTGGGCCGGCTCTCCTCTGACCATCCAAAATACCGATTTTAATGCCAGCCCCGGTCAGCCCCCGGTGGGTCAGCAATTGCCGAATGCGGGGAATTTCCGAGCCCTGCACAGCCCGGCGGCGTTCGGTGGCCTTTAGGGCATTCAAAAATGGATTCGGCGAATCCGGCAATTTCATATTTAACCAAGAATCCTGGAATAAATTTCCCCGAACGCCATTCATCAACTCGTAATTGCCCAAGGTATCCAACTGCCCTTGAACTTGAGGTCCTAGAACAGTTTCCGTCACAATTTGCCCATTGTCCAGTAGCTCCGCTGAAACCGACGCCGCTTTAGTCCCCAGTGGAAAGATCTCGACAGGAGCTATGGAATGCCAGGCAACCCGCGCCTCGGGGCTATCCTTGACCGGCCGCTTGAGAACAGGCGGGGTGCTGGGAGTGAAAGAACGAATGCTGGGGCTGAAAGTGGAGACGGGGTAGACCACGGTTGGCTGCGCCTTATAAAAACGATTCCCCTTTATAAAACCGAAACAACGAAGTTTTTGCCCACAGCGGAACGGGCAAGGATTGATGTCGCATGTCGTTGACGGTAAAACCTGGCCCAGCCGCTTCTAGCCTTCTTTTAGGGTGTTCTCCGGGTACCGGGCTCTGGCCTACCGGTTGCTTGTGATAGGATCAGGGGAGGTTTTAGATACTATCAAGTCCACAAGCCCAGCGCAGGTGTTTCCCCCATGAGCATTCAATCCGATATCGCCGATGTTTCCGCCGAAAAATCCTCCGTTTACGGGCCGGTTCACTCCTGGCGGGTGGGTTCCTCTCTGGGTATCGATATGCTGCTGGAAACCTCCACTTGCTCCTTCAACTGCATCTACTGCCAGTTGGGCGATATCCAGCTAAAAACCGCCGAACGCAAAATTTATGTGCCCACCGCGCAACTGGAACACGACTTGCGCCGCAGCCGCTGGGAAGAGGCCGATATTATTACCTTCAGCGGTAGTGGAGAGCCCACCCTGGCCCTCAATCTGGCTGAAGCGATTCATCTGGTGAAGGAATACACCCACAAGCCGGTCATGGTGCTGACCAACGCCACCCTATTACACGATCCGGCGGTCATTCAGGATTTACAGGAAGCTGATATGGTTTCCTGCAAGCTGGACGCCGCCACGGAGGCGGGCCTGAAGCAAATGAACCGTCCGGTACCCGGGGTGAGTCTGGCGAGTATTGTTTCCGGCATTCAAAACCTGAAGGCCCATTACAAGGGTAAAATTGCCTTGCAGTGCATGTTTATGCCCACCAACCGGCGAGAAGTGGAGCAAATGGCCGATCTCATCAACGAGATTCAGCCCGATGAAGTGCAACTCAACACCCCCAAGCGGGCTTATCCGCTGGAATGGCACCTGGACTCCCGGGGCAATCATGGGGATAAACCCTACCCCACCCGCACCCTGCGCACAGTCAGTCCACCGGAGGCCGAAGAGATCGAGGCCCTGCTAAAAGCCAAAACCAGCGTGCCCATATTATCCATTTACAAGAAAGACGCCAACTGAACGGGAGACTTCGACCCTTTGCCCCCCTACTTCGGACGGGGAAAAGCCAGGCATGGCCTTGTGAAATTGCCGGGCTTCCGAGAACGGCTGCTCAGCTTACCTCTATTTAACTTATAATAACAATAATTATTTATCGCCAGAATCCTCCCTGAGTCCGAACATGATTCAAACCGGAATCAACCGAGAAAGCGGCCGGGCGGTAAATAGTCGGTAAAAACGGGAAAACCCCGAACCTGAGGTAGAGCTGCCAGCCTGAAATTTGAGGAATATTACTTCCAGATAAGTGAAACCCAGCGCATGCACAACGTTGATAAGTCCTCAAACTTTAAATACAAATACTCCAAGCTCCCACTGCGACTGCGGCGCCTGACGGATGAGGCCGTCGAGATCATTCGGGAACATCCAACCGACTTTAAAAACAGAATCACCCACATCAGCAACCGCAAAGAGGGCGCTCTCTACCGGTTTCGGCAGCCCGGCTGCTATTTGACCTATATCGTGCCCGAGCCGGAGGTGGAGGGAGAAGCGGTGACCATCATCATGATGGATCTCAAGCCCCTCTGATTCCCCCTTTGTCAGGAAACGTTCACGGTTCTGGAAAATACTTCATCACGGATATCATCGGTAATGGGATTGACATAGGCGGACGCCGCCACCATGGCCGCGTTATCCGTGCAAAAGGCCATTTGTGGCAGGTAGAGGTGAAAGGCGGGATTTTCGCGCACAAAGCGCTCAAAGCGGTGTCTTAATCCCCGATTGGCGGAAACCCCACCGGCAATGGCAATGGTTTGGAGGCCGTGATCCCGGGCGCAGGAGACCGTTTTCTCAAACAGCGTTTCTACCACGGTGTGCTGAAAAGACGCCGCCATATCCCGCTGAAGTGTCTCCAGCCGGGCCGGATCGGCACCTGGCCCCAGTAGCGTCCGGGACTTTTCAAACGCTCGGGTGGTGGCCGTTTTCAGCCCACTAAAGCTGAAATCATAAGGGCCTTCCACCGTGGCTCTGGGCAGGGCAAAAGCCCTGGGGTTTCCCAGGTCGGCCAGTCGATCCATGACCGGGCCGCCGGGATACGGCAGTTCCATGAACCGGGC
>DAIDMR010000264.1 GCA_027448865.1 Vampirovibrio sp.
TCAGTGAAATTCTACTCACGCTAGTGCCCTTGTGGCTCACCCTGAAAGGCAGCGCCCTCTTCAAACAAACCGGCGGCACTTAAACGGGTTTGGCTTCCAGCACCGGGCGCAGGGTACCGGTGGAAATAGAGGCTTCCTGAATGGATTTCAGCTTCCAGACGGCATCGTCCCCATCCTGATAGGCAATCGAAATCTTCACCGTCAACTTGCCTTCCTTCAAAGCGTGGACGCTCAGCTTGCTATCGGGCTTCAACTCCACGCTCAAGCGGTTCACCGGACGCCACGTTTTCAGAATTTTGGATGGCAGCGGTTTGTCCGGCGTGGCGACACGACTGGTCACGCTGGCAATGACGGAATTCCCGGACACAAACTCGGCTTTCACGGCCAAAAAGTTCAAATCCCGGGTAGAATCATTGGAGAGGTTCACCGTGATCACCGGGTCGAATTCTCCAGTCACGTCATCCAGATCGTTGTTGATTTTAACGCTGGAAATGGTCACCGGGTACAGCATATCCAGCGCCACTTTGGCATTCTGGCTGATTTTATCGGCCTCGTCAAAATAGGGCTTGGCCTCATCCGGCTTTTTGGCCTTTTCCAGTTGCTGGCCTTTTTCCAGCAAGGCATTAATCAGGCGCAGTCCCACCACATCCGGGCTCACGTCAAAAGCCTTCCTGAACCAGGTAATGGAGTCATCCAGCCGGTTCATGCGGTTATAGGTCTCGGCGATTTGAATGAGCGTATCGGGCAAGTACTTATAGCGCAGGGACACTTTCAGTTGCTGAATGGCTGTATCATACTCCCGCAGGGCAATCAAACGTTCCGTATAGGCTTCAATGCACTCCACCATCCGTTGCTCAATCACCTGTTGCGCCTGATAATCACTGGCATAGTAAAGCGCGGACTGATATTTCTGAACAATCTGGGCGTAGTCCTTCACCTCAGCGTCGTACAGGGTGTTGCCCCAATGCTCATACAGTTCAAACAGGGCCTGTTTCAGGGCCACGTCCTTGCGGCTTTTGCGCCAGGCCTTGACCAAAATAGTCTCGGCCCGTAAAAAATCACTTTGGGCCATAGCCACCTTGCTCATGGCAATCTCGGGCGCGGCATCCTTGTCCCGACGCTTCAGGGAGGCGGCGATTTCAAACTCCTGCTCGGCCTTACGACGCTCATCCAGCTGCAAGTACGCTTGTCCCAGCAACAAATGGCCTTCATAACTGTCCCGGTGATGCGAAACCAGCGTCTGGAAGGTCTTGGCCGCCCAGGCCACTTTCCCTTCCATTAACTGGGTTTTGCCCCGGTTAATCAAATCCTCTTCGTCGGTGAAGCGGAACAGCAAAAAGCCGGAGAACACAAAACCGGCCAGAGCAATGGCGCTAATCACCGTGGTCAGGTACTGCACACTGGGATTTAAATAAAAATTGCCCAGGAAAATCTGGCGGGGCCGACGCCGACGGCTGTATTTGCTCATAGCCTCTCTATCGTGGACGGTTCGCTTGATGCCGCCTGATGACGTGCCATCAATCGCTCAGTAGGTCTTGTTATTTTATTTTACCAGACCACGCGCCTCTTGCCACAACCGACCCCAAAAGGAAGTTTGAGAAAGTTCAGCCGCTTTTTTCTCGACCTCGGTCAAGGTGTGTTCGTACCGGTTAATCAATTGTCCCAGCTCGGCACTGGACATCACTTTATCCGCCGAACGCTGCCGATACAACCCTTCCAGCTCCACCAGCTCCCGCCCGGCCTGCTCCACCGACAAATAGGCCCGACCATGGAAAAAAGCAAGCAACCCGTGCCAGAGTTGATCCCCCAAACGTTCTGCCCGTCTCTGGCACTTGCCCACAAGCTGAGCAACGGCAAAAAACCACTGGCCCAGCGGCAAGGCTTCCGCCAACTGCCAACTGACCCGTCGCTCCTGATTTTCCAGCACCCGCAAGCGGTGCTGCACCGCCCGGATGCGATCCCGCATATCAGGTGAAGGATCGGGCAAGCGCTGGTATTTGTTCAATAAGCCCCGCATTTCAAAAATTTCCCCGTCCAGCCGTTTTTTCATCACTCTTAATCGAAAAATCAGGGTGGGCAAATACTGCTCCAGCCCGGCGGGTAAATCCACGTCCAGACTGTTCAAAAACTGTCCCTCGGTGGCATATTCGGGCCGAGCCTCCGGGGGGGGCTGCCGCAAGCTGAAACCACCTTTCACCCGAGCCGCACCCGACCCCGAAGGGACTACCGCTTCCTCGTTCTCCGGGTTCAAATGTCGGGCCAGATAATCACTCAATGATCCAACCGGAGATCCGACCGGGTGAGCCTCCTGCTTGAAAAGCGGAGCGGATTTGGGAGAATGGTGATTGGCATCGGGCAACCCAACAGACCCGCTTTCTGAAGCCGGTGAGTTGTCAGCGGTTGGTGAGCCCTCATTTCGAAAAAAAGCCATTCGTTGCCATCCTACATTTCAACCACTAAAAGCCTCATCGGCCCATTTCTCCAAAACTTGAATGCCCCGGCCCCAGACGGGCCCAAAATAGAGAGCCACCCTTTCTCACGTGTCTGAATTCACCGACCCAGCCATACTGATCAGGATACGCCGTTTATGAATGAAATCCAGATTCGACGGGCCAACGAACACAACCTGTGCGATGTCAGCCTGAGCATTCCCCGGGACAAACTGGTGGTGTTTACCGGGGTGTCCGGCTCCGGCAAGTCCTCGCTGGCGTTTGACACCATTTTTTCAGAAGGCCAGCGCCGATACGTGGAAAGCCTCAGCTCCTATGCCCGGCAATTTATCGGCCAGTTTGAGAAGCCGGACGTGGAAAGCATAGAAGGGCTGTCCCCGGCCATCGCCATCGATCAGAAATCCACCACCAAAAGCCCCCGCTCCACGGTGGGAACGGTTACGGAAATTTATGATTACCTGCGCCTGATTTACGCCAAGGTGGGCACTCCCCACGATCCCAAAACGGGGCAAGCCCTGACCAGCCACACCCTGCAAAGCATCTTCAGCACCGTGCGGGCCTTCCCGGAGGGCAGCAAACTGCAAATTCTCTCCCCGGTGGTGCGGGGCCGTAAAGGGGAGTATAACGCCCAGTTTCGCCAGTGGCGCAAGGAAGGCTATGTGCGGGTGCGCATTGATGGCGCCATGCACCTGCTGGAAGAACTGCCCGAGGATTACCGACTGGAGCGCAACAAGCGCCACGATATTGAACTGGTCATCGATCGGTTGATCCTGAAAGCGGATGACGCCACGGGCCAGCGGCTGATGGAAGGCTTGCAAGCAGCCCTTAAAAAATCGGATGGCTTTGTGCTGGTGCAACGCGTGAATGAGAATGGCGACAGCAAGGACTACGCGTTTTCCCTGCATCTGTCCAGCAGCGCCGATGAGGATGAAGAGACCGCTCAAACCCTGGAAGAGATGTCCCCCCGGCTGTTCAGCTTTAACTCCCCCTACGGGGCTTGCCCCCAGTGCCAGGGGCTGGCCGTGCAGTTTGAGATCGCCGAGGATTTATTAGTCCCAGAGCCGGACAAAACCCTGGAAGAAGGGGCCATTGCTCCCTTTGAGAAGTTCACCGGCCGCTATTATCCTACCTTTATTAAAAAGCTGGGCAAAAAACACGGATTTTCCACCACCACCCCCTTTGCCAAGCTAAAGCCCGAAGAGAAAAACTTCCTGTTGTACGGCGAGTTTCGCAAACAGGTGCAGGGCGATGCCCTGATTCAGGAAGGCTACGGCTTCGCCACGGAAACCGATGAGGAGGAGTCCGACTGGTTTGACTTTGTGGGCGGCTTCGATGGGGTCATGAACATCATGAAGCGTCGCCTGCAACACGGCAGCGAAAGCACCAAGGCTTACATCCGCACCTTTATGCGGGAACGGGAGTGCGAGGCCTGCCACGGGGCCCGCCTGAAGCCCTTCAGCCTGGCCGTCACCCTGGGACAGGGCCAGCAGGCCAAAAACATTCACCAGCTGTGCGAACTGCCCATTCGAGAGGCCCTGCTGTTCATTCAAAGTGTGCCAGAGACCCTCAGCGAGTTTCAGTTGACCATTGCCCGCCAGCCCCTGCACGAAGTGGAGGAGCGCCTGCGTTTTTTGCTAGAAGTGGGGCTGGACTACCTGACCCTGGCCCGTCCGGCGGCCACTCTCAGCGGCGGAGAAGCACAGCGCATACGTCTGGCCTCCCAGTTGGGCGCCACCATGTCGGGTATTCTCTACATTCTGGATGAACCCAGCATTGGCCTGCACCAGCACAACAACAACCAGCTCATCCAAACCCTGCAAAAACTTCGGGATCAGGGCAACTCCCTGATTGTGGTGGAGCATGACGAGGACACCATCCGGGCAGCCGACTGGGTAGTGGATATTGGCCCGCAAGCGGGTGTCCACGGCGGGCGCATTGTGGCCGCAGGGTCTCCCAAAGCCATCATCAAAAGCGCCGACTCCCTGACCGGGCAATATTTATCCGGTAAACGCCGCATCCAAATCCCGGAGACTTTACGTTCGGGCAGCGGCAAGCACCTGACCGTGCACAAGGCCACCTTTCATAACCTGCAAAACGTGACGGTGCAATTTCCGTTGGAAAAGCTGATCTGCGTGACCGGCCTGAGTGGTTCCGGCAAGTCTACATTAGTATTTGACTTGTTATACAAGGCGGTGCGCTACCACTTTGGAGAAAATCTGGTCAAGCCGGGCGGTTACCAGAAAATTAGCGGACTGGAGCATATCGACAAGCTGATTGATATTGATCAGTCCCCCATCGGGCGATCCTCCCGCAGCAACCCGGCCACTTACACCGGCATTTTCGATCCCATTCGCAACGTATTCGCCAACAGTGAAGCGGCAAAAGTACGGGGCTACAAACCCGGGCGCTTCAGCTTCAACGTGTCCGGCGGACGCTGCGAGGCCTGCAAGGGGGACGGGGTCATCGTCAAGGAGATGAACTTTCTACCGGATGTGCATATTACCTGCGAAGTGTGCCATGGCCAGCGCTACAACACGGAAACGCTGGAGGTCACCTACCACGGCAAAAACATCGCCGAAGTCCTGGATATGACCGTGGCAGAAGCCTATGAGTTTTTCCACACCCTGCCCCGTATCCAGAAAATGCTGGGCGTGCTGAACGATGTGGGCCTGCATTACATCAAGCTGGGGCAACCGGCCCCCACCTTATCCGGCGGAGAAGCCCAACGGGTCAAACTGGCCACCGAATTCTGCCGCCGCAGCACCGGGAAAACCCTATATTTGCTGGATGAACCTTCCACCGGCCTGCACTGGGCCGATATGGAGAACCTGCTACACATCCTGAACCGCCTGGTGGATCAGGGTAACACCGTGGTGGTTATTGAGCATAACCTGGACTTCATCAAAGTGGCCGATCATGTCATTGATATGGGCCCGGAAGGCGGCAACCGGGGCGGCTTTGTGGTAGCCGAAGGCACACCGCAAGAAATCGCCCGATGCGAGGATTCCTACACCGGGCGATTCTTGAAGCGCTATTTTGACGTTTAGGCAGTCCGCACTGTAAAACAGCTCAGCTTACTTGGCCGCTTTCTCCGCCGTGGTGGGAAGCAGGCGATCATCCAGTTCGCTGTCTTTCACCAGCAGATTCAACTTCTCTTCCAAGCTCTTCTGGACGGATTCGAAATTGGTGTCCGCAGACTGGGATGATTGGGATGGGGAGAAAGCCAGCAACAAAACACCCCCCTCAACGCTTTCAGGAATAAAGGCCGCCGTGACCGGGACAAAAACGGGTTGTCCCTGTTTTTCCTTTTCAATGACCCCATAAACCACCGGGTAGCACTTTTGGGCGTTCAAGGTCACAAAGTGGGGCTTCTGAAATTCCAGGCCACGAAGCGTACCAGGGATCCCCTGCTGTGTTTGGGAGGCCTGTGCCATAATCTTGCCCACCGTCTCAAAAAATGCCTGAAAGGCCTTGTCATCGGCCTTCACAGCCCACTGTGGTTTCAGCCCGACTTTATCCTGAGCAATAATCAGGGTGCTCTGATCGCTGGATAGCATCATGACTAAGTTTGCTTCGGCCGGCTTACCCCAGGGAATAGCAAAGGCCAAATAGCCCTCCGAGTTATAGCTTTCCCCAAACAGTTTTTTCACCGACTCGCTGCTGCCTTTTTGCAGACTGTTCCAACCCGTGGAAATGGCCACAACCGCAATCACAGCAAGTACCACCAACACCCCTAAACAACCGCCGCAGCCAATCAACCATTTTTTACGAGTGCTCATCCCCTTTGGGGACGGATCCGAAACAATTTCCACGCTCATAAGCCTCACTCCTCTGCCCTGAATCACATAGGGTTATTGTAAGGCCACCGGTCAAAGCAGGAAAGGGGACAGTTCTTCCAAAGGCGGCTTAATACGGCGTATCCTGCAAGGTGATGTGGGGGTTTTTCTCCACCATATAGTTCAAGGCCCACTCTCCCTTGATTAAAGCCACCGGACGACCATCGGCATCCTCGGCCTTGCGGGCGTTGACGATCCACTCCACCTTGTCCAGGTCGGCGGGCTCACCCACCAGCCAGCGGGCGTGGGTAAATTCCAGCAGATGCTCAATATCGGTTTCCACGTTGTACTCGCTTTGCAGGCGATACTGCACCACCTCAAACTGCAAGCGGCCCACGGCGGCCAAAATGGGATTCCGCTGCCCGGAATCCTGCAGATACATAACCTGAATGGCCCCTTCTTGCCGCAATTGATCGATGCCCTTCTGGAATTGCTTGTATTTGGAGGGGTTGGGGTTGCGCAGCAGGGCAAAGCATTCCGGGGAAAAGGTGGGGATGGGTTCAAACTCAATGGCGGGCCCCACGCACAGGGTATCCCCGATGGCAAACTGGTCGTTGCTGCTCAGGCCCACAATATCCCCGGCGTAAGCCTCGTTAATGGTCTCCCGATCTTGCCCGAACAAGCGGTGCGAGTGGGACAGGCGGATCATCTTGCCGGAACGGGGGTGCTTCACCTGCATATCCCGGGCGAACTGGCCGGAGCAAATGCGCATAAAGGCGATGCGATCCCGGTGTTGGGGGTCCATATTGGCCTGTATTTTGAAAATAAATCCCGAAAAATTCTCCGCAGCCGGATCGACGGTGCCCGCCGTGGTCTTCCGGGGGCTGGGCATGGGGGCCAAACGCAGGAACTGGGATAGAAACAGCTCAATCCCAAAGTTATTGGCGGCGCTGCCAAAGAACACCGGAGTCATTTCGCCTTTTAAGTACAACTCGGTGGAAAATTCCTCCCCGGCCATATCCAGAATCTCAATTTCCTCGACCAGCTGGGTGTAAACATCTTCGGGCAAAGCGGCCTTCACCGCCGGATCATGCACATCGGCCACGGAAACCGGGGCCTTGTACTTGCCGTGACTGGTGCGCTCAAAAGTATGCACCTGCTTTTCCCGACGATCGTAAACGCCTTTGAAGCTGTCACCCATGCCGATGGGCCAGTTGAAGGCGCAAGTTCGGATGTTAAACAGCTTTTCCACCTCATCCAGAAGCTCCAAGGGCTCCCGACCGGGGCGATCCAGCTTGTTGATGAAGGTGACTACCGGAATGCCCCGCTTTTTGCACACCTGATAAAGCTTTCGGGTCTGAGTTTCCACCCCTTTGGCATTGTCCAGCAGCATGATCACGCTATCGGCGGCCATGAGGGTGCGGTAGGTATCCTCACTAAAGTCCTGGTGACCCGGGGTGTCCAGCAAGTTGATGTGAAAACCGTCGTACTCAAAGTTCAACACGGTGGAGCTAATGGAAATTCCCCGCTGGCGCTCTAGGGCCATCCAGTCGGAAGTGGCTTGGCGTTGCTGTTTTTTGGCCGCCACCGATCCGGCCAGATTGACCGCTCCCCCGTATAGCAACAGCTTTTCGGTCAAGGTGGTTTTCCCGGCGTCCGGGTGGGAAATGATGGCAAAGGTACGACGTTTTTGAACTTGCTGCGTGTAAGTCATGGGGGAAACAGTCATAAAGGCTGGGGTCAACTTCTGATTGATGGCATTGTGACAGGCGGCAGGGGTGACGTAAAACCGAGTGGTTTACAACGAATACAAATGTTAGCACGAATGCCTGTCAGGCAGTAAACACAGCCATCCAAGCTTTAGCAGACGGAAAAGCCAGTTGGTGTCTGCGCGTTACAGAACGTTACATTCCTAAAGGTTCGGCTGCCGATGCCGAATAAACAGGTACGAAGCGATTCACAGATAAGCATAGGGATTTCTCCATTGGGTCTAGGCGCGAGTCAAGGTCGATTTTTAGCCCTGACCGCTCGCAAGAGCGATCTGGAGCTGACTGGTCAGCAAATCAACCAGTCACGCCTTCAGCTGGCCAATATCACCAACCAGCTCATCACGGCCGTTACGCCGCTGGATCCCGATGAAGCCCAGGCCGTGCAAATCCAGCTAAGGATCAACGCCTTGCAAACGCTGGATAAATCGCTGGAATTGCAACTCCGACGGGTGGATACCCAACAACAGGCTGTGCAAACAGAAATAGACGCCGTGCAGAAGGTCATCGACAAGAACATCGATCTGTCCTTCAAGACTTTCGGATAAACAGCGGGAAAAAGACCTTCAGCGCTATGGGGCAGGCGCGGCCAAACGAGGGAAACCGCTGGATTGTATTGAATCCGCCGGAACCGATTGCCCAGCGCTGGACAGCCTTTCACCCACCACCTGCGCCAATACTGACCAGAAAAACCACAGACGAGCATCCCGAGCCCCCGATTCTTCCACCAGCACCAACTGGGCCTTATGCAACTGAAAATAAGCCGGTGCGCTCAGCCAGTCAGTCTCCACATCGGCATGGCCACAATGAGGGCAACACCGCTGCACCGGAAAAATCCGCCCAAACCATAACCGGCTTTCCACCCGCCGATGACACTGCACACAGCGCAACACCGCCCACTGGAAGATCAGTCCCCGTCCGCAGTCAGGACAGTAACACTTCCCTTCATGGATTCGGGTTCGCCAGTGTCTGCAGGAAAACACACCCGCTATAAACCGCAAAAACCAAGTAAAAACAAGCATTTAACCCCCTTCACGGTATGCTATTCTGATATTAAAATCATATTGAGCTTTTTCAAAAAATCAGATGCGCTTCAGTGGTATAAATCCAGTGAGTCGTAAAGAAGTAACGAGTGATTCTGTACCATTTCTCTGTCGGTTAGACCAAAAAGTATCGTTTAATTTAGCTCCTTCGGATGGGCTTGGGTGGGTGACGCATGTTCATCGATACGTTCATTGATAAAGTAAAGTTGGCATTGGCCAGTCCAACCTGCGCGTACTGCCAGCAAAAACGCCCGGACAACCTTCAATTTTGCGGGCGCTGCCATGAAAAACTAGGGCTGCGTCAGCCGAAGGCCATTTTAAGCAGCCCCAGCTGCGCCATTCACGCGGCCACCAATTTCAATCCCAATATCAAACGCATTTTATACGGGCACAAGTTTTACAACCGGGTGGAACACATCCCGGTGCTGTCTGGGCTATTAACCCAATACTGGGAAAGCCTGCCCCCCAGCAGCGGATTTAAAGTGGTTCACCCAGAAAACGTTCTGGTCATCCCCATTCCCCCGCACCATGGGGAACTCAGTCGCATTGAGCTGTTTGCCAGCCAAATGGCCCGCCACTTCGGCTACGATTACCGCCCGGATTTACTGAGCTGGATGCGGGAAATCAAGCCCCAGCACCGCATCCACGACAAACAAACCCGCCTGCAGAATATCTCCCAGAGTCTGTACCTGAAAAGCGGTGTTATCTCTGGCTACGAGAAAGTGATTGTGGTGGATGACATCACCACCACCGGGGCCACCTTTATGGAGGCCGCCCGGGCCTTTCGCAGCGAAGCGGCCAGCCCGGAAGAGACTGGCAATAAGCTGTTCTGTCTGGCGGTCACCCGGGTTCCCCTGGGCGCCCAAATCCGGGCCGCTGAGGTAGAGTAAGGCCCGGCGGGACGTATTGACCCAGGCCGATGCTGGCGCTATGCGTTTAAGGACTGCCAATCCGCTTTGGAAAGCGTGGTCTGATGGCCGTCTTTGCCCATCAGCGTGCCCACATCCTTAAAGCTGAGGGTGCTGGCGTTTCCGTCCTGAGCGGCCAGACGTTCATAATTTTTGAGTAAATGATCGCCCATCTGGTAAAACTTGCCGGTAGCGCCCGATTGACTCACCCCCAAATCCTGCAGCTTTTGCAGCCCCTGGGTCAACTCATCGCGGGTGATGGCCCCGTTTTTGTCGGTGTCAAAGTACTGTAGGGCATTCAAGACCTGAGGCCCGCTGTGACTGCCCACAGCATTGGCCAGTTCGTTAACAGCCTGTCCGACCTGCTGACCCAACTTTTCAGACAGCCCCAACGCTTGGGCCACCTGGGCAAAGCCCTTCCCCTGAGTCAGCCGGGCGGAGCTCAAGGCACCTTTCATCACAGCCCCCATGCCGTTACTGCCCTGAATCAGTTCCATCCCTATAGACGCAGCAGTTCCAAAATTCATGCGTACCCCCCATCTGGCTCTCTCTAATCGGTCGTTGTCTCACTGTAACCGCATGCAGACTGCACTTCCTCCATCAGCTGACGGATTCAGCGAAAGGGGCTATAAACGCCAAACGCTCCTAGCCTAAAACCGGAAACAGCTCCAGCAAGCGGGCAATAACGGCCCCCACCCCAAAAGCGATGATCCAGGAACCGGCCAACACAGTCAGGCCTTCTTTAATGCCCCGCTCTTTCCAAATCACGGTGGCCGAAGCGAAGCAGGGCACAAACAGGGTAATCACCATCAGGCAAGTCAGCAACTGGGCCTGAGTAATGCGATCGGCCATTAGATAGAGGCCGGCGGCCCCAAAATCCCGGCGCACCAAGCCCATAATAAACACCTGAGCGGTTTCGTAAGGTAGATGCAAGACCGCTTTGATCACCGGCCCCAAAGTCAGCTCGATGAGCTGGAGCATATGAGTCGCCTGCAACACCGCCACCAACAGGGAGCCCAACACGAACAAGGGCGCGGCTTCCTTGATAAAGACCATGGTGCGCACCCAGGTTTTGCGGGCAATATTTTTAAAATTCGGGATGCGCATGGGGGGTAAATCGAGAATCAGGCTGGTGGAACGCCCCGGTAATACTTTGTTCAGGATCGTGCCTAGCCCAATGAGGACGGCGAATAACACGGCAATGTACACGCCCCAGGCTTTCAAGCCACCGGCCTTGGCCATCAGGGCGATTAACACCCCCAACTGAGCCGAACAGGGAATGGTAATGGCCAGAATGGTGGAGGCAATGGTGCGCTCCCGATTGGAGGTTAGCACCCGGGTGGACACCGTGGCCATGGTCACGCAGCCTAGCCCCAGAATGAGGGGAATGACCGCCCGCCCGTTCAGGCCGATTTTATTCAGCAGCCCATCGGAAATAACGGCCACCCGAGGCAAATAGCCGCAGTCTTCCAAAATGGAAATATAAATGTAGAAGCCCAACACCAGCGGAAACAACACCCCGAAAATATAGCGGATGCTCATGGTCAGCACCCCAAACTCCCCGCCAAAGACGGTGTACAGAAAGCTGCCTTCCGGGAAAACACGGGCAATCAGGTCTTGTAGCACGGGCACTAGACCCGGCCAAAAGCCGGCGTCTTCACCCAGCATGAACTTGCCTTCGGTCAAGGTGACCAGATCTCCGGCCACCCAGATACCAATGACCTGATACAGGGCGTACAGCACCACCAACATCACTGCAAAAGCCACCCACGGATTGAGCAAAGCCTGTCCCACACGCTGAGAGAGCAATTGCCGCACCGAGCCGGGCCGGGTGCTATCGGTCACCACTTGAGAGGCCAGGGCATTTACATATTGACGGCGCAGCCCATAAATTTTCATACGGTGGGCCAGATTGGCCTCAAGACTCTTGATCTCTTTGGGTTCCGGGGCACCGGGGGTAGCGTTACCCAATCGAGCGGTGGTCACGGCCTGCCGTACAGCGGATAAGCCCTCCTGTTGCACGGCCACCGTGGGCAGCACTGGCACACCCAGCAGTTTTTCCAGACGGGCCAAGTCCACCGTCAGATTGCGGGCCGCTGCCTCATCCATCTGGTTTACGGCCACAATCAGGGGTTTGCCGTAGTCAATGATTTGCTGGGTTAAAAATAAATCCCGTTCCAAACTAATGGCACTGACCACATTAATAATGATATCAGCGCCCAAAATGGCGTCTTCCGCTACCCGCTCCTCTTCACTCATGGCGGAAAGTCCATACACGCCGGGCGTATCCATCAGTCGGGTGCTGTCATCCATCTGCCCCTTGGGCACATCAATGGTGGTACCGGGGAAGTTGGATACATTCACATACATGCCCGTAAAAGCATTAAAAAACAGGGATTTTCCCACGTTGGGGTTACCGGCCAGCACCACGGTCTTAGGGGTGTCTTCAGTGGCTAACGCATTGCCCAACACAAGTCCATTGGGTTCCGGGAGGGCGGCCATATTCATCGGATGCTTCCCTCCTGCCGTTGCACTTCAATCCCCCGACACAGTTCACGCCCCAGGGCAATTTCCATGCCCCCCCGTCGAATAACCACCGGCCCGCCAGGCACTTTGGAGGCCAACTGAATGGTCTCCCCTTCGGCAATGCCCAACCGCATGGCCACAGTGGCGGTTTCATCATCCAGAATGGCTTTGATATAGAGCGTTTCACCCACGGTGGCTTTTTCAAGGGTATAAGAAGATGCCATACGATTTGGGGCCTTCATTAATAGGGACTGAGGTGAAAAATAAACGGCTTGAACGGTGAGGAGATGTATTGAGAAATATTATCAAAAGCAGGCACAAGCTGAAAGCCGTTGAGTAAAGTTTCTCTGTTGGACACCACGGTCCTGATCGAATCCGCTGTGTTACTAAAAACACCAAAACCCGATTTGGTTCTGCGCAGGCCTGGCCTATTTTCGCTCTACCTTTCTCCTCCTTTAGCTCAAATCCTGTTTCAGAAATGAATTCCAAGTAAACGCCGAGATGGATCGAAGCACCCAAATTAACAAAAATTTACATTTGATTTATGACGATTCTGTGACGATGGTGTTCAAAAGACCCTAAGTTTTCAGGAACAGCCTTTTGTCCTCCCGCCCCATTTGCACACCTCGGTGGTTGGTAGTAAAAAAACATTTCAAACCATGCGTAAGACAGGTTGGGTTCTTTACAGTTGGCCTGCATGCGGTAAATTGGTGATTATTCAATCACTTTAGGTTCTATTTTGGGATTAGGAGCGCGGTCAGGGGGTCTGACCGGGTTGCTCTGTTCATCACAACTGTCAGTGCAAATTGTTAGAAGGGAGTCTTATGCAAGTCATCAGCTTTGGTGGAAAAACACCCTCCGTCAAACAAATGGCCGAAAAAGCCAAACAAGCCATGGCCGCCAAGCCTCAAGCAGGCCTTCAGCAACCTTTAAAAGCGGACACCTTCCAGAAAGCCAAACCGCCCATTAAAAAATAAATCGATACCCCATAAACATCCTGCAAGGCCAGCCACGTTCCAGTCGGGCTGGCTTTGGCACAGTTTAACCCAATACGCTAAAAAAACACTTGGCAAATCACCTTGCCCCGGGTACCCTAGAAGCCTCGCTGAATCCAATTTTTTAAACGCATTCACTGTCTATCCACAACGTAAGAGGGGATTATCCGATGCAAGCCATCTTTGGCGTTTTCAAACGCTTGCCCAAACCATCAAAGCTCAGTCAGGCACTAACCAAACCCAAATACCCCAGTGTGGGTTCGGCACCTTCCAGCGTCAAACCGGTCACGCCGATGACAGAACCCATCCAGGACAGCTTCCAGCGCCCACTACGCCCGCCAGCCTGTCCTCCCCTTGGCAAGCCAGCCCCATCTGCCGGAGACCCCTCCCTGAATGCCGAGTTAAACGCCAAAATCAAAGCGCTGTTCGGCCCTTCCCGGCGGGTGCCGTTCAAGCCTGCCCAGTCTTAAACCCAAGCAGGCTTGAACCCAAACACTCTTCAGCCCGCCTTCAATCCGGTAAAACCAGCGGGCGAATCCATAGCAAACGGGGGCGGTGATGACCCGCCCCCGAGAAGCCTTATACAAGCCGGACGACTTAGCTGCTCAAGCTGGACAGCTGCTCTTCCAAGGCCTTCACCTGCTTGTTGACTTCCTGCAAGCGGGCTTTGTTCTTTTCCACCACCGCCATCGGGGCCCGCTCCAGAAACTCAAAGTTCATCATCATCTTATCCAGCTGATCTTTTTCCTTGATCAGGGCGTCCATCTTCTTGCGCACCCGATCCAGCTCCTGGCCAATATCAATCAAACCTTCCAAAGAAACCACAATGCGGCTGTGGCCCACCACGTTGACGGCCACATGCTCTTGCCGGGCATCCACCACCTCCCGCACTTCAAACTGCTCCAGGCGAATAAAGTGGTTCAGAATGGCCAGTCCGCTTTCGATGGCTTCTTTTTCCATAGGTTCAGTGGTCACCACATGGGCCTTCACCGCCTGTTGATGGGGCACCGTATACTGCTGACGAATATTCCGCAATGAGCGCACCACTTCCAGCAGGTAATCAATGCGCTCGCTAATACCTTCATCAATCAGGGACTCATCCGCCTGCGGGTAAGGGGCGATCGACACCGACAGTTCCTTGCGGTGGGGCAACTTTTGGAAAATTTCCTCGGTGATGTAAGGCATAATGGGGTGCATCAGGCGCAAAATACCACTCAGCACGTGCAACAGAATGCGCTGGGTGTTGGACCGCAAGGCCGGATCTTGCATTTGCTTTTTGGCGTACTCCACGTACCAGTCGCAAAAACCGTTCCAAATGAACTCATACAGCGTATCGGCCAGCTCCCCGAACTTGAATTCGCCCAGCAGGCGGTTGGCCTCCCGCACGGCGGTGTTGTAGCGACTCAGCACCCAACGATCCATCAGGGACAGGGCGCTGTAATCAATGGGCTGATCATCCACCCCTTGGGCATCCTCCCCGCCTATATTCATTAACACAAAGCGAGAAGCATTCCACAGCTTGTTGCCAAACAGCTTGCCCTGCTCCAGCTTTTCCTTGTTCAGCTTAATGTCCTGCCCGCCGTAGGTAATGAGTGAAGTCAGCCCAAAGCGGAAGCCATCGCAACCAATTTCATCAATCACTTCCACCGGGTCCACGGTATTGCCCTTGGATTTGCTCATTTTCTGGCCTTTTTCATCCCGAATCAGGCCGTGAATGTAGACGGTGTGGAACGGCGACTGATCGGTCAGCTCCAACCCGAACATGGTCATACGGGCCACCCAGAAGAAGATGATGTCAAAACCGGTCACCAGCACATCGGTGGGGTAGAAGTTTTTGTAGTCTTCTGCCTGGGTATTGGGCCAGCCCATGGTGGAAAAGGGCCATAAGCCGGAAGAAAACCAGGTATCCAGCACATCGGTATCCTGGGTAATTTCCGCAGAGCCGCAGGCGCTGCACTGGGCAGGGGTTTCCAGAGCCACGGTCACCCCCCGACACTGGCCGCAATGCCAGGCCGGAATTTGATGCCCCCACCACAGTTGGCGGGAAATGCACCAGTCCTGAATATCAGTCAGCCAGCGCAGGTAGTCTTTTGTCCAGCGCTCCGGGATAAAGCGAATCTCTCCCGCCTCCAGCGATTGCAGGCAACGTTCGGCCAAGGGCTGGGTTTTCACAAACCACTGCTTGGACAGTAACGGCTCAATGGTGGTGCTGCACCGCTGGCAGTGTCCCACCCGATGGCTGTGCTCCTTTTTAGCCACTAAAAAGCCTTGTTGCTCCAGCAGGGCTTCGGTGCGCTTGCGGGCATCAAAGCGATCCAGCCCCCGAATGTCCTCGGGCATAAAGTCCTCAGCCTTCATGCGGCCCCGCTCGTCAATGACCCACAGGGGGTCCAAGCCGTGTTGCTGGGCGATTTTAAAGTCATTGGGGTCATGGGCCGGGGTGATTTTCAGGGCGCCGGTGCCAAAACTGACATCCACGTATTCATCGGCAATCACCGGAATTTCCCGGTTGGTTAAAGGTAGTTTCACTTTCTGGCCAATGTACTGGCTGTAGCGGGGATCCTGCGGGTTCACCGCCACGGCCATATCGCCATACATGGTTTCCGGGCGGGTGGTGGCCACCACCAAATGCGGGTGCCCGGCTTCACTCACCGGACGTCCATCGGCCAGCGGGTAGGCAATTTCCCACAGAAAGCTCTCTTCATCCACATAATCGGTCTCAATATCGGAAATGGCCGACACGCAGCGGGGGCACCAGTTCACAATATAAGTCCCCTGATAGATCAGCCCCTTCTCATACAAATGCACAAAGGCATGGCGCACGGCTTGGGTCAGGCCTTCATCCAGGGTAAAGCGCTGCCGTTCCCAGTCGGGGGAAACGCCCAGACGCTTGAACTGGTTGGCGATATCCGATTTACGGGCATTGGCCCAGTCCCATACATGCTCCACAAAGGCTTCCCGACCCATTTCCTCCTTGGTTTGGCCTCCCTGCTCCCGTAGGTTGCGCTCCACCACGTTCTGGGTGGCAATCCCGGCATGATCCATACCCGGCATCCACAGCGTGTTGTGGTTCAGCATGCGATGCCAGCGAATCAGAATGTCCTGAATGGTGGAATCCAGGGCATGCCCCATATGCAGTACCCCGGTCACGTTGGGGGGCGGAATCACCAGACTGAACTTGCCCTGGGGCTGCGCGTTGGCCTCCGGCCTGAACAACTGGTGAGACTCCCAAAACTGATAGGTCCGGGATTCAACGTCTTTGGGCTCAAAGGCCTTGGGTAAGGATGAAGAGGTCATGAAGGATGATTCCTGCTTTTGGTTGGAGTCAGTTGCTTCTTCATATAGGAAGCCGAATTCCTGAAAAGTGAACTGAAATCAGGCTGGCTCTTGTAAAAAAGTATGGCAACTGCTTAAGGACTGCTAAAGGGTGGAAACAAGTTATAGTACAATATCAAAGTCGGCTGCCGAGAGCCAAGCCTTCCGTTAATGTCAGCAATAATACTGGTATCCCGGCCCCGGTAGTTCGCCATTTCGCAGCGCGTTTCGCCAGAGAGTTGATTTGCCCCTTTTCGGCCTTGCATCGCAATTTTATATAAAATTGCCTCTTTAAAAAGTAAGAAACGTACCTGCGCTGTATAAAAAGGACAGAGTTTTTATGATGGTGCCCAAAGATTTTGGCCAAGACTTCGGAGACAATCAGGACATGCCTTCTGACACTCAGGAAAAAATACCGGGCGTTTACGTTCGGGCGGATAACGAATTGCCTCAGGAACTGGACATGCTGTGGTCCAACGCGCGCCCCTTCCATAAAGAAGAACGCAACCCCCTGGTGGCCTTTCTGGCGGGGTTGGTGGTCGGTGGCATCCTGACCAGCGCCATTTTCCTGCTGCTGGTCATGCGTCCCCAGGTACAAACCGGAACCACCGACTTGCTGGCCCCCGCCAATGAGGAACTACTGCAAGGCAAATCGGAGAGCGGTACCGACGCTAACACGGCCGCAAGCAAACCGGGCGCTGTGACCGAAACCACAGTGACCGGCAAAAATACCACTTATACCGTAGTCAGTGGCGACACGCTGGGTAAAATCGCTGAAAAAGTCTATGGCTCCAGCGCCCCGGAATATGTGGATAAAATTCAGCGGGCCAACAATATGAGCAGCCCTGATAAACTGCAACTGGATCAGAAGCTGGTCATTCCGCCCAAAGGGTATTAAGGGACTAATACTAAACCCCTCACCCTCCTCGCTTCCCCTGCGCAGGCTGCTCAAGCGGCAGGCCGAAAATTGGGACGATTTTTTGCCCTGACATTGCCGCTTTTGAAGCCCCACGGGGTTCTCTTTGCGCTGGGCTGGCTTTTTTGAGTCAATTTTTCTGTATTAAAACCCTGAAAAACAGGTGTTTTACAGGGGCCTACCGCTCCAATGCGCCATTAAAAGGATGGCTTTGAACGGGCTTGCACTGCACTTGGCGCAAACAGCCCTCTCTATACGGAAGGGGCTACGCAATTTAAATCATTTGTTTGTTTTTAGACTTAAAGAGAGTGTGTCTTTTATTTCATCCTGCCCGGTAACAGCAGCGCGTTACCAGCATAGTGCGTAGAGTGAGGAGAGTATCAATAATGACTGTGAACGGAAATTCAACCTTTGGCTCATCCACCCCTTTTACCATGACGAACACAGGCAGCAGCGGTTCTCCGGTCCGGGGAACGTCTGGCGCGGAAGAGGATTCTCAGAATCCTTTCGTAGCGGAGCAATCGACGACAGGAGGAGACTCAGTCAACCTGAGCGCTGCCCAGCAGGGATTAATTATGGCCGATGACAACCGGGATGGCGTGGTTGACAAGCAGGAATTGGCCAATGCCGCATACCAGCTATTAAACAACCCGAACGCCAGCGAAACAGACCGGCAAGTCGGACGCCTCTTTGCCTCCATGGTTTTGGGCGGAAAGGATGGACAGGCACTCCTCCCGGATATGAACGGCGATGGCGGCATTAGCGCAAATGAACTGGCCCTGCTGGCCAGCGCCGATCAGCAGGATATGGCCATTTCAACACAGGATTTCAGCTTTGCCTTTGGGGGTGCCTACAACATAAACGGTAGCGCCTTCACCCTGAGCGATCTGGAAGCCATCGCCAAGGGACAACAGCCCGCCAACCCACCAGCGGCTGGCAGCCCAACGGAGAACACTCCAGGCGGTACGGCAGCCGCAGGAACAGGCACGACAGAAGATCCGCCGGTAAACGAGACAGGGAATGCCACTGAAACCCCGCCAGAATCCTCTGCCGCACAGGAAACGGGAGAGACAGGGAAGCCGGACCCGGCAACCAATGGATCAGAGGCTTCGACGGGTGACCCACCCGCAGCATCATCAGACCCAAAGTCTACTGAAGCCACCATCAACAAGATCGTTTCGGCCTTCACCGAACTGCTTCAGGCCATGCTGAATCCGTCTCAGGACGGCCAGTCCGGCCAAAACATGATGAACGCCTTTGTCAAGTTTTTCACCGCACTTACAGAGGCCTTTGCAAAGCCACAGGATCAGAAGGGGCAAACAGCCTAGGCCTGGCGGCACGGGCTGACGCGGGCGAACCTACTGAGGCCGAGCATCACCCCGGCACAGTTTTAAAATGGCAAGAGCGCTTCCTCAAAACCGGGCGGCTCCAGTTGCACCGTAATATGGCATAAGTCAAAGGCCTCTCGGAGTTCACCCTCCAGGGCCTTTGCCGTTTCATCGTGGAAATGCGCTCCATCAACCTGTACGTGAGCCAGCAGGGCCTCTTTTCCGGTGGTTACAGTCCACACGTGCAAATCATGCACATCCAGCACACCGGGATGCCGCAGGATGAAGTCCTGAATGTGAGGTACGCTCAAGCGAGGCGGCGCGGCCTCCATCAGTATATTTAAGGCCTCGCCCAACACCCGCCCGGCGTTGACCAGTACCATCAGCGAAATGGCAATGCCAATCAGGGCGTCGGCCCAAAGCCAGCCAAACCAGAGAATCACCCCAGCCGCCAACATCTCCCCCAGGGAATTGGCGATGTCGGTCATCACATGCAACAAGGCCCCTTTCACGTTCAAATTATAGGAGCGGGAAGGATAAAGAACGATGGCTGAAATGACGTTAATCAGGAAACCGAGCCCAGCTACCCCCACCATGATATGGCCATGAACATGCCCTTGCCCCGGGTGCAGGAGACGCTGCAGCGCCTCGGCGAAAATGAGCAAAGAGACGGCCATCAAGCCAGCGGCATTCACAAAAGCCGCCAAAATCTCCAGACGATAGAACCCAAACGTTTTTTGAGGGGAGGAGGACAGACTGGCAAACCAGGAAGCCGCTAAAGCCAGAGCAATCGCCCCTATATCCGCCAGTTTATGCCCGGCATCGGCCCAAAGGGCCAAACTGCCAGAATAGAATCCGCCCACAGCCTGTAAAAGCAGATACAGAACCGATAAAATCATAACAGCCTGAAGCTTTTTAACATGTTGAGCAGATAGCCCCTCCGCCACGCCTATATGGTGGTGATGGTGACGTATATGTTGTCTACCATGATGACAATCATTTGACATTTTATTAAAATCCTAATTCATATATTAAAAATAATGTTAAAAAACAGGCTAAAAAATAAGCCTTTTCCTTCATTTTCTTTACAGTTGCCATTTCCATATATAAAAAATATCAAATTGACACAGTCACTGATATGACACCATACTCAATAGTATATACTTTTGAAACATAAAAATTTAAATTTGTCTCAGAAAATATAAACAAAATGTAAAGACAGTGTTCCCACGGGTTGCGGTACAGGTTTTAATCGGTGTAAGTTTTGGATCGCTCAAGAGGAACCCAAACTACCCAGATTGCTAATAGCATTAATTTGCAATCGAGTCTAATCCCAGTTTTCCTCTTACCCCGTTGATGTAGTAACAGGAGCGAGCACATAGATGATGAACAAAAAACTGGCGGCACTGCTGGCATCAGCGGTAATGCTGGGACAGGCCGGTTTGATGAGCGGCGTATTCGCCCAAACCCAGGCCACAAACACCACCTCCCACTCGCAAGAAAGCCTACAGTTAGCATCCGTGATCAGCCATCCCGATTTCAATGTTAGTACGGAACAAGCCCCTCAGGAACAACCCTCAGACACCGCCGATGTCTTCACCATCGGCAACGGGCCCGGCACCCTGCCTACCGTCATCCAGGTGTTACCCCAGGATGACAGCACAACCAGCCTGTTTCTAAACGGCACAGAAATCTTGCGTTTTCAGGGCGAAGTTGCCGGACTGGACTCTTACACCCGGGTGAAAACCATTGCCAGCCGACTGAACCAGCTGCTGGAAAACAACCCGCAGACAGCCCAAAGCATTCGCCCGTCGCTGGTCAACAACTTGCCGGTCATTCAGGCCGACAATCAGACCCTGGTAACCGTGGATGCCCAGACGGCCAAAGCCACCCAGGAATCCCCGTTAAAACTGGCCCTGCTGTACAGCAACCGCATGCGTCAGGCATTGGGTCAAACGGCTCTGGATGACAAGGTTCTGGAAACTCTGGCAGAGAACATGCCCAACTACAAAGGCACTGGCAAGGTGCAAACCGGCATGGCCTCCTGGTACGGACCCTACTTCCACGGACGCCGCTCCGCGGATGGCAGCCGGTTCAACCAGTTTGCCCTGACCGCCGCCCACCGAACCTTACCCTTTGGCACCATCGTGCGTGTCGTTAACCAGCGCACCCGCAAAAGCTGCTACGTGAAAATCACCGATCGTGGCCCCTTCGCCCACGGACGCATCATCGACTTATCCCGTGGCGCCGCCAAGAAAATCGATATGCTGGGTTCCGGCGTAGCCCGGGTGTCCGTTGAAGTCGTGCAGAAGCGCGGTTAAGCAGGCGGCTCGCATCGCCCTCATTTCTCAATTCTCCATAAAAGCCTTTGGATCTTCCGGGGGCTTTTATGCTGTAAAGCATTTTGAGTCGGGTATAATAAGGGCAATCGTTGAACAGGTATCCCAAAGTCATGTCCTCCCCCATCCGAGTTCGCATTGCCCCCAGCCCCACCGGCTTTTTGCACGTTGGCACTGCCCGTACCGCCCTTTTCAACTTCTTATACGCCAAAGGACACGGCGGCCAATTCATCCTGCGGATTGAGGACACAGACCGGGAGCGCTCTCAGGATATTTACACCCAGAATATTTACGACAGCCTGAAGGCCTTGGGCTTGCAATGGGATGAAGGGCCGGATGTCGGCGGCCCCTACGCCCCGTATGCCCAGTCCGAGCGTACCGCCATTTATCAGGAGTGGGCCGAAAAGCTCCTATCCAGTGGACAAGCCTACCACTGCTATCTGACCCAGGCGGAGCTGGACGCTGAAAAAGCGGCAGCCCAAGCCGAAAAACGGGCCTACGTTTACAGTGGTGCCTGCCGGGACCCCAAAGTCCGTGAAGAACTGGCTGCCAAGCCCGACGAGCATGGCAATCCACGCAAGCCCTCCATTCGCTTCCGCATTCCCGACAATCGGGGCACCCTGACCTTTCAGGACGCCGTTCGTGGCGAGGTTTCCTTTGACACCCAGTTGCTGGGCGATTTTGTCATTATGAAGTCCGACGGCACCCCCAGCTACAACTTTGCCGTGGTGGTGGATGACATGCTGATGAAGATCTCCCACGTCATTCGTGGGGAAGATCACATTTCCAATACCCCTCGGCAAATTATGATTTACGAGGCCTTCAAAGTGCCCCCGCCGCAGTTCGCCCATGTGGGCATGATTCTGGCCCCCGATCGCACCAAGCTCTCCAAGCGCCACGGCGCCGTGGCCGTGTCCGACTATATTAAACAGGGCTATCTGCCGGAGGCGTTTTGCAACTTCCTGACCCTGCTGGGCTGGTCTCCGCCAGATGGGGAGGAAATTGGCACCATGGCCCACTTTGCCCAACAGTTTGAACTGGCGCGCATTACGCACAGCCCGGCTATTTTTGAGAAAGATAAACTCAACTTTATCAATGGCAAACAAATCCGCACCATGCCCCTGCCGGAATTACTGGCCGTGGCCCGGCCCTACCTGCACCAGTTTGACCTGAGTCAGTACAGCGAAGACAAGCTGTACGCCATTCTGGATGCCGTCCGGGAGCCCATTACGGTCCTCAGTGAGCTGCCAGAGGCCGTTAACTACTTCTTTGGCCGCACCGTCATTCTGGACGCCCAGCTGGTGGGCGAGGTGCTGACCGGGCCGGAACCCGCACAGATTCTGGAGCATTTCAAAAACGATGTTCTGGCTACGGCCAGCTTTGAGTCTCCGGAAGCCCTGGCGGAAGCCATTAAAAGCTTTACCAACCGCATGAAGCCCATCAAGACCAAAACTGTGATGTGGGCCATTCGGGCCGCCGTCACCGGTCGCACCCACGGGGCGGACTTATCGAAAACACTTTACATCCTGGGCAAAGAGGTGGTTACCCACCGTCTGGATACCGCCCTGACCCTGACCACCGGCAGCCCGGCCTGACGACGCTGCAGCGCCAGCGATACCCGGCACTATTCCTGCTGGGTCGGTACAGTCATGTGGCTTTTGTTTTGGCTTTGTCTCGTGTTAAACATCAATTGAAAAAAAATGCCAAACACCATAAACCCCATCAGCATTGCCGTCACCAAAATCCAGAATCTACGTCCCACAGAGAGCCCAACCTTTCAGAGTCACCCGATCACAGCTACAATAACGATTCATGAAGACGCCTGCATCAGAGCCCATGGCTCCGGTGCTTATTGATTATAACAGCGTCCGGTCTACACAGACGAGACTGGAATCAATCTAGAATCAACTTGGAATCAAAAAGGTCTCAGCCCCCTGCCTTTTCCCTCCGCAGGAATCGCAAGCCACACCAGCATCCCGAGCGTTTCCAGCCCGAGAATTTCCAACCCGAGTGTTTCTAGACTTTCAGCAGGCTCAGACCCCACTGAAGCACGGAGTCAAAGACGCCCTGACCATCTCCATTCCAGTTCCCCCCTTGGGCGGAGGATGTAGGCCACAGGTTACGCTCCGGATGGGGCATCATGCCCACCACGTTGCCTTTTTGGTTGCACACTCCGGCAATCCGGTTTACCGAACCGTTCACATCGCAGGTGTAGCGCAAGACCACTTGCTGATTATCCTCCAGTCGCTGCAACACATCCGGGTCGACCACAAAATTGCCATCGGCGTGGGCAATGGGCAACCGTAACCGCTGTCCGGCCTGATACTGACTGGTAAAGGGGGTACGAGTGCTTTCCACAACCACGTCCACCTGTTCGCACTGAAACTTCAGTGATTGATTCCGCATGAGGGCGCCCGGCAGCAGGTGGGCTTCCGTCAGCACCTGAAAGCCATTGCACACGCCCAGCACCGGGCCGCCTTTATCCGCAAAGGCTTTCACGCTTTCCATCACCGGCGAGTAACGGGCCAGGGCTCCGGAGCGTAGATAATCACCATAACTGAACCCACCGGGCAATAGCACCACGTCAACGCCCGACAGATCCGTGGCATCGTGCCACAGAAAGGTCACGTCCTGCTTTAAATACAACCGTACGGCATCGGCCATATCCTTTTCACAGTTGGAGCCGGGAAATACAACAACGCCAAATTTCATCAAACTATCTCAATTCTTGCTATTTCAATTCTTGAAAATCAGTTCGTAATCCTCGATCACCGGGTTGCTCAGCACGGTCTCCGCCAACTGCTTCAGCGTTTGCTCAGCGACAAGCAGGCTGGGCGCCTCAACCTTGAGGGTAAAGCGTTTTCCAGTGGAAAGTGTTTGCAAACTGCTGTAGCCACGGGCTTGCAGGGCATCCAGTATGGCCTTGCTCTCCGGATTCAGAATATTCTTGCGGCTGTGGACGTAGACTTCTGCCGTATAAATCCTGGACACTGTCTTCAGCGTCTGGGAAGCCGCTTCCAGGCGGTTCAACAAGCCCTGATAGGTTTCCCGTAAATCGGCCAAATCCAGCCGGAACACGTCTTTATCCAGCACCGCCTCGGTCTGCACATCCCGCAGGCGGAAATTATCCGGACTGAGTTCATCGCCCAACACCACCTGCCCCTCTTTGGTCAGGCCAAATTCCAGTTTAAAATCGGCGCAGCGAATCCCGCAAGCGTCAAAGTAGGGCACAAAAACTTCGTTGATTTGCAGGGCCAACCGTTTGATAGTTTGCAACACCCCTTCGGTGGGCACCAAATTGAATTCCAGGATTAAATCTTCCGTAATTTGCGGATCGTGGGCGGATTTATGAAAAAACTCCACCAAAGGCTTGTGGAAAGGCGTTCCCTCCTCCAGGGCAAAACGCTGGACAATGCTTCCGTAAGCGTAATTGCGAACCACCACTTCCAGCGGAATCATGGTCAAACGACGATAAATCAACTCGCCGGGATGGCTGCCTGTTTGCACAAAGCAGGTGGGGATGCCGTGGGACTGCAGCAACTGAAATAGCAAAGCGGAAATACGGGCGTTCAGCGCCCCTTTGCCGGGAATTTCCTGATATTTTTTGCCATTGAAAGCCGTAGCGGCGTCCTTGAAAGTCACTGACAACATCTCTGGCTGCTGCGTAGCCTGAAGGATCTTGGTTTTACCCTCGGCCAGAATATCGGTTGCGACGCTCATGGGGCCCCCTTGTCAGCTGCTGATGGTTCAAAAAACAGAGCGTCAAAGCATTTTGCACCGAGACTTACCAGACAGAAACACTTCATCAATGCCAAACACTTCAAAAACCCTTGTCTGCCTTTACTCTACAAACAAAGCAGGACTCTGTAAACAGGTTCCTTCACGCTGGCCTGACGCCCAAAAGCTTTAACGGTCGGGACAAACAACCCCGACCGCCAAGACTGCACAATGAGACGCGTTATTTTTCGGCTCTTTGTTGCTGCACTTTGGCCGCAACCGCCTGCGTCAGCATGGTAAAAAGCTGCACTAGGAACTCTAACCCGCCACCGCCGCCACCGGCTCCCGGGGGCATCCCCTGCTGTTGCCCAGCGGCCAGCGAGCGCGCCCAGTCAACCACACTGCCGCCATAAGGCCCAGCAGTGGCCATGGCCACCTGATAGTTAATCCCATACATAAACTGATCCATGCTGGAAGGTTGCTGAGCCATCATTGGCGCGCCTCCCATTCCAGGTGGGCCACCCATAAAATAATTGTTATTGACATTCACCACATTCACATACTGTGGAACTGCGACCATCGTGATTCACCCTCTCCTCTAAACCAGTCCAAAAACGCCATGCACAATGATCTCAACCCATTGAGACACCCCGGAACACTTAAAACCAGCGTACACAGGGTATTTCATGAGATGTCTGTGCGAACATCTTTAAACCGCCTACGACCTCTCTAGCTAATAAAATAAAAACAACCAATTGGAAAAGATTGCCTTTTCAAAAAATTAAGCCTGTGACATACCACCGGGGAATAGCGACCAAAAGGCGCTCAGATACAAGAAAGAAGTCCCAAAGCAGGCTTTGCGAAAAAGACAAAAACACCAGCCCCCTCCCCCAATTTCAAGCAGGGGCGATCAAACCGGAGCAACCGGACTGGGGACAAAACAGCATTCGCCGCCCAGCAGCCAAGGGGCTGCTCTGGGGGCTACAGGCTTCCTGTTTTCAGGGCTATTGCGGTTCGGATTGCAGGGAGCCGGGTACTTCCAGCCCTTCTCCACCCAAGAGCTCCAACGGCTTCCCGTCTACCTGAACCGTAATTTCGTGCTGGGTATCAATGGCCTTAACGGTGCGCTTCAGCTCTTCCAGACGCTGGGTAATACTGGTGGAGCCGCCGCCGGTGGCAAACTGGCCAGACAGGTTGATGGTAATCACTTTGGGATCCTGAGTCACGTCCAATAGCTGCGTGCCTTTGGGTATTTCGGTGTAGAAGCCTTGGGTTTTCTCTTCAGGGCTGGGGCCCTTCAGTAATTCGGTCAGGGCAAATTTCAGGGGCTCGGATTTGGCCGTTTCGGGGAGTTTACGAATAACCGGCTCTGCGATACTTTGATTCCCCTGATATTTACTGAAAAACACCGCCACTTCATCGGCGGCAATGGGCGCTTGCTGTCCGGGCGGCAAGGAGGGCTTGGGGCCGAACCAGTTGCATCCGCTCAAAGAAACCGCCCCCGTTAAAAGCACGGACAGCAGTCCCAGGGAGAACCACTGACGGAACCACACGGCACTTTTCGGGGTTGAAACGGCAGGCATACACATTCCCTTCAATTCACAACGCTCTAATGAAACAAACGGCTGAGACAAACTGCAACACTGCCCCTTATTTTAACAAGATTTCCCCTGATTGTCTGAACAATGGCAGACGCCTTCCGAATCGTTCCTTGCGAAAAAGCATCTGACGAAGATGGGCTTTGTGCTAATGTTACCCCTTAAAATGGTTCGGTATTTCTGTTTTAACGGCCTCCTGCCTGTTTCCAGACGTTTCAATTCTTCACTGGTTTCCGATAGAAACTGCTCGACCCTATTGTGAGTGAATCCCAATGAACGCCATTATTAACACCCACTTTGTATTGCCCCCTCTTCCATAACCGTCCCAAGCTGATTTGCTGTTTGAAGGAGTATGATGGCCATGCCAAATTTTAATGATCTACGCGGTTATATTGAATTACTCAAAAAATCAGATGAGTTGGTGGAAATTTCCGCCCCGGTCAACACCCATCTGGAAATTACCGAAATTACCGATCGCGTCAGCAAAGCGCCGGGTAATCAGAACAAAGCCCTGTTGTTCACCAACGTCCACGGCCCCAACGGCGAACAATACGACATGCCAGTTCTCATTAACGCCATGGGTTCCCATAACCGCATGATGCTGGCTCTGGGCGTGGAGCGCTACGAAGAGATCCAGAAACGCATCGAGTTCTTTATCAAGCCGGATATTCCCACTAACTTTTGGGAAAAAATCCAGATGCTGCCCAAACTGGCTGAACTCAACAAGTTTTTGCCCCGCGATCACAAAGGCCCGGCCCCCTGCCAGGAAGTGGTCATTACCGACCCCAGCCAGCCCATGCTGGATGCGGTGCCGGTCATCACCTGCTGGCCGGATGACGGCGGCCCCTTTATGACCTACCCCTGCGTGTTCGTGAAAGATCCGGCCACCGGCGAGCGCAACGTGGGCATGTACCGCATGCAGAAATACGATAACACCACCACCGGCATGCACTGGCACAAGCATCACGATGGCAACCGCATTTATGAAAACGCCCGCCGACTGGGCAAAGACCGGGTGGAAGTGGCCGCCGCTTTTGGGTGTTCCCCGCATATTATCTACAGCGCCACGGCCCCGTTGCCGCCGGGCATTGATGAAATGATTCTGGCGGGCTTTTTGCACAGCGACCCCGTCAAAATGGTGAAGTGCAAAACCATTGATAACGAAGTGCCCGCCAGTGCCGAGCTGGTGGTGGAAGGCTACGTGCTTTTGGATGAACTGCGCTGGGAAGGCCCTTTTGGGGATCACACCGGCTATTACTCGCTGGCCGATGACTTCCCGGTGCTGCATGTGACCGCCATTACCCACCGTAAAAACCCCATTTATCAAACCACCATTGTGGGCAAGCCCCCGCAAGAGGACTGCTATCTGGGCAAGGCCACCGAGCGCATTTTCCTGCCCCTGCTCAAGCTGTTTATCTCCGAGATTGTGGACATGAACCTGCCCTGGGAGGGTGTCTTCCACAACTGCGTGATTTTGAGCATTGATAAACGTTACCCCGGCCACGCCAAAAAGGTGATGAGCAGCGTGTGGGGCTTTGGACAAATGATGTTCAGCAAGTACGTGATTGTGGTGGACAAGCATGTCAATGTGCATGATCTGAGTCAGGTGGCCTGGCACGTGTTCAACAACACCGACCCCAAGCGGGACATGATGTTTGCTGATGGCCCTATGGACATTCTGGATCATGCCACCCCGCTGTGGGCTTACGGCAGCAAGGTGGGCATTGATGCCACCAAAAAATGGCCCACCGAAGGCTTTGACCGGGATTGGCCGGATGAAATCGAGATGGACAGCGAGACCAAGGCCAAAGTGGACGCCCGCTGGCAGGAATACTTCGGGAAATCGCCGGTGATGGCCCGTTAAAAAATTCGGTTAATCGAAAAACCGGGCAATTTTGCCATCAAACGAATCTTTAATTGCTTATGTCCTGAGAACCAAGCAATTGGAGATTCGTTTTTTATGCTGCAGATTTTGATTTTATTCGCCGTCATTTTTATCATTGGCTTTGTCTGTTACAACAGCGATCCCATGTTCAGCTAGTGGGCAACTGCTTGCCAAAGCTCCAAACACCAATCCTAAAGCGCCTTAATGAACTGTATCAATTAATTAAAGTTTCTGGGGGCTCTGCCCGATAATTAATGGGTAATTGACTAATTGTCCAGAAGGCGCCCGTGTTCAGAATGCGATTCATTCCATCCTCCACCCACTCAGGCTTTACGCTGGCCGAGTTGCTGGTCTCCTTGCTCATTCTCGCTGAAATTGCCACCTTTACTATCCCTAAAATCCTGTCTGTCCAGCAAAATAATTCCAACAAGGCCAACGCCAAAGATGTAGCCGCCATGATTTCAGGTGCCTATCAACAAGCCCAGTTGGCGGGCATTGTAAACGGCAATACCAGACCTTCGAATCTCACGCCCTATATGAACTATGTGGCAATGATTACAGATGGACGAACCATTGACGCCTATCCTGGGCTCACTACCAGAACCTGTGATGCCACCAATCCCTGCATTTCCCTTCATGGTGGCGGACTACTGTGGTTACAAGACATGTATCGTTTTGGGCTCACCACCGATAGGCAAATCATTGAATTTGTCTTTGATCCAGATGGCACATACAGTGGAAGTTCTGCTGATAGTAGTGGAAAATCCGTTCAGTTTAGCCTGTATTACACCGGCCGCCTGACGACTCGAGGAAAGTTAACGCCTAACTCTTGCAATAACGAATGGTGCGGTCTGAACCCAGGCCCTCACGATCCTTCCTGGTTTAACTGGCAGTAGCAAACAAATTCTTGCCTCATCGAAGAACTGGGCCATAATAGAACGCAGTTCATCAACCCACGTCCCCAACAGGCCCATACTATGAAGCTCCTTTTTTGCGTCAACCGGGATATTTACGCCAATATCGCCCTTAACCGTATTTTTCCCGCCCTCAGTCCGACAGGTGAACTCCCGGAGGATGACCTCAAAGTCCTGTTCTCCGAATCCGTGGCAGGCAGCCGAGCCCACGGGGCCGCCCTGACTTACCTGCGCTTCTACGAGCAGGATCTGCTGAATGAGTTGCTGTTTCCGCAACTGGAAAGCGCCACGCCCGACGAGGCTACTGGTAGCCTGCTGACGTTCAAGCAGCTCAGCCAGCGCTATGCGGCCCCCATGCGCTTGATTGACAGTATCAACGCCCCGGATGTCCTGGCGGAAATCGGCGATTTTGCCCCGGATCTGATCATTTCCATTCGCTTTGGCCACATTTTTAAAGCGCCCGTGCTGCAAATCCCCCGGCTGGGCATTTTAAACCTGCACTCAGGTCTGCTCCCCCAGTATCGGGGCATTTTGGCCACCTTCTGGAGCTTGCTGCACCAGCGCAGCGAATACGGCTTTACCCTGCACACCATTACCGATGGCACCATCGACACTGGGGCCATCGTGGATCGGCAAACCTTTCCCGTGAAACCGGGGGAATCGCTGTTTGAGCATACCGTGGCCCTTTATGAGCCAGCGGCGGCCAGCATTTTGCGGGCCATTGCCGCTTACCGCACAGGGCAAATCCCCACCGCCCTCCCTCAGTCGGAAGCGGACAGCCAGTATTACAGCCTACCCACCCCGGAAGACTTTGAGCAACTCATCGCCCAGGGGCACCCCATCCTGAACCGGATCGCTTATTACCAATGGCTGACCCAATACCAGCCGCAACCCAGTCCGGTTTTGGCCTAAATAAAATAAAAGAAGGTGAGCGTCCCTTCCCCAAACGTTTATAACGGTTTGAGTACAGCGAGTTAAAAATATGGACTTGGCAACGTTGCCAGAAGCAGCTCCGCCGTTTGTCTGAGCGGTGCGCAATTTTATAAACGTTTGGGGAAGGGATGCTCACCTTGAAAATTGGGCAAATTTGACACAGGCTTGCCTTGGTTCCCCCACAAGCCCTATGATACCCAGTATGTTTGAAGTGCTATCCTTTACAAGCAGCGACGGTTCTCCCCTGAAATACGGACGCCTGAGCCATCGTGAGGCCCCCGCCAGTGGTCAGGCCCTGTTATTCATTCCCGGTCTGGGGGGCTCGGTGAAGGGGGCCCTGCATTTTCTGGAATTGTTGCTGCCCCACTACAACCCCATCTACGCCCCGGACTTGCGAGGCTTTGGCCTGAACCCGGTGGACACCCCACTGCCCAGGGCCCCCGTCATCTGGCAGGATCTGGAGGCTTTTCATCAGCAGGTGCTTCGACCGCAAACCCCAGACAAAATAGCCTTGTGCGGCATCAGTTTGGGCGGGGTTTTGTCCACCCTGTTAGCCACCCGCCACCCGGCGCGATTCTCCAGCGTAACCCTGCTGGCGCCGGCCTACCAACCGCATCAACAAACCTTCAGCCCGGCTTACGTGCTGCGCAACGTACTCAGTCATCTGCTACTGGGGGCCAAGGCCCGCACCCAACTACCCTACGGACTGGAAGCCATTACCCGCAACCCGGCCATCCTGAACGATCCCCAGTTCAATGGCGCCCTGAAAATGCCCCTGACCCCGGGCTTTTTACTGGGCGTGCGGGATTGGTGCAATCAGGCCATGCGGGAAATAAAGACCCTCCAGATCCCGGCTTTAATGGTTATTCCCGGACAGGATATCGTCTGTAACCCCATGGCCATGCGGCAGGCCTACGAGCGCATCCCCCGGAACACACCCAAACAGTTGCTAAACTACCCTGACTTTTACCACGATGTCCTGTTTGAAGCGGATTATGGCCGACTGGCTCAAGGCATACTGGACGGATTGGCCTCGCTGGCCTCCGAGACCGTTTCCGGATCGTCGTAGGGTTGAATAAATTCAATCGATTCCACATTAACCTGAATAAACGGGTAGATTTTGGGATCTTGCAACCCATTCATGCGGTTGATGATTTTAACATTGGTCATGGCGATGAACTTGCGATCGCTGTTGAGCATGTTGGACAGTCGGCGTCCCTCTTTCCCCAGACGCGGGAAGTGCATGCTCCCTTCCAGGTTAAAATACCGCGTTACCACCATGGCCCGAAGCTTCTCCGATGTACTGCGTATGGAGTCCGCTACGATCTGATCCACGCCCTCGCTCCCAAATTGCTCACGCTGCCTTGACATTAATCCTACCCCGATGCGTCATGCCTGTCCTCCTCTAAAAACAGGGGCTTGACCCATGCCAGGCGTCACGGGCAGTGACCTCAGGATCGG
>DAIDMR010000265.1 GCA_027448865.1 Vampirovibrio sp.
GGCGGCACAAGTTCCGCCCAAGCCGGCAGGCTTTGACCGCTTGTACCACTTCGGCGTTTCCACTTAGAACCGCCGAGGCCAGGATGTTGTCTACATAGAGGGCGTCGACTCTGGCGTTTACGTTCACGTCCGGCATTTTGAGCAAGGCCTTCACAATGGGCAGATATCCATATTCCGCGGCCACATGGAGGGGCGTATACCCATTAATGGTCACGGTCTGGGTTCGGTTCCGGTATCTTTGGGCTGGAAGGGAACGGTTTCTGTCCAGGCCGGGCGTGGTTTCAATCAAATTGGCCAGCGCTTGCTGTTCATCTGCGCTCAAGCGGTCAAAGCCTGCCGGCTTGGGCGGAACTTGTGCCGCCTGCTCCCCGGCCAGCAAGGCCTGCGGATTTAGGCCCGCCAGGTGATCAAACGCGGTCAGTAGGGGGCTTTTGCAGGGCAATAGGGTGGTAAATCGATCCAGTTGGTTCTGGGCGCGTTCAAGGGTTTGCGCATCCGGAACGGTGGTGTTGAATGCTCTGCCCAACTTTTCAGCCAGTTGTTTCTGACTCGGACTGCCAGACAAGAGGGAGTCCAGCAGAGGAAAACACTCGGAGGGGGAAAGTGTGGCCCGACTTGTTTTCAGCAGGCTGTGAAAGGTGTTGAGAAGCGCTTGCCTATGTTCGGCATCTTTACTGCTTTCAGGGTGGTGGTTCCCATGGGTAATGGCGTTCATTAACCCCTGCAAGGCAGGCACCCCTCCCTTTGAGCTTAGAAAAAAATCCGAGCTGAGGACTGTACCCACCCAGGGTAATTCAGTGCCTTTTTCAGTATCTTTCCCAGTTTCGACGCCTTTGCCAGTTTCGGTGTCTTTTCCGGCAAAACGGGGAGAGCCTCCCGGCGGGGTGGCCGTTTGCCTTGGCTGGCGCAGGTTGTAAACGGAAGTCTGTATTTGCATACGTGAATCCTCGGAAACTTGATCGGTGTCTCGAAATGGAAGCGGTTTTCAATTTTAAAAATAGAGGCGCGTGGTGATTTGTGATGAACGTTGTGTTGATGAGACGTAGTGATGCTGGATGATGATCCAACGTGCTGTATTAAAGCATCACAATTCAGATTTGTGCTATGCCAGATTTGCTTATGCCATGCCCGAATGGGTGCGTCGGCCCGGCGGGCATGGACAACGGGGGCGTGCCTACAAAAAGACCCGCCTGATGACAACACCGGGCGAGTCGGGGATTGCTATATGTTAGGGGGTATCTTCATCCTGAATCGCAATTGCTTGCGTTTCACTGTCTATGGATGCCATTATGCGTCAGTTGTAAGACAACTTGATGACAGTTTGGTGACGGTTTTGTAAAGCTTGAAAAGGCCAAATCCATGCGGGCAGGCCTTAAATCGGCTTTTTCCCGGTGTTTGTGGTACAGTCATGTAGCGATAAAACCAATTTATAAAAAGAATTTGGCTTTATGGCCTTTTATTCACACCATTCATCACAGTAAAGCCCTCCTTGTAAATTCAAGGCTGGGCAAAATCAAGACTGAGTAGAATCAAGACTGGATCTCGACCATGCGCATTCAATCCTTCGGAAGCCATTATCCGGTTCAGCAAGCCAGCCGCTTGCAAGCGCAACGGGCTACGCAGCCTGCTCAGGCCGCCGCCCAGACTTCTCCGGCTTTTGGGGCCAAAACCATTTCGTTTGGGCAAGCAATGCCTGTTCAGGCAGCCAACAAGCCCAGTAGTCCGCCCCTCAATCCAAACCTGGGCCGCAAACTGGATTTCTACGCCTAACTAACTGGAAAAGGACGACGTCGGAGTGCTGGTTGAAGCGGCGCTCATAAAACCAGGCCCCGATATACTGGCCCAGGGCGTGGTGGACAACCGCACGTGCGGCAGGGGATTGGCGCAGTGCCGGGCAAAGGAAAAGGCTTGGGCAATGCTTTCCGTATGCGATAAGTCGGTTTGGGTGCGGGCATGTTGGCCTTCCCGCTGGGCGGTGGGGTCACTTTCCAGGGCGTAGCTGGTGTACATGGACACTTCCTTCAGGTTGAGATCCGGGCGACCCATAAATTCCACCAGATACTTGGTGTACAGGCCTTCATTGCCCTTTTGGATGGCGGGCATTTTTGGCCGGGAAGCGTATTCAATCCAGGTGTTGGCCAAGCCGGGCCCGGGTTCGGTTTCCCATTGTTTCAGGGCGGTTTTCCCGGAGCGAAACAGGGTGCCGTTCATCAGGGGGGTGCGGCAGGCATCCAGAAAAATCATGTTGAAGTAGCTGTCCGCCTGCTTCAGTTCCTTGAGCAAGTAATCTACCGAAACGGCGCTTTGCTCGAAGTCGGGCGGGAGGGAACCGGTAAATTCGGTGGGAATGAGATAATTATTGCCGTTAATGGACCCGCCGTGGCCGGAATAGTACACCACAGAGACTGCCCCCGGATTCTCCCGCAGCTTGTTGGTGAATTGCCTGACCTGCGCCTTCATGGTCTGGCCGCTTTGGTTGTAGCAGGTCATCACATAAAACCCTTGCCGACGCAAGCCACTGGACGGACGCGGGCTATCTGCCGCCGGTGGAAACCCGCTATCCCGGAGATCCAGACTGGTCGGGTGGCACGTTGTTCAAGGACCGGCGGGTCATTCGGGTGGAAGGCTGCATAGACGATTTGTGGCACGCCATTGTGCGCATTGGCGGGGAAAACGGCTGGTATTACGGCAACTGGCTCTGGAGCATCCGGGGGTTGCTGGACAAGATCTTCGGCGGGGTGGGCAGCTACCGGGGACGTCGGGATCCAGAACGAGTCTATCCGGGGGATGCCCTGGACTTCTGGCGGGTGCTGAATGTGGATGAGCCCAAACGGCTGCGCCTGCTGGCGGAA
>DAIDMR010000266.1 GCA_027448865.1 Vampirovibrio sp.
GACCTGCACGTCGGGGCCTGGGATCGGCAGATGCGTCAAGCCCTCAGTTTGGCTGTGGAGTATGGAAACGCGGATACCGTGAAACTGCTCTTGCGGCATCCGGAGTCCAACGTCGGGGTGCAAAACTGGCTGGGGGAAGGCCTGTTACATGTGGCGGCCCGGTGTGGAAACGCGGAGACGGCGCTTGCCTTGCTACAGCATTCCCTCCTTTCAGTGAACCATCCTAATATACTGGGCATTACCCCGTTGATGATGGCCGCCATTAAAGGGCATCAACCCTTTGTGGACGCGCTGGCCCAGCTTCCCGACGTGGATTTGAACAGTCAGGACATCAGCGGCTATACGGCCCTGTCTCTGGCGTTGGAAAACAACCGGCAAGGCGTGGTGGATACCTTGTTGCGTCACCCGTCCACCGATGTGAATCTGTCTAACTTCGCCAAGGAGACGCCCTTGTACCGGCTCATCCGGCGTTCTTCGGATGAAAGTCTGATTCAGCGCTTGCTGACGCATCCGGCGGTGGATGTGAATCGGGCGGACTTTGCGCAGGCCACGCCGTTGATGCAGGCGGTAGGCCGGAACAAGCCTGCTATTGCCCGCCTGCTGCTGGCGCATCCCCGCATCAATGTCAATCAGCGGGATGAGGATGGGGACACGGCCCTGCATTATGCCGCTTTCATCGGGGCTCTGGATTGCCTGAATGCATTGCTGGCAGCCCCGGATCTACAGGTCAATGCCGAGAATTTGCATCAGCAAACACCCCTGATTCTGGCGGCCAAAAAGAAAAATCCCCCCGTGCTGCAGGCCCTGCTGGAACACCCGGATATCGCCGTGAACCGATTCGATCTGGGTGGGGATACCGCTTTGCACGAGGCGGTGGGAGCGGACAACCCGGCTGCGGTGAAACTGTTGTTGAGCCATCCCGAGATTGATGTAAACGCTCGCAATGTCATGGGTGTCACACCGTTGTCACTGGCCGTTCTGGTGGGTTCGGAAGAGATGGTAAAGGCCCTGCTCCGTCATCCGGGGATTGATGCCACCATCCCGGATATGTGGGGGCAAACCCCGCTGTTTTACGCCAGGGAAATCCAGAATCAGGCGATTGCTGAGGCCATTCGCGGTCACCTGTGTGAGCGGGATCTAGAGTAAGCGATACCGTTTCCAGAGGGCGTAGACTGGCCAGCCCAAGGCGGTCAGGGCCAAACCTGCCAGGCTAGTGAAAAACTTGGTGTGCCATAAATCAGTCTGAAAACGGTTCAAGTAATCCGGAGTGAAAAAATCCCCAAACAGCAGGAAAAAAGCGATAAACGAAGCCCCGGCAATATAAGCCATCGGTAAGGCGAAGTCCCGCTTGCGGGTCATGCGAACGGCTTCTGGCACCCGGCGGGCCAAACGCAGCAGGCCTAGCATGGTCACAATATAGAAAATCAGGGCGGAGAAAACAATATAATCCAGCAATTGGCCGTAGGTGCCGGACAGGGCCAGCACGGCGGCCCACCCAAATTGTGCCCACAGGCAAAAATTGGGGGAATGCGTTTCAGGATGCACCTGCCCGAATTGCTCAAACAGCAAGCCGTCTTTGGCCATGGCGTAAAACACCCGGGCCCCGGCCAGTAGCATGCCATTCAGGCAGCCAAAGGTGGAAATCAGGATGATGAACGCCATCAGCAGGACCCCCCCACCGGGAAACACCACGTCCATGGCCGCTGTGGCCACCCGATCCTCGGGGGCGCTCTGGATGAGGGAGAGGGGCAGCAGGTTGAGATACGCCAAATTGGCCAGCAGGTAGAGGGCAATGACGGTGACCGTGCCTAAAATCAGGGCCTTGGGCAGGGTTTTGGAAGGATCTTTAACCTCGCCGCCAATGAAGGTGACGTAATTCCAGGCATCGGCGGAAAAGAGCGCCCCCACAGAGGCAAAGGCAAACAGGGTCAGCCAGTTTCCTTGAGCCCCTTGGTGTGGCGGCAATTGCAAAGACCAGTCCACCTGGGTCAGGTTTTTACCAAAAGCCAGCCCCACGGCAATCAGCAGGATGAGGGCGATCACTTTCAGGCTGGTAAACACGTTTTGCAGCATGGCCCCGTTGCGAATGCCCGTGCTGTTAAAGGCGGTCAGCAAAAACAGCACCAGTACAGCCAGCAGGCTTTGCACACTGATGGGCAGGCCGGGCAATATGGGCACGGAGGACATGGCGGGGATCAGCACCCCCAGAAACTTGGTAAAGGCCACAGCCACGGCGGCCAAAAAGCCGGTTTGAATAACCGTCAGCAACACCCAGCCGTACAAAAAGGCAGGCAGCTCGCCCCAGGCCGCTTTCAGAAAGACGTATTGCCCTCCAGCCTTGGGCATGTAAGCGGCCAGCCTGCCATAGGAGGCCGCCCCCAACAAGGTCAGGACGCCTGCAAACAACCACACGGCCATCAACCAGCCGCCGGTGCCCAGGGTGCGGGCGATATCGGCGGAGACAATGAAAATACCGGAACCCACCATTGAACCGGCTACGATACAGGCCGCCGAGAACCAGCCCAGGGTGGGTAAAAGCGCTTGCGGGGACGGGTCGGCATTCGTGTGGGATGAGCCCGCAGCCTCGCTCACCTTAACCGTCCTGACGGGTGCCGCTGGCTTCGGTCAGTTTTTGCTGGGCCAGTTTGTGCTGATCTTTACGAATGTGTTTGACGTGCTTCCAGATGTACAGGATACCCAGCACCACCAGCAGGCCGATGATGGCGTAATCAAACTTGTGCCAGATGGCCCGGAAGGCCTCCAGGTTCTCCCCGAAGTAAACGCCCACGTAAACCAGACCGTAGCACCAAATCAGGGAGCCAATGAAGGTATAGAGAATGAATGGGTAGAAGTGGGCCTGCAAAATCCCGGCGGGCAGCGAAATAAAGGTGCGCACCACTGGCAGCATCCGGCAGATGAAAAAGGCCAGATCGCCGTATTTATCCACCCAGCGCTCCGCCTCATCCAGATCATGCTCGCTGAGCAGCAGCCATTTGCCGTACTTCAGCAAAAAGGAGCGTCCCCCGAACAGGCCGATAAAGTAGGAGGGAATCGAACCAAGCACACAGCCCACCGCGCCGGCCAAAGCGGCCAGATGAAAGTTCAGCTTGCCCTGCTGCACCAAAAAGCCGGCGTAGGGCATGATGAATTCGCTGGGCAGGGGCACGTTAGCCGATTCGATGGCCATCAGCAAGGCCACGCCCACGTAGCCCAGGGTGGCGATGACGGTGTGAATAAAAGCCATTACCAGCTCTAACAGGGTATGAAAAAACTCCATGTGCCACTCCTCATTGAATCGTCCGGTGTGCTATCGCCACAGGGTTTGCAACCAGTTGATTCCGATCATCAGGGCCCCGGAAAACAGGAACGTCAGGGGAATCGTAAGAATCCAGGCCCATAAAATGTTACCGACGATGCCCCATTTTACCGCAGAAAGTCGTTTGGTGGCACCCACGCCCATAATGGATGAGGTAATGACATGGGTGGTGCTAAGTGGGACGCCAAAGTGACTGGCGGCCAGAATGATGCTTGAAGCGGTGGTTTCGGCGGCAAAACCGTGAATGGGTTGCAGCTTGAGCATTTTGTTGCCCAGGGTATGGATGATCTTCCAGCCGCCGCTGAGGGTGCCCAGGGCAATCATGCTGGCGCAGGACACAATGACCCACAGGGGGACATGGAAGCCTTCGCCCGACTCAAAAAACCAGCTGGGGAATTGCACACCGGGCATCTTGCTGTAGGTCAGCAGGGCCAGGGCGATAATGCCCATGGATTTCTGGGCGTCGTTATTCCCGTGGGAAAGGGCCATAAACATGGCGGAAACCACCTGCAGCTTGCCAAATGTCCAGTTAATGCGGTGCAGGTGTACCCGAAACACCAGCCAGGTCAGCCCGGCCATAATCAGTAGGCCCATTACAAAGCCCGCCAGCGGGGAGGTGAACATGGGCAGCACAATTTTTTGCAGCACGGTTTCCCAGGAGATGTGCTGATAACCGTTGCGACTGGCGAAAAAAGTGGCCCCCAGCAAGGAGCCAATCAGGGCGTGAGAAGAACTGCTGGGCAAGCCCCACCACCAGGTCAGCAGGTTCCAGGTGATGCCGCCGATTAAAGCGCACAGCACAATGGGCATGGTAATGGATGGGGCGTCCACGATGCCTTTACCAATGGTGGCCGCCACTTCCGTACTCATCAGGGCCCCGGCGAAGTTAAAGATGGCCCCAAACATCACAGCCACCCGAGGGGTCATGACCTTGGTGGCTACCAACGTGGCGATGGCGTTGGCCGCGTCATGAAAGCCGTTAATATAATCAAACACCAGGGCCAGCCCGATAATGGCCACCAGCATCAGCAGTTCGGGTCCGAAATCCATCGTTTACAAGAACTCCTTGCCCGTTCTAGGTGTGCTTCAGAATGATTTGCATGGCCACGTTGGCCGCGTCCCGGTACTGATCGGTGACGTCTTCCAGCATCTCGTAGATATCCTTGCGCAAAATCAGCTCGCGGACGTCTTCAATATCGTGAAAGGAGCTGGCAATCAGTTGGCCCAGAACCACATCGCCCTGATCTTCCAGTTCGTGCAGGATGGCGGCCTTTGCGTTGACCGTGCGAGAGTTCAGTTTGCCGGATAATTCCCGGATCAGGGCAGACATGGCCTCGGCCTGCCGGTCAATTAATTCCACAAACTTGTTGAAATCCCCGTTGTAGGGGTACATGTGGTGGGTATTCAGGCGATCGGTGATTTTGGTGACCAGCTTGGGGATGTTGTACAGGGCCACGGCGAATTCCTGAAGATCTTCCCGGTCAAAGGGGGTGATCAGGGTGCGGCAGATTTCCTGAGTGAGGGTTTCCTGTATTTTCTTGGCTTCCCGTTTGTGCCGGTAAATTTCTTCGGCTGCTTCCTTGACCACGGCCTCATCATCACGGTGTTCCACCAGTTTTTTCAGCAATCTGGAACAACGATTGGAGGCCATTTCCAGATCCTGAAGCATTTTAAGGAATTTATCTTCCCGGGGAAGCAGATTAAACATCGAAAATCACGCTCTTGGTCATCGAGGGGCACATTTTGGAGACATTTTACCTGTGAGAAATTTTAATCGGGGGGATTTTGCTAAGGCGAATTTTTCGGTTGGACATGGCGGGTGCGTATTGCCGCATTTTATGATCAAATCCCTGCCGGAAAGCAAGCCAAAATTCCGAAAGCCTCTCAAAAGCGAGTCTCTCACGATTTGTACTCGGGCTCGACGGATTCCAGTTGGCGTTCCTGCTGGGGCATCAGCTGCTTCAGGATCATGTGCCCCAGGTAAAGCAACGGGGTAATGCCCACGGCGATGATGAACTTCCAGGTGTAATTGCCCATGGCCAGCCGAAGCATGTCATTCAGCGACATCTGGCCCCAAAAGGCGATCGAGGTCACAATCAGCGAGTCAAACATCTGGGAAATGACCGTGGAGCCGGTGGCCCGCAGCCAGATGAAGCGGTGCTTGGTAATGGCCCGTATGGTGTGAAACACCTGAATGTCCAGCATTTGCCCAATGAGATAAGCGAGCAAGGACGCCACAAACATGCCGGTATACTGCTTGTAAATGGTTAGATACACCGGCTTGGGGATAAAAGTTCCGGCATCCACCGGCAGCCAGCTGCCCACGGTCAGGTAAGCGTAGGCCAGCAGGCACATGCCAAAGCCCACCCAGGTCACAAAGCGGGCACCCTGCTTGCCGTAAAACTCGTTCAGCAGGTCGGTGAGAATGAAGGTGACCGGAAAGGGAATAATTCCGGCGGAGAGCAGCACCGGATCCTTCAAAAATGGCAGGCGGAAGGAAAACAGCATGGCCCCCACCTCATCGGCGATAAAGAGGGAGATGACAAAAATGGCCGTTAGCCACACAAATATTTTTTGCGAACGGTCGAAACGGTTCCAGGTGGTCACAGTAAATCCTTTGGAAGCTGTCCTTTGGGGGCTGCCCGGAACAAAATCGGTCGGGACAGCACAGTCAAACTTGATTATCTCACAAGCCAGGCAGTAAGCTATCAGGGAAAGCGTTGAGCGCAAGGATTTTTTGATGGTGTGTCGAATTGCCCTCACCGGGGGGATCGCCAGTGGTAAGTCCCTGGCCGGGGAGTACCTGAAAGGTTGCGGAATTCCGGTCATTGACGCCGACGATGTGGTGCATGCCCTGCTGCGGGAAGATGCTGAACTGAAGGCCAATATTCGGGAAACCTTTGGCCCGGCGGTTTTTGACGAGAGCGGGGCGGTGAATCGTCCAGCCTTGGGGGCGCAGGTCTTTCAGAATCCCGAGCGACGCAAGTTGCTGGAAGGCTGGATTCATCCCAAAACCCGGCAGTGTATTGAGGAATTTTTCCGGGAAAACGCTTCCCGTATGGCCGCTGTGGCCATTATCCCCCTGCTGTTTGAATCCGGTCTGGCCGAGCGCTACGATCAGGTCTGGCTGCTGGACACCGAGCCGGAGGTGCAACTGGCGCGATTGATTCAGAAGCGAGGGATGCGCGAAACGGATGCCCTGGCCCGCATTCGCAGTCAGCTTGGCCGGGAGGAAAAGCAGACTTTGACCCGGCAACATCCGGGAGGGGTGATTTTGCCCAACACCGGCACGCCAGAGGCCTTGTATGAGGTTTTGGCCCGACTGGTATCGGGACTGACCACCGCCTGAAACGGCAGGAACGATTTGGGTATCCGATTTGGACATTCTGGCACCGTTCGGTCGGGTGACAGGCAATTGTCGTCGTTTGGTTGTTTTTATTTTCTTGTGATCGCCTTCGCGGTGAGCGATTTGTCTGAAGTGTTTGTAAAGCGCAAGTGAAATTTGTTTCAATGCCGGCCTCTTTCCATCCAAAGAGCTTGCCTGCCCGTGTTTGAACGTACAATTTGCCTAAATTTGATCGGGTAGGCCCCTGATTTGCCCAAAGGAGAGCTTGCCCGAAGGAGGGTTTGCCCCATGAGTCTTAAACAGCCCACAAAACCACAGGGTCCCCATTGGGTGTGGACTTGCCATCATGGGTTTATCAACAGACGCCTGCCTGTCCTGCACTGGCGCAGCCTGATACGGGCACTGGCCGGACTGTTTGACTTTGGGCCGCCGGAATTATCGCTGGCCGTATTGAGGGGAGGAAACGCTTCCCCGTTGCTTTTAAGAGAGGAGAGAGCCGTGAGGGGTGCGATTCAATCGGCCTGTGGCCTGTTGCGTCGCTTTATGTGAGGAAAAAGGCCGTTGGCCTTTGTGTTGCACGACTGGATGCAAGCGAGGATTGATTCCTCGCTTTTATTTTGCCGATCGCGCTTTCATCAGACGGCTATTCCAGACCTCTATTCCAAGCTCCTACTCTAGGCCCCCGGCTTGCGAGCGCTTGAAGGGGCGCACGTTGGAAGCGGGATCTTCCCCCTCCTTTTCCTTCTGCGGGGCAAGGAGCTGCTCGGGTTGTGTGCGGAAAACCGGCTTCCATGGCCCTTTTTCCAGCCACAGAAGCAGCTCTTCCTGAGGAATGGGCTTACAGACATAAAAGCCCTGGGCCAAATCACAGCCCCAGTCGTTCAGGCGCTGCAGGGTCAGCTCGTCCTCCACGCCCTCTGCCACCACCGACAGTCCCAGGCTTTTGCTCAGGATGATGGTGGTCTTGACGATGGCCGCGTCATCGGGGCTGCGGTTCATTTCCCGAATGAAGGAGAGATCGATTTTCAGGGTGTTGATGGGCAGTTTTTTCAGATACGAAATGGAGGAGTTCCCGGTGCCAAAGTCGTCAATGGAAATCTGGATTCCCAGGTTTTTCAGTTTCTCGGTGACCCGGGCGGCGTTTTTTACGTTGTCTATGATCACGTCTTCCGTGATCTCCAATTCCAGGCATTGCGGCGGAAAATTGTGCCGCAACAGGATTTCGGCCACAGTCTCCGGAAAGTCCAGATCGCCCAGGTTTTGCTCCGTGATATTCACGGACAGCAGGATGTCTACACCCTGATGGTAGAGCTGGCTGATTTGCTGGATGGACTTTTCCAGCATCACCAGGGTCAGGCCGCCAATCAGGTTGTTCTTCTTGGCAATGGGGATAAACTCCGCCGGAGAGATCATGCCTCGCTCCGGGTGACTCCAGCGGGCCAGCGCCTCCAGCCCCTTGACCTCATGGGTGTTACAGTCTACCTTGGGCTGGTAGTAGGCTTCCAGATCCTGATTTTTAATGGCCTCCCGCAAGTCGTTTTGCAATTGCATGTGTTTTCGGTTGTACTCATCCATGCCCGCGTCGTAGAAGGTAAAGCAGTCCCGGCGCTCCTTGGCCCGGTACAGGGCAATGTCCACGTGTCGCATCAGGGTATCCAGATCGTCGCCGTCGTCCGGGTACAGGACGATGCCCATGCTGATGCCCGCCTTGATGGCCATACCATCCAGCAGAATGGGTTCATCCAGCGTTTTTTGAATGCGCTGGGCCAGTTGATTGACGAACCCTTCATGATCCAGCGAATCCAGGATGATGGCGAACTCATCCCCGCCCAGCCGGGCCACAAAGTCGGTGCTGCGTAAAATGTTTTTCAGTCGGAAAGCCACCTGTTTCAGCAAATGGTCCCCGGCCTGATGGCCCAGCGTGTCGTTTACCTGCTGAAAGCGATCCAGATCGCCGAGCATCAGGGCAAACTTTTTGGAATTGTCTTTGCTGACCCTGATTTTCTCGCGAACCGTCTCCTCCAGCAGGGCCCGGTTATGAAGCCCGGTCAGGGGATCGAACATGGCCATCTTGCGCATTTCTCGCTGCATGCGCAACCACTGTTCCTTGTTCAGCGCATAGACCAGCATGGCGCAAAAGAAGAGCAACCAGCCCAGGGCGTGGAAATCAATGAGCCCGGCCAGATGGGACTGGGAAAACTGTTGGGCCAATGGCCCGGTCCAACCGGAGAGAAAAACGTCAGCCGCCAGTTCGCCCGGGGAATGCGCGGCTTGTGATCGGCTTAGCCACTGGCTCGCCAGTGGGTCGGCCCATTCCAGTGGGCCATGGCTTTGCCAAACCAGCTTGGAAAAAGCAGTGGGGAAACCCATCTCCGTGCTACCTGTAAAAATGCCTTAAACTGTGCTTCGACCGAATGCCCGGGATCTTTAATTTTTATGAATATTTCTTAATTAAAACAGATATGGGCCAAAGAGACTTGGTTGAAATCAGGTTGGGGCGTTCTACGGAAGTTTACATTTTGTATTACTCAGACATGCTGTCATCAAAATGTCACAGGACTTCCATAGGATGACCTCAGAATCCAGGACATCAGTGTTTAGGAAAGCCTGTCGCCACAATGGCCATCAACCCTGTTACAACCAGTATTGCCCGGGAAGTATTCCACACCGCTTTGGCTGGCGTGGCCACCAAGGGGGTGGGCAGTGGGTATCGGGTTTGGGATGATCGCAACGCCCCATGGCGTGTGAAAAAGAACACCATCCAGCGGGAATCCGCCACACTGGGAATGGTTTCCGCTTTTACGGCGGCTCTGGACTGGCTGGGCCATCAATTCAACCTGAAGCACATCCCCTTTCAGGGACTGAAAAACTTCCTGCAAAAGGCCGCCGGTCATCAAGTCCTGCTCAAGGCCATTCCCATTACCCTGGGCATTTTCGCCGCTGAGGCCATCAGTCGGAAAGTGGCCCCTCGCAACCTCTGGAAACCGGGTGGAGCGCTGGATGAAAGCGTCATTGAAGGGGATGAGGATCACGATGAGGATGATCGGGACGAGGATGTCCGTCAGGACAAAGCGCTTGAAAAAAAAATGACTGGCGGCCATCACTCAATCAAGCAGCAGCCGTTGACCTTCGCCCAGGCGGGCCCCGCTACGGACAGCAGCCCTTTCCCTTTGGCCACCCCGGTTTTTCCGCAGCTTTTCCCGCAATTTACGCCTCCGGCTTTGGCCAACCCATCGGCGCACAATCCGTTTTTGCTCCCGACGTTGGGGCCGGTTTTTACGGCCACCCTGGCCTAAGCGCGCCGGTTTCGGTTATCATGCAACTGGCCCAGGGGCTATCCCAACCTCAGTTTTAGTCACTGTCACAGTCACACTTGCCAAACGGATCCCACCCCCATGACCTCCCGCATTTTGGTTGTAGATGATGAAAAAGACCTGGTGAATCTGGTTCGTTACAACCTGGAAAAAAATGGCCTGCAGGTGGAATCGGCTTACAACGGTTCCTCCGTGCTGCCCTTGGTGGAAAGCTTTGAGCCGAACCTGATTATTCTGGATTTAATGCTCCCCGATCGATCCGGGTACGACATTTGCCGTGATTTGAAAGGCAATCCGGCAACCCGCCATATTCCCATCATCATGCTCACTGCCCGCTCGTCCGAGTACAACCGGGTGACCGGTTTTGAGTGCGGGGTAGAGGATTACGTGATTAAGCCCTTCAGTCCCAAGGAACTGGTTTTGCGGGTCAAGGCCATGCTGGCCCGAACCTCCGGTTTTCGTCCCGGCGAGGTGGAAGGCAAGCGCATTGTGTTGGGTCGCCTTAAAATTTATCCGGATGAGTTTCGGGTACTGGTCAACGATCAGGATGTTCCCCTGACCCACACGGAGTTCAAGATTTTAATGGCCCTGGCCAGCCAGCCCAACCGGGTCAAGACTCGGGAGCAGATGCTGGAGACCGTGTGGCAGGAAGAGGCCGAGTCGGTGATGGATCGCACCGTGGATGCCCAGGTCAAGCGCCTGCGGGCCAAGCTGGGCCCGGCACGGGACATGGTGGAAACTGTCCGGGGGCTGGGGTATCGCATTACAACGCAGTCGGCAGCCAGCGAACCGTCTCCGGCCAGCCAGCAGTCTCCAGAAGACTCCCACTCTGAAGCCGCCTCGGCTCCTGTCACCAGCCCCAACTAAGCGTCCGATCCTGAATAAGGCCCCTATGACCAGCCACCCAGCACCCTCCTCCAAAAGTTTCAGCCAGCTCAAGCATCTATTCCGGGAGCAGCATATTTTGATGATGCTGCTGAAAGAGTTCCGGGATGGCATCCTGATTTGCGATCGGCATGGGCAAATTTTGCAGGTCAATCGCTCGCTCAGGCAGTTTTTGCAGCTGAAGGACGAAGTGGTGGGTCAGCAAGTGGAGGCGGTCATCCAGAATCCGGAGTTTTTAACCGCCATGCGCACGGTGTTTACCACGGCCAACACCTGCGTGGAAGAGATTACCCTGGAACAGGGGTACCCGCAGCCCTTGTTTTTTGAGGCGCATATTGTTCCCATTAACATTCCGGGATTCCTGGGCTCCGGCGAACCCGAGGTGCGCCCCATCATGCCGCTGGAAGCGCCCAGTCCGCAAACGGTGGATGGCTGTGTGATCATCTGCCACGACATTACCGATATTCGCCAGACCGAGCGCATGCGCCGGGACTTTGTGGCCAACGTGTCCCACGAGTTGCGTACCCCGCTCAGCGCCATTGAGGGCTATTCCGAAACTCTGTTGGATGGGGCGGTGGATGATCCGGCGGTGTGCCTGGACTTTATCAAGGTCATTCATCGGCATTCTCTGCGCCTGACCCAATTGGTGGAAGACCTGCTGGATCTTTCCAAGCTGGAATCCCCCGATTACAAGCCGGAGTTTCTGCCTACCTCGGTCGAGGGGCTGATTCAGCAGGTGCTAACCCTGGTTCAGGACAAGGCCGATGAAAAGAAGATACAAATTTCGGTAGAAATCAGCGATTGTTTGCCGAGAGCCCTGGCTGATCTGAGCAGTTTACAGCAGGTGCTGACCAATCTGCTGGATAACGCCATTAAGTACACCCCCACCGAAGGGCGTGTGGTGATTAAGGCTCGCCTGAATGAGCGGGGTAAAATTCAGGTGGATGTCATTGATAACGGTATGGGCATTGATCCCAAGTACCATTCCCGCATTTTTGAGCGGTTTTACCGGGTGGACAAGGCCCGCTCCCGGGAAATGGGCGGTACCGGGCTGGGCCTGTCCATTGTCAAGCATATTGTGCAGTTGCACAACGGGGAAATCTGGGTGGAAAGCAACGACAGCAAAGGGTCTACCTTCAGCTTTACCCTGGACCCGGCGGTTCCCGCAGACTTACCCGTTGCTTGAAGAGGCCCCGGTTGAGTCCGGCTTGGGTTCTCTCTCCGAGCGGGGGGCATGGATTTTTTGCCAAATGCTGTCCAGAGAATCGGGTTTATCCTCTGAGCGGGGTGTCAAGGTGATGTTTGATTGTTGAATGTAATTTTCCAGCAATTCTGCAATGTCTGGTTTGACGGACTCTCTGGCTAACTCCAGGGCGCGTTCCAGCGCAGTTTTGTTGGAACGACCGGAGCGAGTGGTGACATCAAGGGCTGGATGAGCCAAAAGGGCTTGTACCACTTCGGCGTT
>DAIDMR010000267.1 GCA_027448865.1 Vampirovibrio sp.
CTGCTAAAAGTAGCCGATGTACGCGCTTCCAGCGCCAAGTGGGATTATTTCCAGGCCTTTTTATCCCGGGGCGATCGCCGTTTGAGTAAGCTGATCGTGCGGTTTTACCAGTTGGGCGGCAGCCTGGGATCGGTTAATCGGGCTTATAAAGAGCTGAAAAAGGAAGGCCAAATTGATTTCCCGGATCTGGATTGGTACGCCCTGCGGGAGCGCCCCGAACATGAAATCCTGCCCTGGGAAATGATCAGTCTGGGCGTGCCCAAGAACATTCTGTACAAGGAAGGGCTTCCCCCACCGGGTTTTGAGAACGCCGTGTTCAAAAACTAGTCAGGCATTCTCAGCGTCAGCAGTGCTAGGGCTCAATCTGGCGTTTTTTGGGTTGCGCCCAACTTGTCGGCGGCCCAATTGAAGGGCAATAGGACGTTGTCCAGCAGGCCAGAGACAAACAGGGTGGTTTTCACCCACTTGCCCGCCCCGGTCTGGTCGTGGGGAACCACACCCGGATACTTCCGCTCGGTGGCGGTGATGGCGGCTACGGCTTTTTGTCCCAGCCTGTGGAACGGATTTCGCTGCTGCCCTGTCGGGGCCTGAACACTCTGGATGGCGGCTTTTCCCAGCATGGTGCCGTCCTTGATACCATGGAAACCCAGGGCGGTTACCAGCACCGCAGCCAAATTCTCCCCACTGGCGGTGTAATGTTCGGCCTTGGCCGCATTCATACGGGGGGGATGCTGCGCGGCCTGCACTTCGTTGCTCACGGTGGCGGCGGTGCCCCAGCCCATAATCCCCAAGCCGGACAAGCCACCCAGAAAGGGATATTTAGCCCCCAAAAAAGCCACCGCCCCAATGATACCAGCACTCATGGCCGGATGCTGCCGACAGACAGCCACAAAATCCGCCACAGAGCGATACATGCCGTACAGGCGATAATCCCAGCCAGTACCCCGATACGTATTTTGACCCAAAGCCCAGGAATCCAGCGCTTCTTGATAGGCGGCGTTTTTAAACCGCCGCTCAAACGGGTTTCCGGCAAATTCAGCCTCGATCAGTTCCCGCACACTGGCAAACCCTTTCCCGTGACGACGAACTTCTTCCAGAACAGCCCGCTCAAACTCCGGATTCAGCCCCTTCTGGTTGACCCGCTGCAGAACGTGCAGCACTTTTTTTTCATCCGGGCCAAAGCGGGCTTCCACCGTGGCCCGGCAGAATTCCCTGGCTAGCGATTTGGCCTGCTTTTCCCGCTGTTGGGCCTGATGACGCTGCCGTTGAAAATCCAGAACGGAGAAGGGCAAAGCGGGCCGAGGCAATATGGAGAAAACCCCATCCCCACGTCCCAAAGTGGGCAAGGCTCCGGGATACAGGGTCGAAAGTCGGGGGAAACGTGTTACCCTCTCAAATTCTCGTCCGCACGGAGACGTTTCCGCTGGGTAGGACTGCCAGTGAGCAGGCAAGGCCAGCCAAGTGTTCTGAATCATCATTTCTGTTTACATCAGTTGGGAATGAACAAGTTCGGCATTGAGCCGAATACGTGATTATAGCGAATCCAGCCGCCCAGCTCAATGACCGGGTGGCCCCAGAGTAAAGAAGGCCCTGCTCTTTCCTGCTGGAAGTGATGGCGCTAGAATAGGGGGCACGTCACCAATCAAACAGGTATCAGGCGATGGAAATTCAAAGACGCAAATCTCGCAAAATTCGGGTAGGCAACGTGGAAGTGGGCGGAGACGCCCCCATTTCGGTGCAGTCCATGCTAACCAACGACACCCGGGATGTGAAAGAAAGCGTCTACCAAATCAAGCGGTTGGCAGACGCTGGCTGCGAAATCATCCGGCTGGCCGTACCGGACAAGGAAGCGGCGGAAGCTCTGAAGGCCATTGTGCCCCAATCGCCCATCCCGGTGGTGGCCGATATTCATTTTGATTACCGGCTGGCGCTGGCCGCCGCCGACAACGGGGTGCATTGCATCCGCATCAACCCGGGCAACCAACCTCGCAAGGAATTCATTCGGGCCGTGGTGGCCAAGTGCAAGGAGCGGGAGATCCCCATCCGCATCGGCGTCAACAGTGGCTCCGTGGAAAAACCCATTAAGGACGCTTATCCCGATGATCTGGTCACCCAGTTGGTGGAAAGCGCTCTGCTAAATGCCCGTATTCTGGAAG
>DAIDMR010000268.1 GCA_027448865.1 Vampirovibrio sp.
TGGTTGGCCCAAACATCGGCCCCACCGCGATCCACGCCCACGGCCATGTCCATATACAAGCCGACGCCCAGCTGTTTTTCCAGACAGCGCTGACCCGCTTGCTGGAGCTGTAAATCGATTTGCCATTGCAAATACTGGTAAAAAGCGACCTGTTCGCTGTTGGATTTCAGGTATTCCTGAACCGCCGGGCTATCCGGGTTGCGGTAGGCTTCCGGCCAGACCGGCCATCCCCAGATACTGGCGTCTTCCTTGTGGAAGCGTTCCTGCAGGGCGTGGAACAGGGCAAAACGTTCCAGTAGCTTCCCCTGCTCCTGGATATATCGGGCGAAGGCCTGGCCCCGCTCGGTATTTTGACGCCAGTGGTTTTCCCGGAAGTTTTGGTAAAGCAGTTTCAGGACTTCCAGCTTGCGGTGGCCCACTTCCCCGTAAGGCACCATGGACTCTTCACGCAAGCGCTCCAGAGCGGCCTGAAAATCCGGGCTGAGTACCAGTTGCCGGGCCGTAGCGGACTCCTCAAAATCGGCAATGCCCGTTACATCCAGCAGAGTCACGTTAAAAAACAGTCGACTGGAAGGCGAGTAAGGGCTGGCGTGTGACGGGTTGTGCGGGTACAGGGCATGCAGCGGGTTCAGACCCACAATAGCCGCCCCTTGATCCGCGCACCAGTCCACAATGCGGGTTAAGTCTCCAAAGTCGCCCACGCCCCAGTTACGTTTGGAGTGGATCGCGTACAGCTGGACGGCGGGGCCCCAGATTTTTTTCAGTGGCTGGTTGGGTTCATCTTGCAGGATGGGCGGCAGGTAGCAACGGTTGGGGGTCACCACTAACAGCATTTCCACGGTGGGCTCACCGGGGGCTTTGCTTAAACCGAACCGATTGTAGCCCATGGGCAGATCACCGGTCAGCATGAACTTGTAGCGTACCACCTTGTCGTGTTGTACGGCCAGCTCCACATCGCCCAGGTGGGGCAGATGAATGGGCACCACTTGACCTTCCTGCACCTGGCCATCTTCCCGGGTCAGGCGCCAGTAAAAGGTTTCTTCAGTTTGGGTGTGGGGAATATTCAATACAATGGCAATGGCGGCCTCGGTCTCGGAGACTACCTGCACCGGTTCCAGCCAGCGAGCCACGGTGGCGTATTGCAAGCGTTCAAAAGCGGCGTCAATATTTTCCTGCGTGTCGGTGCTGACTTCCATGGCCGAAAGGATGGCCTTGCACATATCGTCCGTGACCGGATGGGTATTCCCCCAGATGTCCTGCCACTCCAACTGGATGCCGTAGGCTTGCGCCAGGCTGCGGACGTTATTTTGATGAATCATGGTTTCCATTACTGCCTATCCTGTTTGCCAAATCACGAACCAAGCCGGCATCTGGCCAGTTTCTAAAACGCTTGCGGCATTGGCCTCGGAGTGATAAACGCAGTCAAGCCCTGCCGTTACTAAATTATGGAGAATGCTTGGCGGGACTGTCAACGTCCGGCTTCCCAGATTGGCCGTTAACTGCCAGCGTTGACCGCCGGAAAGCGCCCAGCGCACCTGAAGGCCGCATGTTTCAAAAACTTCATAGCGATGGCGTTTAGGGGTTCCCTTCAGAAAATCTGGCAAGCGAGGTACCAGTCTCTCCTGGCGCAGGGTGAGCAACCGGGTGTAGTGTTTCCACCAAAACAGGTGCGGCCCTTCTTCCGCTTCGGGCCAGTTCAGGCAAGAATTCTGGAAGGTTTGCAAATCGTTGGGATCGGGAATGCGCTCTCGCAGGGCTGAATCGGCAAAAGTCGGGAAGCGGGCAAACTCTGCGCGTCGTCCTTCCCGCACCTGTTGGGCCAAGTCCCCCTTAAAGTCGCAAAAATAGAGAAACGGCTGTTCGGTTCCCCACTCCTCGCCCATAAAGAGCAGGGGGATGCCAGGTGCCAGCAGCAGGCATTCCAGCAGGGCCAGCCGGGGGGCGGGCGGAGCCAGTTGGGACAGGCGTTCCCCAAAGGCCCGATTGCCAATTTGATCATGGTTCTGTAAAAAATTGACAAAAGCGGTGGGAGGAAGGTGGCTGCTGTTTTCCCCGCGTGTTTCCTGATGGCGGTAGGCAGAGGGTTCCCCCTGATAGGCAAACCCTTCCGCCAGGCAGCGGCCCAGGTGCGCAATGGCGGGGCGTCCGCTGCTGGCGGCATCATAATCTTGATAGTAGCCGCCGGTTTCCCCGGTCCCTATCACGTGGACGGCATGGTGGAAATCGTCGTTCCATTGGGCCTGATACCCGCTTTCCAGCAATCGGGCACGGTTATCGTCGTTTTCCAAAATCAGATGGATGGGCTTTTCAGGGGTGGCGGTCTGATGGAGCCTCTCTGCCAGATCTTGTAAAAAAGGGCGAGGAGAGTGATCCTGAATGGCATGCACCGCATCCAGTCGCAGTCCAGCGAATCCATATTCCTGCAACCAGAACAGGGCATTTTCAATAAAAAATTGCCGAACTTCGGGGGGGCCCTCAAAGTTAATGGCCGCTCCCCAGGGCGTGTGGTATTTTTCGGTAAAAAACGGCTTGGCGTAGAGGTGCAAGTAATTGCCATCCGGCCCAAAGTGCTTGTAAACCACATCCAGAATGACCATCAGTCCACGACGATGAGCCTCGTTGACCAGCGCTTTCAAATCCGATGGCGTTCCGTAGGCGCTGTCCGGTGCAAAGGGTAAAACCCCGTCATATCCCCAGTTCCGCTGGCCCGGAAATTCAGCGATGGGCATCAGTTCAATGGCGGTGATGCCCAGATTTTTGAGGTAATCCAGTTTTTCAATGACGCCCTGAAAAGTGCCCTGGGGGGTAAAAGTGCCCACGTGCAGCTCATACAGTACGGCCTCTTCCCAGGGACGGTTTCCCCATTCCGTATGCAAACGCGGCAGATTGGTGAAGTCGATCACCTGACTGGGCCCATGCACGTCGCCGGGTTGATAGCGAGAGGCCGGATCCGGCACCAGCCAGCGATCGTCAATCTGGAACTGGTACAAGGTACCGTGGCCGGTATTGGGGACTTCCAGTGTGTACCAGCCGTTAGATTGGGGTTGCATGGGCAATCGGGTTGAGTCTTTTTTGAGTGTCGGTAATACCAGCGCCACGCTTTGCGCCGAGGGCGCCCACAATTTAAACTCAACGCAATTTCGACTCACATGAACATTGGGGCCAAAGGTGTACCTGGCCGGGGACGCTTTGGCTGTTAAACGGGTGTGAAGTGCCGGTTTTGCCTGCGCCTGCAGCGAGGGGGGGCTGTTTTGAAATCTCATGCCGTTTTCCATTTAGTGATAGTGTTGATTATTATAAAAAATTTCCGGGCATAGCCCTATTACTCCACTGACTGATTGTTCAGGTTTGACTGTGACTGGGCATTTGCAGTTTCTGTAGGATACGATTGAGTCGAATGATCGCCCACAAAGGCCAAAAAAAAGAGCCGGAAACCGGCTCGATAAGATCCCCAAAAGAAATCTGCGGCCAAGCATCACGGTTTTGATGGATTTCGCTTTATTTCACCCGGATTGCGAAAATCACGATCATGCCCGTTGCTTGCCAATTCAATTTTGTTTGTTTGACCAGAATGATGTTGGAATCAAACGGTCAAAATGGGCCTGGATAATTGCAAGTAGTCACTGTCAACCGGCGCTTCAGCTGCCTGTCATTCCTGATACATCCCCCAAACCATCTTTGGTTTTCGATTGGTATGATTCTATTGAAAAATTTTTGACTCAAAATTTCAATTAGTCGAATGTCTAGCGATGGGTTACCCGTGAGGCTGTGTTTTGAGAACCCCAATGGGAACGGTGATTAGAGACTATCCGAAAAGCTTCCATTTCGAGCGTCTCCTGCGTTCGTGCGCTGCTCAGCTGTGTTACTTATGAGTATAAGCGCCTTGCTTGCGCTATCCTGGCTTGATTTTTGAGGACCTTGTGGCCACACCGATCTGAAAACTTTTTGGGCAGTCTCTTAGTAAATCGTCATGCCGGAGGCAGAGACAGATTCGTGTGTCATCTGGTTTTTAAGGTGGCTGGTAATGTAATACTGCTCTTCTTCCGTAAGGTATTCCCGAATCCAGGCGAAAACGCTTTCACCATCCACACGCTGAACCTTTTCCAGCAAATCGCGCAAGGTGACCATATTATGGTAGTACTCTCCGCTGGGTTCATCCACGTGCATCATAATGGACAGCTCGATGATGCGATTAATATCCTGATCAACCGCCGCGGAGCGGGCGATTAAATCATTGTGAAGCCCTTTTTCCTGGATAAAGGGGAACAGCAAATTTTCTTTAATTTGCAGATAGCTGTAGATTTCATCCATGATGGTATTGGATTTTTCCATACGCTGAGTGTCATCCAGCTTGGAATAATCCTGAATCAACTCATTCAAAACCCGATGGGCAAAATCCAGCTTCGAATTCAGGACGCTTGTGATTTCCATGATCCCCTCCCCGATGGCCAGTTCCCTTATTCTAGCCGGATGCAGCCGAAGATTGAATTCCCCGGCAGGCTAAATCGCCGAACGGCAGGGTTGCATGCCCGACCCAAGAGGGGAATGGGTTAATCGTCGGAGCCGGGGCTGATGGGCAGCGGCACAGTCACCTGGTTTTCCGGCTCTTCCTGAAGTTCCAGGCGCCGTTTTTTTGCGTCTTCTTCCGCTTTTTTCTCGGCGGCGCTTTTGGGCACCACCGGGC